>JAVBLF010000071.1:0-56527 GCA_031553675.1 Eubacteriales bacterium | reverse complement strand
CTTGTCGCTCGGATAGGGCACGCACTCGTCGAACGCCATCGCGACGTCCGCCCCCAAAGCCTGCTCGATCGCCATCACGCTCTCCGGCGTAAACAAATGCTTGCTTCCGTCCAAGTGCGAGCGAAACTCCACACCCTCTTCCCGAATCTTGCGCAGATCCCCCAGCGAAAACACCTGAAACCCGCCGCTGTCCGTCAGGATCGGACCGTCCCAGCCCATGAACGCATGCAGCCCACCTGCCTCCCGAACCAGCTCGTGCCCCGGCCTCAAGTACAAATGGTAGGTGTTGGACAGCAATATCTGCGTCTCGATCTCGTGCATCTCGCGCGGCGTCATGCCCTTCACCGTCGCTTGCGTGCCGACGGGCATGTACACGGGGGTTTCGATGTCGCCATGCGGGGTGTGGAAGACGCCCGCGCGGGCGCCGGACTGGGAGCAGACGTGGGTGAGTTCGAAAGTAAACATAGGTTTTCTCCTCTACTTTTTTGAAAAAAAGTAGCAAAAAACTTTTGTACACCTGCGGTGCCCCGGAATGCCCGCCACCTTGATGGCGGACATTCCGGATTTTTTTTCACAAAGGGTCGACGGTTGCTATGGAAACTGCTTGGTTACTGGATCCGCGACTCGGTGCATTCAGAACTTTTCGCGCAGATCCGATGCTTGAAATGGGAGCTGCAAGGCTATTGGATCAACATCGCGTCGCCGAAGGAAAAAAAGCGGTAGCGTTCGCGGACGGCATGCGCATACGCCTTCAGGATGCTCTCGCGATCGGCGAGGGCGCTGACCAGCATCAGCAAAGTCGATTCCGGAAGGTGGAAGTTTGTGATCAGGGCATCGGTCGCACGGAACCGATACCCGGGCGAGAGAAAGATGTCCGTCCAGCCGGACTGGGCGTGGAGCTGGCCGTCAGTATCTGCGACGCTCTCCAAGACGCGGCAGCTCGTCGTGCCGACGCATACGATCCGCCCGCCCGCCCTTCGCGCGGCGTTGATCCGCTGTGCCGTTTCCGCATCGATTTCGTAATACTCGCTATGCATGTGGTGCGCGGAGATGTCCTCGGCTTTGACGGGACGGAAAGTCCCCAAACCGACGTGCAGCAGTACGCTCTCAAAAAAAACGCCCTGCCCTTTCAGGCTTTCGATCAGCGCGGGCGTGAAGTGCAGTCCGGCTGTCGGCGCGGCGGCTGAGCCTTCTTCTTTGGCGTAGACGGTCTGGTAGCGCTCGCGATCGTCGAGGCGTTCGGTGATGTAGGGAGGGAGGGGCATTTGTCCCAGACGGTCGAGTACTTCCTCCCAGATTCCCTCGTACGCAAACGCAACGACACGCCCACCGTCCGGCGTGCTTTCGCAGATCGTCGCCTGCAATTCGCCCCCGAAAACGAAGCGGCTCCCCGTCTTCGCCCGCCTGCCCGGCTTGACGAGCGTTTCCCAGCGATCGCCCTCGATGCGCCGCAAAAGCAGAAACTCCATCCGCCCGCCTATCGAACCGTCTACGGTCATGCGCTCCCCGATCAGACGCGCCGGCATGACACGGGTCCGGTTGACGACGAGACAATCCCCCGGGCGCAAAAACGCCCCGATCTCGTTGAAATGCCTGTCGAGCAATTGCCCATCTTCCCGGCGCAACACCAAAAGCCGCGACGCGTCGCGCTGCGGGAGCGGCGTTTGAGCGATCAACTCCTGCGGCAAATCGTAGTAGAAATCGGACGTTTTCATGCGTAACCTCACTCGGAACCTGCACAGACGAAATAACGGCATGGGCTGCGGAAGCAGTCCATGCCGGGAGAGCCGAAGGCGTACAAAAATTTTTTGCTACTTTTTTTCAAAAAAGTAGAAGAAAAAACCCGTATCCCCGATCAATCGAGGAAATCCTTGAGCTTCTTGCTCCTCGAAGGGTGGCGGAGCTTTCGGAGGGCCTTGGCCTCGATCTGTCGGATGCGTTCACGTGTGACGTTGAACTCGCGGCCGACCTCTTCGAGGGTGCGCGCCTTGCCGTCGTCGAGGCCGAAACGGAGGCGGAGCACCTTCTCTTCGCGCGGGGTCAGGGTGTCGAGCACGTCCATGAGCTGCTCTTTCAGCAGCGTAAACGCGGCGGCTTCGGCAGGGGCGGGCGCGTCGTCGTCGGGGATGAAGTCGCCGAGGTGGCTGTCTTCCTCTTCGCCGATCGGCGTTTCGAGGGAGACGGGCTCCTGCGCGATCTTCATGATCTCGCGCACTTTGTCCTCGGTGATGCCCATGGCGGCGGCGATCTCGTCGGGCTTGGGTTCGCGGCCGTATTCCTGCAAGAGCTGGCGGTTAACACGAATCAAGCGGTTGATCGTCTCGACCATGTGGACGGGGATGCGGATGGTGCGCGCCTGGTCGGCAATGGCGCGGGTGATCGCCTGGCGGATCCACCAGGTGGCGTAGGTGCTGAATTTATAGCCCTTGCTGTAATCGAATTTTTCAACGGCCTTGATGAGGCCGAGGTTTCCTTCTTGAATCAGGTCGAGAAAGAGCATGCCGCGGCCGACATAGCGCTTGGCTATGCTGACGACAAGTCGCAGGTTGGCTTCGGCGAGCTGGTGCTTCGCCTCATCGTCGCCGTCGGCCATGCGTTTGGCGATGTTGATCTCCTCATCCGCCGTCAAAAGCGGTACTTTGCCAATCTCCTTGAGGTACATGCGAACTGGATCGTCGATGTTGATGCCATCAGGAACCGACAGATCTTCTTTTTCGACCTCGGCGTCGACATTTTTGTCCTGCTCGCCCTGGGCGTCCATCATCGCAAGAAGCTCTCCCGACAAATCCGGCGTCGCTTCACGCACAACCGGTATGTTGAGCTCGTCCAGGTTGCGGTACAGCGCGTCGATCTGCTCGGCATCGATATCGAGCTTTTCGAGGGTTTTGTTGATCTCCTTTTCCTCGATCATGCCCTTGCTTTTGCCGAGGGCGACGAGCTCATCGATCGCTTGCTGCACCCTTTCGTTACCGCTCAAATGCGCCCACTCCTTCCTTCTTGGCTTTCTCTATCGTACGTCAGCGCTTGCGCGCCTGGGGTTTGGTCATGTTTCGTCGAGCGTGTCCAAGCGGTCGGCGATCACTCGGATTTCGGATATACAGGCCATGCGGCGATCGAGCGTCGTCGCTGCGTCGTCGGCCTCGCGCTGGAGGGCGGAACGCCGATCGACGAGGTCGTATCGCTCGAGCTTTCGCAGCGAGTAGGCGCATACCGAAGGCGCGTCCCCGATCTCCGATCCGGCGAGGGCTGCGGAGATCGCCGCCGCGTCGGCATCGTCCAGCTCGCTCATGAGCAGAGCGGGATCCGCGTTTGGCGCCGCTTCCATCTTGGCGAGGAAGAGGCGGTGCGCTTCGTGGCGAAAGTAAGCCGCTCCGGATCGCACCTGTTCGCGCAGCGCTTCGTTTTCGGCGGCCATACGGATCAAAATTCGTTCCGTTTCGAGGCGATCGCCTGAAATGGGCGACAGCTGAATGTCTTTAGTATTCCGATTATTGAGTTGCCTATTCTTGCCAAGGCCTTGATTTGCCGTGTTTTCTTGGTTTTTCTCGCTTTGCAGGGCGGCCTCGCCGCGCAGTGCCACGACGCTGAAGCCGGTCGCGCGCGAAAGCAAGGGATAGTAACGCTCTTGCTCGACGGGGGAAAGTCGCGCAATGAAGAGGCTGCCTTCACGCGCGTAGGCGGTTCGGCCGTCGTCGGTCGTCAGATCGTGCGAAAGTGCCATGCGGCGGAGCTTGAAGTCGCCATAGGAGCGCGCGTCGGTACAGAGCGCGTCGAAGGCCGCTTTGCCGTTCGCGCGGACGAAGTCGTCGGGATCCTGGCCGGGTGGAAAGGCGACAACGCGGGCGTCCAGCCCTTCGCGCCGCAGGATGTCCAATCCGCGCATGGCGGCGTTTTGTCCGGCTTCGTCACCGTCGTAGGCGAGAAAGACGCGGTTCGTGTAGCGCTTGATTTTGCGCGCCTGCTGTTCGGTCAGCGCCGTCCCCAGCGTGGCGACCGCCGTCGCGACGCCGTTTTGACGGAGGCTGACGACATCCATATAGCCCTCGACGAGCGCGATCGAATCGGGCGTCGCCGTCGGAAGCAGGTTGAGCCCGTAGAGATGGCGCCTCTTGTTGAAAACCGGTGTTTCCGCCGTGTTGAGGTATTTGGGTTCGCCGCCGTCGATCGCGCGTCCGCCGAAGCCGATCACCTGTCGTTGGCGTCCGGACGCGATGATCGGGAAGATCAGGCGGTTCCGGAAGTTGTCGTAAATCCGTTTCTCTTTGCGCCTCGCCAGGCCGGCGAGCAGCAATTCTTCTTCGGTGAAACCCTTTTCACCGAGCGCGATAACGAGCGCGTCCCAGCGTTCCGGCGCGAAACCGAGTCCAAACACCGTGGCCGTCGCGGCGGTCACGCCACGCTTGTCCAGGTAGGGCCACACTTTTGCGCCTTCTTCGCCGCGCAGTTGGGCGTGGTAAAAGATCGCGGCCTCGCGGTTGGCGGCCAGGATGCGTTTCTGGCGCTCGTTGTCCCTTTGGAGCGCCGCGTCGTCGACCCTGTCGGGCAGCGCCAAGTTGGCGCGCTGGGCCAGGTGTTGCACGGCCTCGGGAAAGGTCATCTTCTCGATCGCCATGACGAACTGCACCGCGCCGCCACCGGCGTGGCAACCAAAGCAATAATAGAGCTGTTTCTCGCGCGAGACGCTAAACGACGCCGTTTTCTCGCCATGGAAGGGGCAAAGCCCCCAAAGGCGCCCGCCGTTTGGCCGGAGCGCCAGGTATTCGCCGACGAGATCGGCGATGTCGGTGCGCGCCAACAACTCTTGCATCCAAGGTTCTGGGAAACGGGACATGATCCTCCATTTCAAGCGGCGCATGGCCGCGAGACGCATTCCAATTTCACGCTGTAGTATTTCGCGCTTTGTGGGTATATATCCTTCTCATTCCCGTGACTTTTTCTCACAGCGTACACGACGGCATGCCCATTTTTTGTGCCGTCATGCAATTTTATGCATTCCAGCTTTGCGGAACGAAATAGCGTTCATATTCACGTATGGCGTATCGATCGCTCATGCAGGCAATGTGGTCGGCGGCGGCGCGCTCGATGCCGTCAGTCGGGATGCGGCGGATGAATTCGTCAGGCATGAGCGTGGGCGACGCGGTGTAGCGCGCAAAGAGCGCCTCGAGCACGTGCATGGCTTTGCCTTCTTCCCGCTTGGCGTCGGAATCGGTGTAGACGTGCGCGAACATGAAGTCGCGCAGGGCGTTCATCGCCGACTCGCAAGGCTCGCTCATGGCGATGGCGGGCCGATCAAAGCTCGTCGAAACGACGTCTTTGATCATGGTGTCGATGCGTTTGCCGTGGCTGTCGCCGAGGATGCGCACGCAATCGTTCGGCAGATCGGCTTCGCACAGCACGCCCGCGCGGACGGCGTCGTCGATGTCGTGATTCAGATACGCGATGCGGTCGGCGTAGCTGACGACTTTGCCTTCGAGCGTCGCCGGTCTGCCGTTACGCTTGTGGTGAACGATGCCGTCGCGCACCTCGAAACAAAGGTTGAGCCCTTCGCCCTCGTGCTCGAGCGCCTCGACGACGCGCAAGCTTTGGACGTTGTGCTCGAAACCGCCCGGCAGCAGCTCGTTGAGCACGTTTTCCCCGACATGCCCAAAGGGGGTGTGGCCGAGATCGTGGCCGAGCGCGATCGCTTCGGTCAGGTCTTCGTTCAGCCGCAGCGCGCGCGATATCGTGCGCGCGATCTGCGACACTTCGAGCGTGTGCGTCAGGCGTGTGCGGTAGTGATCGCCGTCGGGCAGCAGGAAGACTTGGGTCTTGTGCTTCAGGCGGCGGAAGGATTTGCAGTGGAGGATCCGATCGCGGTCGCGCTGAAACTCGGTGCGCAGATCGCAAGGCGGGATCGGGCGCGCCCGACCACGGCTGGCATCGCTGCGTGCGGCATAGGGCGACAAGTTGCGCCTTTCCACTTCGATTTGCCATTCGCGCGCGTTCATCGCCTTCGCCTCCTTCGATCGTTTCCAATGGCTCATGCGTATACATACGCCGCCGCGATGCCCGATTCCTGCTTGGCGGTCGAAAAATTGCGCTTTGTGTCGATTTCATTCCCGCTGTCTGTTGATTGTCGTCATTTGACGCACCTGCTAAACACGCGCGCATGGGCTGCGGCGCGGGGCAATCGCGCAAAAAAGCCTCTCGCCTGTCAGGTTGGAGGCTGATTCGGGTTTTGCATGTGTAGCTTCGATCGATTTAAGTGTCAAGCTTTGCTTCACTTGGAGTTGGCGGCAAACCGGAATTCGACGCTTGCGCCAGCTTCGTCAAGGTATCGCCTGCAAGCCGGTACACCGTCCAGTCGTTCATGGCTTCCGCGCCGAGCGAAAGATAGAAGCCGATGCTGCTTTTGTTCCAGTCGAGACACCACCATTCCAAGCGGCCGCATTCCCTTTCGACGGCAATTTGCGCAAGTTTCGCCAACATGGCTTTGCCGACGCCGACGTTTCGCGCTGCCGGTGTAACGTATAGGTCTTCCAGGTAAATTCCGGCCCTCCCCAAAAACGTGGAGAAATTGTGGAAGAAGAGCGCAAACGCGACGGGTTCCCTGTCGATTTCGCCGATGATCACCTCGGCTTTTTTCCGTTGGAACAGCCATTCATGCAGCAGTTCCTCGGTCGCGGTTACTTCGTCGAGAAGTTCTTCGTACGCGGCGAGTTCTTTGATATAGCGGAGGATCGAGGGCACATCGTCGGGTCTTGCGAAACGGATATGCAAGTTCTCAACAAGATTTTCGTTATTCATGGTTTCTCCAATGCGTTCATAACGTTTTGTCAGTACATCATACCATGTGCTTCGATTGGAGTGAACCCATACAAGTTGCGACCCCACCATAGTGAAGCCGCCCATCAAAGGATCGGCGGCTTCGACTGCCATGCAGGTCATAATCGTCAGGCACTTTGCGAAAACCAAGCACGGTTGTCAGTGCCATATGAGGATCTTTAGCCGCCAATGATGGGCTGGTAGACTTTGAGTTTTTGTCCGTCGGACAGTGGTCCATCCAGGGCGAGACGCACACCTTCAGCGATGACGATCCAGGCTTCGTCGGTCGAGCATCCCACAGCGGTGAGCGCGTCCAGCACGGTAGCGCCCGCTTGCAGCGAAACGGTACGGGTTGTCTCTCCGGAATTGGGCGGCGAGACGAATTCGAGTTCAACGATCATGGCTGCATCTCTTCCTGCATCAGTTTGTTGCAAGTCTGCGCGTAAAGTTCCAGCATTTGATACGCTTTCGATTCGTCAAGCTGGCCGTTCGCGCTCTCGGTTTCGAAGTAGCGCTTCGGAAAGCGGATGTCCTGTGTCCGAAATCCGAGAAGCTGCTTGATGCGCAGCTTGGTGCGATAGATGCGTTTGCCGATTTCATCCAGTTTTTCGTTCGTCATATCGCGTCCGACTGCTTGGAACGCTTCGAGAATCATGTCGCGATCGTAGACTTTGCGGGCAAACAGGCACATGATGAGGGAATTGACGACACAGCGCTCGACCTCCTCCTTGTAGATCTTGTTGACCAGATCTTCGGGGCTGAGGTCTTTGGCGTCTTTCCCCTGATCGATCGCGTACCCGCCATTGCAGAGGTGGCTGTGACGCGCGCCGACGGCCTGTCCCACAAGCGAACCATAGCCCGTGTGGTAGCCGGCCATCTCGTTTCCACCGATCTGCATGGCAAAATCCTCGCCTTCGTAGATCTTGCCGGCCTTTGCGACGCCTTCTCCCAGGTTGTAGTAGAAAAAGTTGCTGCGCTTGGACAGGTGTTCGAGCGCCTGTTTGTAGCATTCGACGTCGCCAAATGCCAGCGGGACGATCGTGTCTTCGAGCGGAACGATGCCCTTTTCGAGCGCTTCCGTCGCCCAACCCAGCGCGACCCCCGCCGACATGGCGTCGAGTCCGAACAGTTCGACGCGATCGATCAGATCGAGCACATCCTCTGTGCGTTCCATGCCCAAGAAGGTTCCCAACGCGTAAATCAGTTCGTAATCGTAGCCGACTTTGACGACCTCGTACTCGTGTCCGTGTTCGGCGAATTCGCGGCGGAGTTGTGCAATGTGGATGCAGCCGACCGGACAACCGGAGCAAGCGTTTTTCCGGATGAGGTGTTTTTTCGCGAAGTTCTCGCCGGACAGCTCGTCGGCATGCGCAAAAGTCGTTGCTTGGAGGTTGCGCGTGGGCAGACCGCCCGACGCGTTCAGCGGCAGGATGTTGATCGGCGTTCCTGCGTCGTGGTATTTGCTCATCATGTCGGTTTGCGTGCATCTGTCATAGATTTTGCGCCAGGTTTTGAAGTACTTCGGGAAGTTGGCGATCGGCAAGTTGCCGTCGCCGATGACGGTCACCGCTTTGAGTCGCTTCGATCCCAGGACAGCGCCGAGGCCAAGGCGACCAAAATGGCGATAGGTGTCGACGCAGGCACTCGCAAAAGCGACCTGGTTCTCGCCTGCCTCGCCGATGCGGATGATCGAGCGCTTGCCGTGGCCGCCTTCTCGCCCGCGGATCATGCTGCCCGTCTGGCCGATGTCCGTGCCCCAAAGCGCGCGCGCATCGCGGAATTCGATGTCGTTGCTGCTGATCGACAGGTAAGTGGGCCGTCGCGAGATCCCAGTGATGACGATCGCGTCGTACCCGGCGTTAAACATGCTCATCGCGAGACGGCCACCCGCATAGCTCTCACCCAGCTCGCCGGTCAAAGGCGACACAAACATGGCCACCGTTTTCGTGATGACGGGGAAAATGCTGCTGAGTGCGCCGTTCGCAAAAATGACAGGTTGGGAGGGATCGAGCGGCGGGGCACCGGGTTTGATGTTTTCCTCCAAAAGGCGTGCCGCCACGCCGACCCCGCCCAGATAATCCACGAGATCCGTCCGGCGCACGATGCGGATCTTTTCGGCATTGAGATCGACGTAGAGTACGCTGATGTAGTCTTTATAGAGCATTGGCAATCTCCTCCATCTTCAGGCACCCATGCGGGCAATAGCGCGCACACAAGCCACATTGACGGCAAACGATAGGTTTTTTCTCTTCAGGGTCCATGGTGATCGCCGAAACGATGCACGCCTGTTCGCAGTGGCCGCAGCCGATGCAGAGCTCCCCGCGCAAGACGACGCCACCGCCCGGGCGCTTGACGAGTGCGCCGGTGGGACAGGCTTCCGCACAGGAGCGTTCATCCGTGCAGGAAAGGCAAACGCGGGCGATCATCTTGCCCGACGAGATTCCACCGCTCGACATGATGCGAATGGCGCTCTTTTGCAGAGAATGGCTATGATGATTCGACGCCGCGCAAACCGTCATGCAAGTAAAGCAGCCGATGCACTTGTTCATTTCTTTGGCGAGTAGTTTTTTGGACATGCGACATTCCTCCCAAGGCGCGTCATCTTGTTATCGGAGTTGCGCCCTCGATCGCTCATTTGTTTCCGGCAAGAACAAAAAGTCCATGAAAAGCAAAGCTTTTCATGGACTCCTTCGCAAGGTGTGGCAGGCCGATCCGTTCCCAAACCGACCCATTGGCGGATGAGACCGTTCTGGCGACATCCGCTCGGAGTTGCATGTGTGATCCGTTTGGGTTCATTATACTACGCCGTTTGGCGCAATTCAAGCATCCGGACGCTCCCCTTTTCCGCGATCGTGAACGTTGCGCAGCATACGCGTGCGTTCGGCGCATGATCCGCCCCGTTTGACAAATCATTGCGGAAAGACTATAGTCATGACAAGCTGCGCGTTTGCGTTGGAAATCGTCGCCGGCGGATGACGCCACCCGTACTGAATAGACCCGTCCGGAAACCCGCTTTCGGGAGGTATCCGAGCAAATCTTTCGTTATGCAAGGAAGCGCCGACGACGCATAATCGAAGAAATTCTGCTAGGAGGCGTAGACGCGGCAGAGCGGAATATTTGCCGGTTAGATGCCGGAATGGGGTTTCCGGACAGGTCTAATAAAGGCTATCGCGCATTGCGTATGCCTTTTTTTGTACCAAGAAAGGCGGACCAGGAGAGGAGCTTGCCGTATGCGCTATGACCGACAAATTTTGATCCCGCAAATTGGCCAGAAGGGGCAAGAGCGATTGTCAAACGCAACGGTTTTGGTCGTCGGCGCAGGCGGATTGGGAGCGCCTGTTTTGACCTACCTCGCTTGTGCCGGCGTCGGAACGATCCGCCTCGTCGATGGCAACACGGTCGATGAGACGAATCTCAATCGGCAATTTCTTCACACTTCCACCGATATGGGGCGAAAAAAAAGCGAATCTGCTTATGAGAAGCTCCATGCGTTGAACGAACACATTGCGATCCAAGCCGCATGCGAATCCATTTCCCATGACAATGCAGCGCGTCTGCTGGATGGCGTTGACGTCGTCGTCGATTGTGTGGACAACGATCCGACGCGCCTGCTCGTAAACCGCGTTTGCCTACGATGCGACATCCCGCTGGTCGAGGCAGGTGTGCGGGATTTTTGTGGCTACGTGATGGCGGTTCGGCGAGAATCGTCATGTTTGCGGTGTATGGGGCTGCGTTCAGAAGCAGAGCCGCCCAAGACCCCGATCATCGGATGCACAGCGGGTATCCTCGGGAGCATGCAGTCGAGCGTGTGCATCCAGATTTTACTCGGAATTGGAAAGCCTCCCTGGGGTAGCATGCTGCTTTTCGATGGATGGAGAAACACGCTGGAGCATGTTGAAATTGCGCGCGACCCGAATTGCCCCGAGCGCCATCGGGCCTGACTGCATATGTCACAGATGAGCGCACACACACGACATCATTTCCTTTCCATGAACCATTTCGGAGATTCGAAGTACAAGGGGACTTCCTTTCCCGCGATTTTGCACAGATAGCGCTCGCCGACCCCCCCTGCGCGTCGCGATGCGGCGCGGCACACGTCCAGCACCTCGTCCACTTCAAATCGCCGCCCATCCTCCCATACGATGAAGCGCGGGATCATTCGGCCATCTTCGGCAAAGTCCACATTCACGTACACGTAGACCTTTGCGGGATTGTTGTACTCGATTTGACGCATGTCAAACCCTCCCCACGTGTTTCCCTTTGCGTACCTTTGCGCGAAGGACAACGCTGCTTCCAAAACGAGCGCGCAGATCGACGATCGTCCGTTCCAACGTTTCGAAATCTTGCCGCCAAGCCACGGCAAGCCGGATGGAGTGTTCGCGATGCAACGATCGAGCTTCCTCGCCAAAGACGACAACGGGAACGCCCATTTTCACTCACAGCTCCTTCATGCTTCGATACGATGATTATACCCTCCTTAATTTGAGAAGTAAACAGAATTTTATGCGCAATTTTGAGAATTTTACTGGCGCATGGCGCTGCCATCAGGTATAATGCTGCTAGGTGATAAAATATGGCAATCCACGAAATCTTGGCCGAATACCGGCTCAAGAACATGCTGACACAGCAGCAGGTCGCTGCATATTTGACAGGGCTGGGCCGACAAACGACGATCAGGACAGTCAGCAACTGGGAAAACGGCCGCGCCTTGCCCGATGTCGAGCGCTTTCTTTTCATGTGCGAACACTACGGAATCGCAGACATCTACGGAACCTTTTTGTCTCCGCGCGCCCGATCCGACGGCGAGGGCTTGAGCCCGTTTTCCAGGTTGAACGCGAAGGGACGGCAGCGCGCCCAGGAGTACATTGCGTTGTTATCGAAGAGCGACGACTTTTTGATGAATCCGGAAATGGAAGCGCCTCGCCTGCTGCGGAGGGTACCCCTATACGCCATGCCCGTCTCCGCGGGTACCGGCTCATTTCTGGACAGCGATGACTGCGAACTGATCGAGGTCGACGAGTCCGTACCCATTGGCGCGACTTACGCCGTGCGGATCAGTGGCGACAGCATGGAGCCGCGCTTTGTCGACAAGCAGATCGTATACGTCGAGCCGCAACCGAATTTGCGAGACGGTGAGATCGGCATTTTTTTGCTCAACGGCGAGGCGTTTTGCAAGCGAATGCAGGGCGATCGGCTTCTTTCATTGAACAAAAAATACCCCCCGATCGCCGTGCGCGAGCACGATGACTTTCGGATCTACGGAAAAGTGCTGGCATAAGCGTGGTCAACACGGCTAAGACACACACAACATGGTACTGGCATAGTATGCATTGGAACCCTTGTGTAAATAGGAGGCTACTATGCTTAAAAAACGCAGGTTCATACAATGGGCTTTGGCCGTCTTCGTTCTGACTGTGGCAATCCTATGCGCCATGGGCGACACACAGACGGCATCGGCTGAAACCATTGTGACGGACGTACAGAGTTTAACCGACGCCATCGGTTCATCTGAAACGATGATCGTCGTTGCGAATGACATCACGTTGCCGACTGGGTATCAGATCACGCGCGATTTGACGATCAAGTCGTCGGGGGGCGCAACCTTAACCTGGGGCAGCGCTGCCAGAAGCAATATGTTTTTGGTGAGAAACAAAGCAGAATTCACACTTGAAGACATTACGCTCGATGGCAATGGAGTTTATACAACGCTGGTCAGGGTCAACGACGCCACGTTTACGATGCATGACGGAGCTGTGCTCAAAAACGTATCGAGCGACAGCGCCAGCAGGGCTGTTACCATCGGAGACACTTCCAATCCCAATGTGGGCGGCACGTTTAACATGATGGGTGGGCTGATCACCGGCGTGAAGCCCGATGTCTCAGTCTCGTGCTATAACGGAACGGTCAATATGAGTGGCAACGCATCCATTTCCGAAAACAACGCGTGCGGCCTCGCCATCAAGGCCAGCACTTTGACGATGACGGAAAACGCCACCATCTCCAACAATACGGTAGGAGGCAGCAGGGTCGGCGCTGGCCTGCTTGCCATTGAAGGCAGCATCGTCAATATGGGGACGCAGGACGGCGATGCGCCGCGCATTTCAGGCAACACCGCAACGGACTACTATTGCGGAGGCGTTTATTTAGAAAACAGCGAACTCCACATGGGCTTTGATGCCTCGATTTCCGATAACAACGCGGATACCCAGGCCGCAGGCGTCGGGATGAACACTTCTGCGTTGACGATGAGCGGAAACGCGCGGATCAGTGGTAACACAACCCGTTTGGGTTCTGGCGGCGGCGTGTTTGCGAGCAATTCGACGGTCCATCTGTCGGAGAACGCTTCCGTCTTCGGCAACTCGGTGACTGAAGACGACGACGGCAGAGGCGGCGGGATTTATCTGCAAAACGACCTGTCTGTGCTGACGATGGAGGGCTCTTCGTCTGTTAATGGCAATTCATCCGCAAACGGCGCGGGCATTTACCTGAACACCGGAACGGAACTTGACATGCGTGGCGGCAGTGTCAACGCGAATGCCGCCGGAAAGGACGGTGGCGGCATCTATCTCACCAGCGGTGGAAATGCTGCCATCAGCGGGGCAAGCTCCATCATCAACAACACCGCGTTAAACGGCTATGGTGGCGGAATCTATTCCGAGAACACCACGGACTACAGCAATCTAACCACGAGCGATGAGACGATTTTTGCTGGAAACATGGCTTCTGTGGCCTATACGCCGCCCGAAAACGCGTTGGTGCTCTACCCCAACATCCAGTTTGCAAGCCCGAGCATCGGAGATCATCCCCTCAACAACTACGACATCAATTTTACTGGCACAGATGTGCTGCTCTTCCACGTGACGTATGAGAGCAATGGCGGTAAGGGTCAGTATGCCGGACCGGATATCACACCGAGTTATACCGACACGATTCTGCCTCTGGAGTCAACCGGGATTACCCGCATTGGCTACAACTTCACCGGCTGGAACACCGCGCCGGATGGCAGCGGGCAATCCTATGCTCCTGGTGATACCGTGACTCTCAATCGCGATTTGACCTTGTATGCACAGTGGACCGCGGTTGAGCCCGCATGGCAGCTATGGCAGTGGTGGATCGTCCTCCTTGTGCTGCCTTTGATTCTGATATACCTCTTTGACATGAGACAGAGCCATTGGTGCGATGTCGATTACAGGAAAAAATAGCGTTTGTCAAAACGAGCATGGATGCAATGGTCCCATCAGAAATGGTGGGACCATTGCTGATCGGCGATGAGCTCCAAACAAGTCAAGAAATGAAAGACCTATAAATACTTCGGAATGCGTGTTAGAATGATTCTATGAACGGCAATTGCGCGCTCAGTAATGTGACCGCGCCACTTGCAGATCACAACATGCGTATCGGATCAAATATGGTGATGGCGTGAATCAAAGCATTCTCAAGCGACTCGTATTTCTGCTTTTGCCGACCATCCTGTTTTTCGTTTGCTACTCGGTTTGGGGCATTTTACCGGCCGTGATCATCAGCGGCGCGGTATCTTTTCTTGTCGCAATTTTCACGTTTATTAGAACAAGGAAGCTACCAGGTTCGCAACTGATCGGAATCTTGGGCATGATCATATCGTTCGCCGCGATCTATTTTACTGGCAATGACAAATATTATTTTCTCACCCCCCTCGTCAGCAATTGTATACTTGTGATCGTGGCATTCATCCTGACGATCCGCAAAAAAAGCATATTTCATCTGGTCGCAAAGCCGTTCAAATTGCCGCAAATTGCGGATATTCCCGAGAGCGCATTTCTCTCACTCAATGTGATGTGGCTGGTGGCTTTGGTGGTAAAAACGCTCTCCAAGCTCTTGGGCGTTCTGCTTTTGGATTTCAAGACGATATATTGGATTGCCTATGTGTTGAGCGACCCATTGACCGTCGTTTTGCTTATCGTTTCGGTCTATCTTGTGAGGAGGAACTTGACCATGGCAAATGCATCTCAAAGCAACGAAGGACATCAGAGCGGTCGAACGACGATCTATTGCTTTTCCGCGACGGGCAATTCCCTCTTTGCGGCTCGAACGCTTGCGAGTCGCATTGAACACGCCGAGATTCGCCCCATGTGCGACGCGCAATTTGTCGGCGAAGGCCCGAGCGATGCCACCGCGATCGGATTTGTATTTCCGGTGTATTACGGCAAATTGCCGCGGCTTGTCAAAGACTTTATCGAGCGGCTTTCCATCCCCCCCGACGCCTACTGTTTTGCCGTCGTTACGTCGGGAGGCCCTGGCGCAATCGCCCGAGGCGCTGTGAGTTTCGTCCATGAACTCTTGCAGAAAAAGGGTGCTGCGCTTTCTTATGGCAAGGCAATCCAGTTTGCGGGAAACTACGTTCGGGAATACGACGTCGCGATCACCGATAAAACCCGCAAACGTTTGAAGCAGGCGACCCAAAGCACACTTGCCGCTGCGGAAGAAATCCGTTGCAAGCGGCATAACCATGTGGTCTGGCCGAAGATTGCGCTCAATCGCCTGTACAAAAACATAGCTGCGCTTGATGTGGATTTTTATGCCGACAAAAACTGTGTCGGCTGTGGCATATGTGAAACGGTCTGTCCGGTGCAGAACATTCGGCTGACAGAGAGCCGTCCGGTCTGGCAACATCGCTGCGAACACTGCTTCGCTTGCATCAACTGGTGCCCAAAATCGGCCATACAGTACGGTGAAAAAACGCGCAGCCGGAGCCGCTACCATCATCCGGATGTCGGGATCGACGACTTGCTTCACCGACCGCAGCCACTTTCACCAGAGCCCATCGACTAGACAAAAATCCCTCACAACCCACGCACCGCTCGACGGAAGACCCTGCTTGCGGTACAATGAGACGGGACAAAATTCGATGCCGCGAATGGGAAACAATATGGAAAGCTGGAAGACGACGGGTTTGGTCGCACGTTACACGAACTACCAGGACTACGACCGGATGATCACGCTGGTCACGTCCGACTTTGGCCGGGTGGATCTAATCGCACGCGGCTGCCGCAAACAGGGCAGCCAGCTCATGGCATGCACGCAGTTGTTCGCGTATGGGGAATTCGTATTGTCCAAACGCGGCGAACGCTACTCGCTGACGCAGGCAGCCCTGCTCGAAAGCTTCTACGACCTGCGTTTCGACCTCGACAAACTGACGGCGGCGAGCACCGTTGTCGATACGCTGAGCCAGGCCGCTTCGCCGGGAGAGCCCTGCGGTGAGCTGTTTTCGCTGGCCTATTATGCGCTGAGTTTTCTCTGCTACGGCGGCGCGCCCACCAGCGATCTGATGATCTGTTATCTACTCAAATACCTCGAACAACAGGGCTATCGGCCATCGACGACGCGGTGTTCGCGCTGTGGGCAGTCGACCTTTGAACGTCCGCGCTTTCACGCGACCTACGGCGCGCTTTGTGCGCAGTGCGCCCTGCAAAAGGGAGGCGCCCCGATCTCGCCGCTCAGCCTCGAAGCCATGCGGCGCATGCTGCTCCTGCCGCTCGAGACGATGGACAACGTCCGCCTGCCCGAAGACGTACGCGCCGATATCCGAACCGCACTGCCGCCCTACTTTCAAAATCACACCGGCGGCCTCTTTCGCGCATCGCCCTACTTTACAGCGTTGTGACGGAGAACGACCCAAATGACGGAGCTTGTGCAGCTTCCCCTTCAACAAATCTATTGCTCCGCCTGATCAAATGGGATATAATAACTTGACTGCACGCGAAATCGTTTTCTCTGATTTTCCGCAATCAGCCATTGGTTATCCGCGGCGTCACGCCGCTTTTTTTTGCAAAAATTATCAAAGTATGGAGGGATTCGTTTTGTCAAACAAGTACGTCTATCTGTTCAATGAAGGCAACGCCGGCATGCGCAACCTGCTGGGCGGCAAAGGCGCCAACCTCGCCGAAATGAGCAACCTGGGCCTTCCGGTGCCGTATGGCTTTACGGTCACGACCGAGGCCTGTACGCGCTATTACGACGACGGAGAGACGATCGCAGAAGAGATCGTCTCTGAGATCTTTGCGGCTCTCGCCGCCGTTGAAAAACAGGCGGGCAAAACATTCGGCGACGCCGAGGTGCCCTTCCTGGTGTCGGTGCGTTCGGGCGCGCGCGCGTCCATGCCCGGCATGATGGACACCATCCTCAACCTCGGTTTGACGGATCAGGCAGTCCTCGGCCTCGCCAAGCAGACGAACAACGAACGTTTCGCCTACGACAGCTACCGCCGCTTTATCCAGATGTTCTCCGACGTCGTCATGGAGATCCCCAAGGCCAAATTCGAAGCCATCCTCGACGAGGTCAAGGAATCGAACGGCGCCCATTACGACAGCGACCTGACGGCCGATCACCTCAAGGACGTCGTCGAGCGCTTCAAGGCACTCTACCGCCAGGAGATGGGCAGCGACTTCCCGCAGGATCCCAGGACCCAGCTTCTCGAATCGATCAAAGCCGTCTTCCGTTCCTGGGATAACCCCCGCGCCATCTACTATCGCCGCATGAACGACATCCCCAGCGACTGGGGCACGGCCGTCAACGTTCAGTCGATGGTATTTGGCAACATGGGCGACGACTGCGGCACGGGCGTCGCGTTCACGCGCAACCCATCGACCGGCGAAAAGAAACTCTACGGCGAATTCCTGACGAACGCCCAGGGCGAAGACGTCGTCGCCGGCATCCGCACGCCGGAACCGATCGCAGCCCTCGAACAGAAAAACGCCGCTGTCTTCAAACAGTTCAACGAAATCGCGAACATACTCGAAAACCACTACAAAGACATGCAGGACCTCGAGTACACGATCGAAAAGGGCCGCCTCTTCATGCTGCAGACGCGCAACGGCAAGCGCACCGCCGCCGCCGCCGTCAAGATCGCGTCCGACCTCGTCGACGAAGGCATGATCACGAAAGAAGAAGCGCTACTCAAAATCGAGCCCAAACAGCTCGACGCCCTGCTCCATCCGACTTTCGATCCCGCCGCGCTCAAGGCGACGCCCGTCATCGCGAACGGCCTCCCCGCCTCGCCCGGCGCTGCCAGCGGTCAGGTCTACTTTACGGCTGACGACGCCGCCAAAGCAGCCCGCGGCGGCCAGCGCGTCATCCTCGTGCGCCGCGAAACCTCGCCGGAAGACATCGAAGGCATGCACGCATCCGAAGGCATCCTGACCGTATTCGGCGGCATGACCTCCCACGCGGCCGTCGTCGCGCGCGGCATGGGCACCTGCTGCGTTGCGGGCTGTGGCGCCATCAAGATCAACGAGCCGGAACGCTACTTCATGGTCGGCGATCAGCGCTTCAACGAAGGCGACTGGATCTCGCTCGACGGCAGCACGGGCAACGTCTACGGCGCCGCCATCGCGACCCAAGCCGTCGAAGTATCGGGCGACTTCGCTCGCATCATGGAATGGGCCGACGAAGTGCGCACCATGAAGGTCCGCACGAACGCCGACACCCCCTTCGACGCCGCCAAGGCTGTCGAATTCGGCGCGGAAGGCATCGGCCTCTGCCGCACGGAGCACATGTTCTTCGAGCCCGACCGCATCTCGGCCATGCGCGAGATGATCGTCGCCAAGGACGAAGAATCCCGCCGCGCCGCGCTGGCCAAACTGCTTCCCATGCAGCGCGAAGACTTCAAGCAGATCTACGCCGCCATGGGCGACCGCCCTGTGACGATCCGCTTCCTCGACCCGCCGCTCCACGAGTTCTTGCCGCACACCGACGAAGACATCGCCGCCCTCGCAAAGGAAATGGGCATCGGTGCGGATGAGCTGAAGCAAACCGTCTCCGATCTGCACGAGTTCAACCCCATGCTCGGACACCGCGGCTGCCGCCTGACGATCACCTACCCCGAGATCGCCGAAATGCAGACCCGCGCCGTCATCGAAGCCGCCATCGAAGCGCGCAAGGAATTCGGCCTCAAGGCCATTCCCGAGATCATGATCCCCCTCGTCGGCGACGTCAAAGAGCTGACCTATGTCAAGAAGCGCGTCGTTGACACCGCCGCCCTCGTCATGCAGGAACGCGGCGAGACGATCGAATACCTCGTCGGCACGATGATCGAAGTCCCGCGCGCCGCCCTGACCGCAGACGAGATCGCCGCCGAAGCCGACTTCTTCTCCTTCGGCACGAACGATTTGACCCAGATGACCTTCGGCTTCTCGCGCGACGACGCCGGTAAGTTCCTGACGGACTACTACGACAAGAAGATCTACGAGTTCGACCCCTTCGCGCGCGTCGATCAAAAGGGCGTCGGCCAGCTCATGCGCATGTCGGCCGAGCTGGGACGCGGCGTCAAATCGAACCTGAAACTCGGCATCTGCGGCGAACATGGCGGCGACCCGTCCACCGTCGAATTCTGCTACAGCATCGGCCTGGACTACGTCTCCTGCTCGCCCTTCCGCGTCCCGATCGCGCGTCTCGCCGCCGCGCAGGCCAAACTGAAAGAACGGAAAGCATAGTACGCGCTTTTTGAAAAAAGCTGCGCAAAAACGTTTGACACCCACAAAGCTTCCCTTTGTGGGTGTACACGCCGAAACGCCCGCCATGATCTTGGCGGGCGTTTCGATGTTTTGTCGCAATGGATACGAGCCCTGCAAGTCGATCTTTTGGTGTGGGATTCCAAAGGGTCCTTGACCCTTTGGTGGGTCCAGGGCAAAGCCCTGGTCAGGCCCCCTGAAACACGACGTCATCGTCCTTACAAAGGTGCTGCACGACCGTCCGCCCCGTGCTTGCGGCGACCGGCATCCCGCCGGGGGGCATGATGCGTTGGCCGCAAAAGTAGAGATGGCGAACGCTCTGTGAGGCGTAGGGGTACTCGCGCATCTTGTCGCCCACGCCGACGAGTGTCATCCAGGAGCCGCGGAAGGTGCCGCAGTAGCGTTCGTAGGTGAGCGGGGTTGCGACGTCGAGCGCCTTGATCTTGCCGGCCAGACGCGGAAGCTGGCTTTCGAGGAGGGTCGTATAGGCTGCGGCGAGTTTTTCTTTCTCGGCGTCGTAACTGCCGTCCGCTTGGCGCGCTTTCCAGTAATCGTAGCTGTCCCCAGTGAGGATTGAAGTCGCAGCCGTGCAGCCAGCGGGCGCATAACCGGGGTGGGTGGCGTAGTGGTTGAATTCGAGCACGCTGAGGGATTGATCGGCGTAGCGGAAGGGCGTTTCGAGCGGGAGGAGCATCATCTCGGGCAGGTCGCTCAGGTCGTCTTCGATGCCGAAGCAGAGAAAGGTGTTGTTGATCGGTTTGACGGCGCGGCGCATATCGTCCATCCAGCTTTCATGGAGGGGCGGATCGACCAGCTTGTCGATGGCGACAAGCGTATCGTTGGCCGCGATGACGGCATCGACGTGGGTTTCTATGCCATTGACAACGAGGCCGCAAGCCGCGCCATCTTTGATGAGAATGCGTTCGACGCGCGACTTGTAAGCGATCTGGCCGCCGAGGTCCGTGAAACGTTTGGCCATGCGTTGCGCCATTGCCAAAGAGCCGCCTTCGGGATAGCCGCCGTCGCCTGAGGCCAGCGTGCCGAGCGTCGCGAGCATCGAAACGGCGGTATAGTCGGGGCCGGTGATGGAGCAAAGAAGCGCACGCACGCCGGGGTGGCGAAAACGCTCGCAGTACGCGCCACAACTGATTTTCGTGAGTTTGGGAAGCGACGCGAAGGCGGGCAGCATGGACGCCAGTTCTGACATGGGCATGCCGGATTTTTCGGCGACTTTGACGCCCTTGATGTCCGTGACGGGCATGGCAAACTTGGCAAAGCGGCGAACGGTCTTGCAAAGTTCTTTGATGGCTTTTTCGTCCTCGGGAGAGACGGCGTTCAGGTGCGCTTCGAGGGCTTCGACATCGCGGTAGAGTTTGATCCATTCGCCTTCCCAGAGGCAGGCACAAAAGATCTCGCGGCTACGCATCACGGTTTCGTCGTCGATGGCGCCGACGTTGCGCCAGATCTTGTGGATCGGTTGATCGGGATGGGAGCCGGTCAGCCAGTGGAGGCCACCTTCGAAATGGTAGCCGCTTCGATCCCAGCTCGTGCAGTTGCCGCCGGGGATCGCGTGGGACTCGTAGATCGTCACGTCATAGCCGCTCTGGCGCGCATAGACGCCCGCCGTCAAACCGGCGGGACCGGCGCCGATGATCGCGATCTGTTTCATGCTTCATTCTCCTACTGCTGGGTGGAATTAGGTGCGGGGTTTTTGAGGATGTCGACGATCCATTCCGGTTCGGGACAAGGTGAATCGGGAAAGAGTGCGATCTGGGCTGCGACACCCTGGATGGCCGACCAAAACGCCAGTGCAAGTGCTTTCGGATCGCCGGGACGTATGGAGCCTTCGCGTTGCCCTTGCGCGACGATGGCGACGGTCGGCTTCATGTGATCGAAGCCCTCCATGAGCTTTTGACAGCTTTCCGGCACGCCTTCACTAAAAAAAGTACGGTCCATCAACACGAACATTTTTGCCGTAAAGGGTTGCGTTTTCACGCTGTCGAGTATCAGGCGCGCCGCCTCGGCAAAGAAGGCGAGCGGATCGTCGGCGGGGATCGCAAGCAGGCTTTGCGGTCCCGACAGGCCGATTCGGATCAGTTCTTCGTACAGCTTTTCTTTCGACGGAAAGTAGTGAAACAGGAGACCAGCGCTCATCTCGACGCGTCGGGCGATGTCGTTGACCGTCGTTGCCGCGTAGCCTTTGCGGATGAACAGATCGAGCGCCGCGAGAAGGATGTCGTTTCGCCGTTTTTCCCTTTGGTCGCTTCTGCGCAAAAGGCCGCCCCCCTCGCTAGATATTGAATTGAATGTATGTTCATTGAATATGCGTTCAATCATAGTATATCCCTGGGGTTCTGCTTTGTCAACTTACGTTTCGCATCCTGTTCGCTCATGGCGCCACCAAAAAAGTGCCCGAAGGCACTTTTTGAGCGATTGTGTTTATTCTTCCGGGATGTCGAATATCACGTCGTTGTTGACGGGGGCGGGCGCCGGCTGGGGAGCGGGGGCTTGTGTGACGGGTTTGTCGACGGCGGCGGAAGCGCCGTTGCCGGACGAGCGCGAAACGGTCGGACCGCGTTCGATGATCGAGGCCAGTGCGCGGTACTTCGTGTTGTGCGAGAACTCGCGGCGGATCATGACGCCGTCCTTGTAATATTCTTTGTAGGTTTCGTGCGACGAGCCCGAGCGCCCCTGACGGATGACGTTTTGCGAACCGGGCCGCATGGACTTCACCGTCGAATACTGGGTGGAGGGCTGTTTGGTCGAGCTGGTCTGGTTCGAGACGAGCTTGATCTCGTCGTAGTCCTGGTTGGGAAGCGGCACGCCGTAGAAGAGCACCGTGATGGTCTTGTTGTCGAGATCGGCGTAGGCGACGAGTATCACGGGCTGTTCGCGGTTGTTCTTGAAGATAAAATCGGGTCCACCCGTGCTGATCGTCGCGTCCTGGCCGGCTGTGATGTAGCTGAGTGGCCAAGAGTGCGGCGAGCGTTCGACGATCTCCAGATTGGCCTTCAGGACGGCGTTAAACACGGTTGAGGAGACTTGGCAGATGCCGCCGCCGGTTTCCTGGACGGACTGGCCATCCTTGATCGCGCCGGCTTCTTTCCAGCCTTTGCTCGTTGAGCGCGGCCCAAGCACGCCGTTGCAGGAGAACTGTTCGTTGGGCAGCAAGACGTAGCCGTTGATGATCGTGGCTGCTTTGTTGATGTTGAACATGCGGTTGGAGTTGTTGTAGGGGCTCTTGGCAAACGAGCTGCTCGCACGGGAGATCTCCACGAGGTCGTATTTGATCGCAGCGAGCTTGACGGTCGGTTCGACCGGCGTCGTGACCGCTTCGATGGGCGTGTCCAGCTCGCCTTTGTCGATGCGTTCTTGGATGGTTTTGAGCAGGGCACCCGCGTCGACAAGGCTGCCCGGCACTTCTTCGACGTATTCGAAGAGCGCTTGGATCGATTCTTGCACCGTACCCGGCTCCGAGGAGACGATCGCGGCAGGATCGACGGAGAATCCGCGGCTGAAGCGTTCATCGGGTTTCAGGATGCGGACTTCGGCGTCACGCGCCTCGACGGAGAGTTCCTGTGCCAGCTTATCGACTTGTTCTTTCAGTGAAGACGCGTCGTAGGTCAGCGGCGATTCCAGGTGTTCGCCGTTGGCTGCAATGCGTTCGAGGTCGGCGTTTTTCTGATCGCGGTCGCCGTCGTTGCCGAGGAGAATGGCCTTTTGCAGCGTGGCTTCGTAGTCGCGTTTGGGCTGGAGGCTCGACAGGTCGAGTTCAGCGGACTGACCGTTGGCCTGGATGCTGATCGTGCCGAGGGGTTTGGGTTGCGCCGCCTTGACGAGAGGGCGGGCTTCTTCGATCGTCTTGTTGCTGACATCCACGCCATCAACCGTCAGGCCTTGGGCGAATTCGATGCGCTGGCCCAACACGTCGATGAAAACGTTGTCGGCGGCCGGTGTCGCGCCATAGTAGAAAAATGCCAGTGCAGCCAGCGTCACGATCAGCACGCCGACCAGGACGAAGAGCAGGGCGATGATGCGTTCCAGACCCGTTTTGCTTTGTCCGTTCATCTAACCAAAAATCCTCCCATCTCCTCAGTGGAAACCGAAAAAAATAAGACGTATATATAATAAATTCTATCCCATATATCCGACAATTGCAATAGCGAATGCTGCCATTCCAACGAAATCGTTTGGCAGCGATCCATGGCTTTTGTGCTCACCGTTTCTAGCATACCCGAGCACTTCTGCTTTGTCAAAGAAAAAACCGCCTTGCGGCTCGATCAATCCTTTGCTTATAATGTAAATACTGGGTAACCGATTGGAAAGGAATGAGAGACATCGGCAAGGAGCAACATGGAAGCGCGTGTGGCGCTCTCTTCTACCTCGACGACGCGCCGAAGCGATTGGCGATGCTGGCGGAAGAAGCGCCCGCGTCGGCACAACTCGTCTACCTCGACCCCCCCTTCATGACCGGCAACCGCTTCGAAGCGCGCGCCCAGGACGGACGGCGTTTCGCTGCGTATCGGGACGACATGGGCGAGACGGCGTACTGGGAGATGATGGAGGCAGCACTCCGTTCCAGCCATGCACTCCTCAAGCCCGAGGGCTCGCTTTACCTCCATTGCGATTACCGGACGGTCGCGCGGTTTCGTCTGCTGCTCGATGCGATCTTTGGCGCGCAGCACTTCATGAACGAGATCATCTGGCACTACCAGAGCGGGGGCCGCGCAAAAGCGCACTTTTCCCGCAAACACGACAACATCCTGTTCTATCGCAAAAGCCGACATGTCTATTTTGATCCGGAGGCTGTGGCCGCGCGGCGAGGAGCGGCCAGGCGCAACCACATGAAACGCAGCGTGGACAGCGACGGCAAGGTGCGCTATTCGATCCGTTCTGGCGGGAAGATCTACACCTACGACGAAGAAGCGCCGATCTACCCGAGCGACGTCTGGAGCGACATCAGCCACCTGCAACAGCGCGACCCCGAGCGCTGCGGTTACGCCACGCAAAAACCGCTCGCCCTCATGGAGCGGATCGTGCGGGCGTCGAGCGCGGCGGGCGATCTCGTCGTCGATCCCTTCGCGGGCAGCGGCAGCATGGGGGTCGCGGCCCTCCGGAATGGCAGGCGCTTCTGGGGGATCGACGCGTCGCCACAGGCCATGCGCGCCGTCCGACGGCGTTTTGCGCGGGAAACGGATGGGGGTTTCAGCCTCTGCTACGCCGATCTCGAAAGCCCACCCCCACCTACATGGATATGCGCGGGGGGCGCGATCGTAGTCGAAACGCCGCCCGGCCATACCTGGGACTTTCTCTCGGCGGGAAGCTACGAAGATGGCTCTTTCGTCGTAGAGTCGTCGGCTTTCGCGCCCTTCGAAGCGAGTGTCGCGCTCGAGGCCAGACAGTCGAATGCCTTGCTCGCCGTCGATCAAGAAGGCCGTGCAGCGGTCACCCCCTTGGCAAACGCGACTTCGCGAAAGTCCTGACTTACGGGATTGCTTGACGACACATGACAAAAGCGAAGGGAAATCCCTTCGCTTTTGCCATCCATCCATCGCATCGTCCCAGGAGGGCCGCTGCTGAAAAACTGACCCACCGCCAAGTTGGCCAGTCATTCTGTTAATCCATTCACATAATAACAGGCGATGTCGGCGACGGCAACGATGCGTGAAAGAAACGACATTAAAATCTCCCATTTAGCATCAAAACCGATTCGAGAACGCAGGGTATGCAGGGTGACCTTGTCTTTATTGCAAATATTATGTCTGTGTATGCACTTATTTCGTTTGCAATCGAGGGGCTGTGTCGCTTCTTTGCTGGCAAGAAGCGTGCGCGCAACCAGCGCAACCTGCACAGCCGACCGGCTTGCCTATGCGTCGCCGGTAAAGACGGTACGCGACAATGCCGACGACGATCGCGATCGCCCCGATCGCGACGAGGATGTTCGCGACGTTCATGGAAAAAGCCTCCTTGGTTCTGGATTAAAACGCGATCGACGCGACCCAGTAGACGAGCATGGCGACGACATACGCGACCGCCGTTTGGTAGCCGACGGTGAAGAGCGTGCGTTTCCAGCTTCCCAGCTCCTGGTGCATGGCACCGACGGCCGCCATACAGGGCATGGCGAGCAGGTTGAATGTCATGAAGGAGAGCGCCGACGCCGGCGTAAAGGCGCCCGCGATGCCGGCCAGGAGTGCCGCGTTCGAGGCGTCGAGTTCGCCGTCTGCGCCCCCATAGAGGGTGCCAAGGGTGGCGACGACGTCTTCCTTTGCGAGGAAGCCGGTCAGCACCGCGACACCGGCCTGCCAGGTCGCGAAGCCGAGCGGCGTGAAGAAGCCCTGGATCGCGCGCCCAATGCTCCCGATGATCGACAGGGACGGATCGTCGACCATCTGGAAGGACCAGCTAAAGCTCTTCAGGAAGGAGATCACGATGACCGACGCAAGGATGACCGTTCCGGCGCGGACGGTGTATTCCTTGCCTTTGTCCCACATGTGACGCATCGTGTTCTTGAAGGTCGGGAAACGGTAGGCCGGAAGCTCCATGATGAAGGGCGCGGCCTGGCCTCGGAAGACGGTTTTTTTCAGCAGCACGCCCGAACCGATCGCGACGAGTATGCCGAGGAAGTACATGCAAGCGATCGCGAGGCCCTGCTTTTCGGCGAAAAGCGCGCCCGCAAACACGACGTAGATCGGCAGCTTCGCACCGCAGCTCATAAAGGGGGTCAAGAGTATGGTCAGGCGGCGATCCTGTTCGTTTTCGAGCGTTCGCGTCGCCATGATGCCCGGCACGCTACAGCCAAAGCCCATGAGCATGGGAACGAAGGCTTTGCCCGACAAACCGAAACGGCGCAGCAGACGGTCCATGATGAAGGCGGCGCGCGCCATGTAACCGCTGTCTTCCAGCATCGAGAGGAAGAGAAAGAGCATGAGGATCTGCGGGATGAAGCTCAACACCGCGCCCACACCGCCGATCACGCCGTCCATCACGACGGCGACCGCCCAGTCGGCCGCGTTGGCCGCTTCGAGCCAGCCCGCGACATGCCCGCCGATCCACTCGATCAGCGTCTCGGTCAGCCCCTGTATGAAGACGCCCGGGCTGGGGATACCCGTGCCGGGAATCAACGGGTCGCCGAACGTGATCTGGAAGACCAGCAGCATGACCAGGATGAAGAGCGGAATCGCGAAGAAGCGGTGGGTGACGACCTTGTCGATCTTGTCGGATCGGGTCAAAAATTCCTTCGAAAGTGCTTTTTTGAGGCAGACTGCGCTCATCTCGCCGATGATCCGGTAGCGGAGATCGGCGACGGCTGCTTCCGCGTCGTAGGGGTCGGCATGCGCCTGGGTGATCGCGGCGATTTCCTCGGGGTCGATCAAGGGTTTGGGGGGCGCTTCCTTGCTGGCGGCGAGGGCGCGCTCCATCAATTCCGTGACGCCTTTGTTTCGGACGGCGGTGATGGGCATGACAGGCACGCCGAGCCGTTTTGACAGCACGCCGATGTCGATGCGATCGCCCCGCTGTTCGACTTCGTCCATCATGTTGAGCGCGACGATCATCGGGCGTCCAGTTTCGAGGATCTGCGTCGTCAGATAGAGGTTGCGCTCGAGGTTGGTCGCGTCGACGATGTTGATCACGAGGTCGGGTGCTTCGTTTCGGATGTATTCGCTGGCAACCTTTTCTTCAGGCGTGTAGGGCGAAAGCGAGTAGATGCCCGGCAGATCGATGATCGCGATCGCCTCTTTGCCCTTTTTGTAGACGCCCTCACGGCGCTCCACGGTCACGCCCGGCCAGTTGCCGACGTGGGCGGTGCTGCCGGTCAGTTCGTTGAAGAGCGTCGTTTTTCCGCAGTTTGGGTTGCCTGCCAGCGCAAAGCGTATGGCCATGTTTTCCTCCTAGGGCTGCAAAACGCCCTGACCTTTCGTTCTATGCCAATTCAACCAGCACGGCGGCGGCCTCTTCTTTGCGAAGGCTGAGCTCGTAGCCACGGATGGTGATCTCGATCGGGTCGCCCAAGGGCGCGACCTTGCGCAGCGTGACGTCGACGCCGGGCGTGACGCCCATATCAAAGAGACGCAAACGCACCCGCCCTGCTCCATCGACCTTGTTGACCTTTCCCGATTCGCCGGGCTTCATGTCTTTCAGCGACTTTTGCACGGGATTCCCTCACTTTCGCTTATGTCATATCTTTTAAATAATACGCAACTAACATTTCTTCGGCAAAACACCCGCTCCATCGAGCGGGGCTGCCGGGCGCCATCGCCCTGTTGTCGTTCGAAAACCGGTCGCTCAGCGATCGGTGTGCGCGTTCCGATGCGACCGAAATGCGTCCCGAAGCGATCCACGGCGATTGTGCAGCCCGCCGCCTGCGCCGTGCTGGCCGTCGTGACCCGCGCTCTGCGGCAGATGCAAGCTGGCGGGGGCCGGAATGTCCTCGACGAGTATGGCATTTGCCATCCCACGGTTGACGGCGAGACGGGTTTCATGCACTTTCAGGATGACGTTGCCGTCGCGTTGGGCGATCATGGTAACGTCTTGTCCGGGCAGCAAGCCGAGGTTTTCGAGGTGGGTTCGTAGCGGGCCTTCGGCGCGGCATTGGGTCACGCGCATGGTTTGCCCAGCGCTCATCATGCAAAGTGGCATCATGGTCGATTCCTCCTCTATAGACAGCGGATGGAAAAAGTTATCCTCGGCTACTGTTAGTATAAGCTAATCTTTTCATACTGTCAACCATATACCCGACAATTTGATCGTCTCGGCAAGATTCCAAACAAAAAAGTGGTTTTCTACACCACTTTTGTTCGCTTCTCGCGTCACAGGCCCATTTTGCGGAACTTGTCGTAACGGCGCTGCAAGAGTTCGTTCGTTTCGAGTTTGCAGAGCGCACCGATCTGTGCGGACAGGTAGTCACGCGTTGTCTGCATGACGGCGGCGGGGTCTTCTTGCGCGCCGCCTTCGGGCTCGGGCAATACGTCGTCGATCACGCCGAAGCGCAAGAGATCGGCGGCGGTCAGCTTCATGACTTCGGCGGCTTCCTGGGCGCGGCTGCTGTCCTTCCACAGGATGCTCGCGAAACCCTCCGGCGAAAGTATCGAGTAGACAGCGTTTTCGAGCACGGCGATTTTGTCGGCTACGGCGAGCGCCAACGCGCCACCACTGCCCCCTTCGCCGAGTACGATGCTGACGATCGGCGTCTTGAGCAAAAACATTTCTTGCAGGTTGTGCGCGATCGCGCGCCCCTGCCCGCGTTCTTCCGCGCCGAGGCCGCAGTAAGCGCCCTGCGTATCGACGAGGCACACGATCGGCCTGTGGAACTTTTCGGCCTGTCTCATAAGGCGCAGCGCTTTTCGGTAGCCCTCCGGATGCGGTGATCCGAAATTGCGTCGAATGCGTTCGTTCGTGTCGCGTCCCTTTTCCTGGGAAATAACCGTGACCGGCTGCCCCTGAAAGAGCGCAATACCCGCGACGATCGCCGTATCGTCGGCGTAGTAGCGATCGCCGTGGAGTTCAATGAAGTCATCGAAGAGCGCTGCGATGTAATCGCTCGCAATGGGGCGTTTGGGGCTGCGCGCCA
Source organism: Eubacteriales bacterium (assembly GCA_031553675.1). GTDB lineage: Bacteria > Bacillota > Clostridia > Christensenellales > CALWSW01 > JAVBLF01. The sequence continues at coordinate 27,670 of JAVBLF010000071.1, read as the reverse complement.
TCTCGACGCGCTCCCAGGCGGACTTGACTTCGCTCATGAACGCCCCTCCCCTTTCGCGGATCTTTCGTGCATCTTGAGCAGGCGCCCCAGCGTGTCGTTCATGTCGCGCCGATCGACGACGCAATCGACAAAGCCGCGATCCTGCAAGAATTCGGCGCGCTGAAAGCTCTCGGGCAGCACCTGCTTGATCGTCTGCTCGATCACGCGCCGCCCCGCAAAACCGACAAGCGCATTCGGCTCGGCCAGCGTGATGTCGCCCAACATGGCGAAGCTGGCCGTCACGCCGCCTGTCGTCGGGTCGGTCAGCACGACGATGTAGAGCAAGCCCGCTTCGTTCAGCCTGCCGATCGTCGCCGACACCTTGGCCATTTGCATGAGCGAGACGATGCCCTCTTGCATGCGCGCGCCACCCGACACCGTGAACACCACGAGGGGCAATGAAGTTTTGATCGCCTTTTCGGCCGCACGCGCCATCTTTTCGCCGACCGCGACGCCCATGCTGCCCATCATGAAGGCACTGTCCATCGCGCAGATCACGCAAGGCAGCCCCTGGATGCGGGCGGTGCCCGTAATGATCGCGTCGTGCAGGCCCGTGAAGGCGCGGGCTGTGCGCAGCTTGTCGCCGTAACCCGGAAACGCCAAGGGATCGCCGCCGCGGTAATCGGCGTCGAACTCTTCGAAGCTGCCCTCGTCCGCCGTGATCTCGACGCGTTGCTTCGCCGTCAGGCGGAAGTGGTTGTTGCAGTGCGGACAGACCTTGAGGTTGCTCTCCAGATCGTCCGCGTAGATGATCTTGTGGCAGCGACCGCATTTTTCCCACATCCCCGCCGGAACCGCCGGCAGTTCTTCCGCCGGAACGCGCACCGCGCCCGTCGGAGGATCGGGTGACGAAGGAGGCACGATGACGCGCACCGTGCTCTTTTTCTTGTTCATGCCAAAGAAGTCGGAAATCGGCATGGTATACCTCGTGGGGGTACGTTGGGGGATTTCATCCCCCAAACCCCTAGCCTTAAGGGTCAGGGACCCTTAAGAATCCCTATTTTGAAGTTATATTTGGCGATCATGACGAAGACCGCATGGACTGGGGCTTTGTGTCTTGATCAGCACTTCGGAAAGAGGCCGCGCTGCTGGAGAAGCTCGATCGTCTCGGTGTTGAAGCGGCCTTCGGCGAATTCAGGGAGGCTCAAAAGAGCGTATTGAAATTCGGTGTTGAGCTCGACACCCCGGATGACGATCTCGTCGAGCGCCCGTTTCATGCGGATGATGGCTTCAGCGCGATCTTTGGCGTGTACGATCAGCTTGCCGAGCATGCTGTCGTAGTAGGGCGACACCTCGCAACCGTTGTAAAGCAACGAATCGATGCGGACGCCAGGGCCGCCGGGCAGGTGGATGAGCTCGACCTTGCCGCAGCTCGGCACGAATCCGCGCTCCGGATCGCAGGCGTTGATGCGGCACTCGATCGCGTGGCCGTCGATCGCGACGTCTTCCTGCGAAAACGAGAGGGGTTCGCCTGCGGCGATCGCGATCTGTTCGCGCACGATGTCGATGCCGGTGACGGCCTCGGTGACAGGGTGTTCGACCTGGACGCGCGTGTTCATTTCGATGAAGTAAAAGTTCCTGTCGTCGTCGACGAGGAATTCGACCGTGCCGACGCCGGTATAATCGACAGCGCGGGCTGCCCGCAATGCCGCTTCGCCCATGCGGGCGCGCAGCTCGTCGTCGAGCAGCAGCGAAGGGCTCTCTTCGATCAGTTTTTGGCGCCGCATTTGCAGTGAGCAATCGCGCTCAAAAAGCTGAACGGCGTGACCGTGGCTGTCGCAAATGATCTGGAATTCGATGTGGTGCGCCGCGCCGACCAACTTTTCGATGTAAACCGTGTCGTCGCCAAAAGCCGCGAGCGCTTCGGTCTGGGCCGTCTCAATGGCGTTCGCCAGATCTTCCTCGCGATCGACCCGCCGAATGCCGCGCCCACCGCCGCCCGCTGCTGCTTTGACGAGCACGGGATAGCCGGCGACTTTGGCGTCGTGTTGGGCCTGCTCGAGGCTGGCGATCGTGTCCTTCGACCCCGGGATCACCGGAACCTCGTGCGCGATCATGGTCCTGCGAGCGTTCAGCTTGTGGCCCATCGCCAGCATGGCGTCGGGCTTGGGGCCGATGAATGCGATGTTGCACTGCCCGCACATCCGCGCGAACTTCGTGTTTTCGCTCAAAAGGCCGTAACCCGGGTGGATCGCCTCGGCGTGGGTCAGCACGGTCGCGCTCAGGATGTTGACGATGTTGAGGTAACTGTCGCGCGCGGCCGCCGGTCCGATGCAGATCGCCTCGTCGGCCAGTTGCACGTGAAGCGCCTCGCGATCGGCCTCCGAATAGACCGCCACCGCCTCGATGCCCATCTCCCGGCACGCCCGGATCACCCGCACCGCGATCTCACCGCGGTTCGCGATCAGGATTTTTCGAAACATACAACCTACCTTTTGGGGAATACGCGCTTTTTTGAAAAAAAGCTGCGCAAAAAACTTCGTACTGCCCCGACATCCCGCCCTTGCGGTCGGTATGTCGTCGGAGCGAAATCGGATTTTTGGATGTGATTGGAGACCAACGTTCGGGAACGATCGCCGACGTGTCCTTGGCGTCGATCGCTCCGGATGCAGGTTTCATGCGTTTCTTGGGTTCTTTGTCTATTCGTCTTTGGCAAAGACGAAAGTGATGTCGGCTTCGCAGCTCGTTTCGCCGTTGACAGTCGCCACGCCCTTCCCCTTGCCACCGACGCGGCTGACGCGTTCGAGGCTGACTTCGAGGCGGAGTTCGTCGCCCGGGATCACCTGGCGGCGGAATTTGACGTTGTCGGCTTTGGCAAAGAGCGCGATCGTGCCTTCGCGGCCCGGCTGGGCGAGCACGGCAAAGGCGCCGCACTGGGCAAGCGATTCGAGTTGGAGTACGCCTGGCATGACGGGTTTCCCCGGAAAATGCCCGCGGAAAAAGTCTTCTTCTCCCGTCAGCTTCAAATGGGCGATGCAGTGTTGCAAAACCTCGCATCGCTCGACGCGGTCGATCAAAAGAAAGGGATCCCGATGCGGCAAGACCTGCATCACGCCTTCGCGATCGACGTTTTCCAACACCTGTACGGTTTCACTCATGGCAATCCTCGCTCACACGCCAAACGGCGACGACTCCTGCAATCACGTCGAATTTCATGCGTCGCGGGAGCGGCGGATGAAAGGGACGTTACAAAAGTTTTTTGCTCCTTTTTTTCAAAAAAGGAGGAGAAAAAACCTAATCAAACAGATACAAAGTCTGCCCAAACTCGACCATGTCACCCTCCTGCGCGGCGACGTAGGTGATCACGCCGTCCTGCTCCATGAGGATTTCGTTCATGACTTTCATGGCTTCGACGATGCAGACGGGTTCGCCCTTCTTGAGCGCCGTACCGACGCTGACTTTCGTGCCCTTGCGCTCATGGAAGGTGCCGACCATGGGCGATTTGATGTCGTGCGCGCCATGGGGCGTCGGTTCTTCGGGTTGCGGGGCGGGCGCTTCAGTGTCGTCGGGCGAGGCTGCGGCAGGCTGCGGGGCCGGATGGACGGGTGTGCGAGGTTCGGCGCTGCCGAAGAGCGCGCCGGGCTGCGACGCGTGCTCCAAGCGGATGCGGAAGCCGCATTCCTCGACCTCCATGGCCGTCAGGCTGGATTCCTCCATCATGCGCATGAGCTGCGCGACGATTTCCAGGTTCATGCTTACTCCTCTTATTCCTCGTAACGTCCGATCGCAAGGCAGGCGTTTTGTCCGCCGAAGCCGAACGAGTTGCTGATGGCGACTTCGATGGGTGTTTGCTTGCCGATCTGCGGCAGGTAATCGAGGTCGCAATCGGGATCGGGCGTCTTGAGGTTGATCGTCGGCGGCGCGAATTGGTCGCGGATCGCTAGCGCGCAGACGATGGCTTCGATGGCTCCGGCAGCGCCGAGCATATGGCCCGTCATCGACTTGGTAGAGGACACGGGTACGCGGTATGCGTGATCGCAGAAGACGCCCTTGATCGCGGCCGTTTCCATTTTGTCGTTGGGCGGCGTCGATGTGCCGTGCGCGTTGATGTAGCCGACGCGCTCAGGGGCGATCGATGCTTCGGTAAGGGCGCTTCGCATGGCGGCGATCGCACCACGCGCTTCAGGGTCGGGCGCTGTGATGTGGTGAGCGTCGGCTGTCGAACCGTAGCCGAGCACTTCGGCGTAGATGCGGGCGCCGCGCGCCTGTGCGCATTCGAGCGACTCGATCAGCAGCATGGCGCCGCCCTCGCCCATGATGAAGCCATTGCGTTCCGCGTCGAAGGGGATCGAAGCGCGGTCGGGGTCGGCGCTGGTCGAGAGTGCGGTCATATTCGTAAAGCCCGTAACGCCCAGCGACGTGATGACGGCTTCCGAGCCACCGACGAGCATGCGGTCTGTGTAGCCGTCTTTGATCAGGCGAAAGCCCAGACCGATCGCGTCGGTGCTGGAAGCGCATGCCGTCACGACGGAGAGTGCCGGGCCCTTGAGCTGGTAGCGCATGCTGATCAGGCCGGGCGCGCCGTTGATGATCACCATGGGGATCATAAAGGGCGATACTTTGCGGACGCCGCCGCTCATGAGATCACAGGCGTTTTTCTCCATGGTATCAAAACCGCCGATGCCCGAGCCGTAGTAAATGCCGAAGCGCGCGCGGTCTTCTTCGGACAGTGTGAGCGGGTCGAGACCGGCGTCCTCGAAGCAAAGCTGGGAAGCCGCCATCGCAAACTGGCAGAAGCGATCCATGCGTCGGGCTTCTTTTTTGGACATGTAGGCTTCGGGGGCAAAGTCCTTGACTTCGGCGGCCAGCGTGGCTTTGTAGCCGGTGGTATCAAACAGCGTGATGGGCGCAATACCGTTTTGGCCGGCCTTGATCGCGTTCCAAAACGCGTCGATGCCCGTGCCGACGGGCGTCACAGCGCCCATGCCCGTAATGACAACTCTACGTTTCATCGATATATCGCCTCGCAGTGTTTCGTCCCTGAAAATTCAGGTTTAATGCATGGTCATGCCGCCGTCGATGCAGATGGTCTGCCCTGTGATGTAGGCGGCGGCGTCGGAACAAAGGAAGAGGGCCAGCTGCGCGATTTCCTTGCTGGAACCCATGCGCTTGAGCGGCACCTGGGCGAGCAGTTTTTCGCGCGCGGCATCGGAAAGCTGCTGCGTCATCTCGGTCTCGACGAGGCCGGGCGCGATGGCGTTGACGGTGATAGACCGGGGCGCGAGTTCGCGCGCGACAGCCTTTGTCAGCCCGATCATGCCGCCCTTAGACGCGGCGTAGTTGGACTGCCCCGCATTGCCCATGACGCCCGCGACGCTGGCGATGTTGAGGATGCGGCCACGGTGGGCGCGCACCATGTGGGCCGAGGCGTGGCGGGTGCAGTTGAATGCGCCATTGAGGTTCGTGGCGATGACAGCGCTGTAGTCGGCTTCGCTCATGCGCATGATCAAGCCGTCGCGTGTGATACCAGCGTTGTTGACGAGGATGTAAATGCCGCCGAACGCCTTGATGGCCTGGTCGATCAGCGATGCGGCCTGTGTAAAGTCGGACACGTCGGCCTGGACGGCGAGCGCCTGTCCGCCTTTCGACTCGATGTCACGCACGAGGCGCTGCGCATCCTCCGCGCTCTTGGCATAGTTGACGACGATCGCGTATCCGGCCTCGGCCAGCGCCAACGCGATCTCCCGTCCGATCCCGCGGGCGCCGCCCGTCACGATGGCGCAGTCACGTTCCATGGGGTACCTCTTTCTCTTCGTTTTTTTTCGCCTCCTTTTTTGAAAAAAAGGAGCAAAAAACTTCTGTATGCGCCTTTGGCGCTCCCCGGCATGGGCGGCTTCGCCACGCATGCCGATGTCGTTTTCTTCAGGTGAGATTTTCTGCACGCGGGCAAGTGTTGGTTCCAGACTTTCGCAATGCCTTTGCAGATGGAGTCTGCGAAGGGCTTGCTCGGGGGGGGTTATTGGGTGATCTTTTCCAACGATTCCACGTCCTCGACGCATGTCGTCGGAAGATCGGGGCAAATTCGCTTGTTCAGGCCAGTGAGCACCTTGCCGGGGCCGCACTCGATGAAGCGGTCGGCGCCGAGCTCCACCAGGCGGCGGACGCTCTGTTCCCAGCGGACGGCGTGCATGGTTTGATCGCGGACGATTTCGGGCCATGGATCCGAGGTGGGGCTATGGGGTTGTGCGGTCGTGTTCAGCACGATCGGGATGCGGGGAAATTGAAACGCGTAACTGCCATTGGAAGCCTCGGTGTAGAGGCGGTCGGCTGCGGCAGCCATGAGCTTGCAGTGAAAGGCCCCGGCGACACGAAGGGGAAGCGCTTTGGCCTTCTGGGCTTTGAGCAGTGCGATGGCTTCGCTCAGGGCTTCGGATTCGCCGGCGATCACGGTTTGGCCGGGGCAATTGTAGTTGACGGCGACGACGTAGCCCGACTGGACCGAGGCACAGATGGCTTCGACCGTTTCGGCAGGCACGCCGAGTACGGCGGCCATGCCGCTGCCGCTGCCTTCCGAGAGGCAGTCCGCCATGAAGCGGGCGCGCGCGGCGACGAGGCGTCCGGCTTCTTCCACGCCCAACACACCGGAGCAGACCAAGGCGGCGTACTCGCCGAGGGAAAAACCGGCGCAGAGGTCGGCGGTGACGCCGCGTTCTTCCAGCGCCGCCCACGCAGCCAGATCGGCGGCGAGCATAGCGGGCTGGGTGTGTTCGGTCTGGTTGAGTGTCTCCTGGGCGCTCTCAAAGCACAGTTGGGTGAGGTCGATTCCGGTCGCATCGGAAAGCACGGCAAAGAGGGCGCGAACGGCAGGTGAAGCGTCGAAGAGGCTCTTCGCCATGCCGGGTTTTTGCGCGCCCTGTCCGGAAAAGAGAAATGCCGTTTTTGCCATTCGATCAGGCGCGCTTGGCGGCGACGTGGTCGACGACGTCCTTGATGGTCTTGACGTCGGTGAGATCTTCGAGCGAGACGTTCATCTCTTCTTCGATCGACATGATGATGTCAACCATGTCGAGCGAGTCGATCTCGAGGTCCTGGAGGGACGATTCGAGCGTGATCTTGTCGGCGTCGATTTCCATTTTGTCGGCGATGATCGTGCGGATGCTTTCGAATTCCATGGGGAAGTCCTCCTATTATCGTGCGTGGTGATTCGCTTGGTGATCTGGTTCGCAATGTTTGCGAGAAAAAAGGCATTTGTGGTGCGGCGCACAGGGCGTTGCGCATCGTCGGGTCAAACGCGGAAGAGCAGCGATCCCGAGGTCAGGCCGCCACCGAACGCGCTGAGCAGGATCAGGTCGCCGGTCTTGGTCTGGCCCGATCGGAGCAATTCGTCGAGCGCGATCGGGATGCTGGCGCTCGATGTGTTGCCGGTCCGTTCGATGTTGGTATAGAAGCGTTCGATCGGCACCTTGATCCGCGACGCAGCCGTTTTGATGATGCGGATGTTGGCCTGGTGCGGGATGTACCACGCGACCTCATCCGCACCGATGGCGGCTTTTTGCAGGATCCACTCGATGTCGTCGGTAAGGACGCGGGTGGCAAATTTGTAGACCTCTTGACCGTCCATGATCAGGTAGGAGCGGCCTTTCATATCCTCCGGCCCACAGTTCAGACCGTGGATGATCAGGGAGTTTTTTTCGTCGGGGTAGGCCATATAACGCTCGGCGAGGATCGCGCCCGGACCCTCGGTCGGCGCGATGACAGCAGCGCCCGCGCCGTCGCCGAACAGAACGCAGGTCGTGCGGTCCTGGTAGTTCGTGACGCGCGAGAGGAGTTCGCAGCCGATCACGAGTGCAGGGCGATCGGGCGATAGGGCTTGAGCGGCGATGACGCCGTAGAGAAAGCCCGAACAGGCGGCGTTGAGGTCGAAGGCCGGACATGTAGCGCCCAGTTCCTTGAGCACGAGGCAGGCCATCGATGGGGTCGCCGTGTCGGGTGTCACAGTGGCGACGACGATCAAGCCGAGATCCTGGGGGTCGATGTGGGCGGAATCGAGCGCATGACGCGCTGCTTCAACGCAAAGGTCGAGTGCTGTTTCGTCCTTGGCGATCTGGCGCGAGCGTATGCCCGTCCGGCTGACGATCCATTCGTCCGATGTATCGACGATCTTCGCGAAGTCCTCGTTCGTCATGGCAGACTTGGGGAGCGCGCGCCCCGTGCCGCGTATACCGATCATAGTCCATCCTTCAGCCGCGTTGAGAAGGTGCGGCGGCGTTCTCGTTTGGCATCGCCAAAATATCCAGTCTTCAATATAGCAAAAAGCGGTTCGCTTGTCAAAACGCCATCCGATCGAAAAAGTGGCCGAGAGACCACTTTTCGAAAGCAAAGGGGGATGTGTAGGTTTTTCAATACTTGATGGCGGGCACGTAAATTTCGAAGTCCTTTGTGCCGCCGTCGAGCAGGGTCGCCTTGGCTGAAAAGAGCCAGATCGGCTGGAGGTAGCCCTTCGTCTCCTCGAGCCAGTAGGCGATCGTTGCGTCGGTGACCTCGACCGCGCTGGCATCCTGGTAGAGGTTGTGGTTGACGGTGATGACTTTGCCGTCGGCGCGGACGCCGCCATCTTTCACGAGCTGCATGGCCTCCGCGTTGCTGATCACTTTGACCTGCTTGTAGGGCTCGAAGTCGGCGTCGTGCTTGTCGAGGCTGAGAAGCAGTCCGCCCGAGCCCACTTCGGCGATGAATTCGCAGGAGCCGACGACGCGCCTGTTGGCATAGGCCGCCGTAACCGTAACGACCTTCGACGTGAGCTGACCGGCATCGTCGAGCACGGGCTCGACCTCGGTGCTGAAGACGTTGTAGTTGCGCGCGACGCCACCGATCGCGATCTGCTCGACAATGCGGGCGCAACTCGGGTCGTCAGGCACGGTGCCCGCTTTGCCGGCGGCCGAATCGTCGATCAGGTTCCAATTGCCCGCCGAAAAGTAAGTCAGCGATTTGGCGCCGTCCACGACGGTGGCGTAGGATTTGCCTTCGCTGCTGGTCGTCGGTTCCCCTTTGAGGCCTAACTTCTCCGCGACGCGCGCAGTGTCCAGCATGACGTCGGTCTCGACCGTGCGAAAGGTTTCGACCTTGGGCGTCTCGTCGCTGAGGTAGGCCGACACCTTCGGCTCGGGAAGCTGACGCGATTGCGGCGGGAGCTTCAGCTCGACGAAATCGGCGCCGTTGTTGAGCAGCAGGACCGCAACACCCGCAAAAAACGTAAACATCAGGATCAGCACGCCGATCACATAGGCGCTCGTGTGGAAGTTGATGATCTTGAACAGGCGCGCTTTGGGGAAGAGGCCGGCGATCAGCGAGGTGAACGAGAAGCCGACGATGAAGCCCCAGAACGCGAAAATGAGCTCGTCCACGTCGAAGCTGCCCATGGCGTAGCGCAGCACGCCCAGCAGCAATGCGACGGCAAAGGCCCAAACACAGCCGCGCGAAAACCGGTTGCACGAGCGGTAGGCGAGTGGAAGCATGATGCCCGGAATCGCAAATGGAAGCCCGTCATGCGCCGCACGCAGCCAGATGGCTTTGTAACCGATTTCCGCGATGCGGCTGAGATCAGCCAGGGGTTTGATGTTCTGGACATCGCGACCTGTGCCGAGCGCAAACGCAATCGCCGCCGCGATCGAACCGAGCAAAAAAGCGCGGCACAAAATCACGCCCAATCGCATGCGGCGCGACAGCATCACGAACCCCGCCGTGATCATGTAAAACAAAAACACGGCAAAGCCAATCACGAGCACTTCCACCCAAAGCTCGGAAAAAAACATTCCATCACCTTAACTTCGTCAACTTCAACACTTCGCAGACCTCGCCCATGGCGGCATGTACGCCCAAAGCATCGCGCTTCGTTCACAGGCCCCCTATCTCGGAAGGCAAATCGCGGTCGCGCCTGCTCAAAAGCGCTGGCAGCCTTTGTCTTCGGAACGCAGGTTGTAGACGCTGGCGCCGATCACGTTTTCGAGGTGCCGGAGGGCGTAGGCGTGTCCATCCGGATCGAACGAGGCGACGGCCTGGCGGGGCACACTGACGCGGTAGCCCTCGTTGTAGGCCGACACAGCCGTATGCAGCACGCAGATGTCGGTACAGACACCACAGAGCAAAAGGTCATCGACGCGGCGCTCACGCAACAGTTGTGCCAGATGCGTCCCCGCAAACGCGCTATAGCGCGTCTTGTCGAGAAGGTGGACGCGGTTCGGGCAGGCGGCCATGGCGTCCTCGACGGCGACACGCGTCGCGCCGTAGAGGTCGCGCCCCGCAGTCCCCGCAAGGTTGTGCGGTGGAAAGAGCCGATTTTCCGGATGGAGCGCATCGCATTCGTCGTGAATGTCGTTCAGAACGAAGATCTCGTCTCCCTCGGCGACAGCGTCATCGACGAGACGCGCGATCGCGCCGTCGATCGCCTGACCGGCTTTGCCACAGCTCAGTTTCCCGTCGGGCGCGACGAAATCGTAGGTATAGTCGATCACGAGAAGAGCGCGCTTTCTCTGGGCTGGACCGATCGCTTTGTGGAGGATCAGCCGCGTCACACCGCCGAAAAGCGTCGCGCGTTTTTCAGGCTGGTAGCGCAAACGATACGCGTTGTCGAGACTGGGCGCGTTCTCCGGCGCGATGGTCGTCAGAATGTGCCAGTATCCTTCGTCCACGCTGACGGCCTCGAGCTGCCGAAGCAATAGCTCTTGCAAACCGCTGCCGCGGTAGTCGGGCGCGACAACGACGTCGTCGACCTCGACCGAACGCCCCACGTCCTCCTCGTCCCAACCGAGAAGGCGGCCATACGCGTCGTCCTCGATGTGCGGCGGAACCCGCGCCGCGAGAAAGGCGATCAAGGCTTCGCCGTCAAAGCAGCCGATTCCGATGCCGTCGCGCAGTACGCACTCGATGTTCTCCGCGCTCGAAGGCGTGTAGATCGCTTCGTCTACCTCCCGCGCGATCGCTTCCTGCAACGCCCTCACAGCCGCAAAATCAGCCGCTCCCAGCAGGCGGAAGCGCGCGCGAACGTGCCTCGGCTTGTGCAACAGTACCCCGTCAAACGGCAAAGAAATCGCGCCGTGCTTTGTTTCCATATCGGATTTTACTCCCCGTCTCGCGCAGGCAAGTGCGCTTTGTTTTCACAATTCGATTTAGGCCGCCAAATTACCCGTCAGCCTTTTGATCCACAATTCGATCTCACATTCGATTTCGATCGCGAGTTCCCCGCCATTATACCACATGAATCCCACTATTTGAAAATTAGTTTCGCGCAATGTCGCGCCACTGGTTGACATACGCATCGCGCGCCTGCTTCATCAGCCGATCGCGCATCGCGTCCGAAATCTCTCCGCCAGCGATCTTTTTCGCCAAAGCGCGCGCCAATTCGAGCGAATCCATGTCCTGTACGATGCGCAGCATCTTGAAAGCGCCCGCGCCACTTTGTCGAGTGCCGAGGAATTCCCCCGGCCCGCGAAGCGCCAGGTCCTTTTGCGCGATCTCGAAACCATCGCTGCTTTTGACGAGGATATCGAGCCGTTCGGCAGCGGTCGGCGACGCGCTGCCGTTGAGCAGAAAACACCAGCTCTGTTCGCGCCCGCGCCCGACCCGCCCACGCAATTGATGCAGCTGTGCCAGCCCGAAACGGTCGGCGTTCTCGATGATCATGAAGCAAGCATTGGGCACATCGACGCCGACCTCGATCACCGTCGTCGAGACGAGCACCATGACGCGTCCTGCCCGAAAGCCCTCGATCACGGCGTCCTTTTGCTCGGCGTTCATGCGGCCGTGCAAAAGCGCCATCGGCACGTCCGCCAGCAAGCCCGTCGAAAGTTCTTTGTAGATCTCCTCCGCGCTCTTGGCATCGATGGCCTCTGACGCATCGACGAGCGGGCAAACGACGTAGGTCTGTCGTCCGTTTTGCGCCTGCTTTTTGACGAACTCGTACATGTCCCGCCGCTTTGTCGCGGCGACTTCCCGCGTCAAGACCGGCTTGCGTCCGGGCGGCGCACCTTGCAAGATCGACACGTCGAGATCCCCGTAGAGGATCAGGGTCAGCGTCCTCGGAATGGGGGTCGCCGACATGATCAACACGTCGGCATTTCCGCCGCGGCTCAGCGCGGCGCGTTGCCGCACACCGAAGCGGTGTTGTTCGTCGGCCACCACCACCCCCAGCTTTTGAAACGCAACCCCTTCCTGAATGAGCGCATGCGTCCCGATCGCGATCTGGGTCTCGCCACTCGCCAAACGTTCGACCGCCTCGCGCTTCTGCTTGGGCGTCAAAGCACCCACAAGCAAGTCGATCGCGCAATCCGGCCCGAAGATCTTCCGCGCCGTCGCGTCGTGTTGCTTGGCGAGGATCTCGGTCGGCGCCATGATGGCGGCCTGGTATCCGTTCTGAACCGCCACATAGAGCGCAAAAAACGCCAACACCGTCTTGCCCGCGCCGACGTCGCCTTGCACGAGCCGATTCATTGGCGTCCCCGCCGCCATGTCCGCTTCGATCTCGCGCAGCACTTTGCGTTGGGCATCCGTCACTTCGAAGGGAAGCTTTTGCAAATACGCTTCGAGCAGCCCCTCCGTTCGGAAAGCAATTCCCTCGATCCGCTTGCGTTCGGCGCTCAAGACTTCGACGGCCAAGAGGAAGAGCATCCCCTCCTCGACGCCCAGGCGGTGCCGCGCTGCCCGAAGCGTCTCCCAGTCGGCCGGCTTGTGCACGGTCTCGACCGACTCTGGCAAAGACAGCAAACCATATTCCTCCAAAATTTCTACCGGCAACGTCTCTTCGAGTTTCCCCTTGGCATAGGCCAAACAAGCCGATGCCGCCGTCCGGATCGTCGCCTGACCCACGCCCGCTGTCAAAGAATAGACCGGCAGCAATCCACGCGGATTGACCTCCCCCTCCCCGAGCTTGTCCGCCGCCTCGATGTCGGGGTTTTCGAATGTCTTCCGACCGTTTCGCTCCGTCAATCGCCCGTATACAAGGTATACCTTCCCCGCTTCGAGCTGCTTTTTCCGGTAGGGCTGGTTGTACCACACGATCTTGACGCCGCCCGTCTCATCGTTGGCCTGGGCGCTGACGATCGAAAGCCCCTTTCGCGGAAAGGCAATGCGCGCTTCCGTCGAGAGCCTGAGAAGCGCACAACACTCCCCCGCTTCGAGCGCCGCGACGGGCGCGATCGACGAAAAATCCTTGTAGTCGCGCGGTAGATCGTAGAGCAGATCCCGCAGCGTGTACAAACCTAATTTTTCCAACAAACCCGCTCGGCGCTCACCGACGCCGGGCACACGCGCAAGGGGTGTTTTGAGCAACGCGCTTTCATGCGTCACACCTCGGCCCCCCACAACGTTCTTTGTCTCGCCATTTTCATTCATCGCATTTCCAATCCCCAGCACAAAAAATCGCTTTCATTTTATCACAACACACCGCGATGCAAAAGCATGGAAGCACCCGACGCAAAACCCGCCCCAATTCGCAGCACACGATACCCCACCCCCAAAACAACGGCAAACCCGCCACGATTATGGCGGGTTTGCCGGGTGCAAGAAGCCCTCAAATGGCAGATTTGAGGGCTTCTACAAAAAGTTCTTTTGCTTCTTTTCTTTCAAGAAAAGAAGAGAAGTGAAAAGAAAGTCACTCCACCGCGATGTAGTAGTCGTAAAGCGGCTGCCCGCCCGACTGGAGGACGACGTCGGCGTCTTCGTAGGCGGCGCGCACGGTTTCGAGGAAATTCTTGGCTTCGTTCTCCGGAACGTCCTGCCCGTAGAGGATCGTGATGTAATCCCCTTCGTCCTGCATCATGTCGCGCATGAGATCGGCGAGAAGCTTTTCCTTGTCCGGCCCCACCTGCGCGATCTTGCCGTCGATCAGGCCCATGTAGTCGCCCTCGACGATCTCTTTGCCGTCGATGTTCGTCGAGCGGACGGCCTTGGTGACGGCGCCGGAACGCACGCAGGACGCCGCTTCCATCATGGCTTTGGCGTTGCTATCGAGCCCGATCGACGGATCGAAGGCCAGCATGCCCGCCATGCCCTGCGAGATCGTCGTGGTCGGCACGACGACGGCGCGTTGGCTGCTCGCGTTGTTGACGAGGTGGACGGCCTGCTCGGCGGCGAGAACGATGTTCTTGTTGTTGGGAAACACGAGGACGTTCCGCGCGTTGACGCGTTTGATCGCGCGCTCGATGTCCATGGCGCTGGGATTCATGGTTTGCCCGCCGCTGACGAGGGCGTCGCAATTCAGGTCTTTGAAAAGCCTGTCGATCCCTTCGCCTGCCGAGACGGCGACGATGCCAAACTCCTTTTCCTGCGCGCGCCTTTCCTCGATCAGGCGGCGGTGCTGTTCGCGCATGTTCTCGATCTTGACACCGTTGATCTCGCCGAGGCGAAGCGCCATTTGGAGCGCCTTTCCCGGCACGTTTGTGTGTACGTGTACTTTGACGAGCGTGTCGTCCGACACGCAGACGACCGAGTCGCCGATGCGCTGGAGGTGCTCCTGCAAGGAGGTCACGTCGTCCGGCTTGAAGGTGGGGCTGAGGTGCTCGATGAAAAACTCGGTGCAATAGGCAAAGGTGATCTCTTCGAGGCTATCGACGAGTATGACCTCATCGTTGTCGTGCATTTCGGTGTGCATGGCGGCCGATTCGTCGTAGTCGTCGATCGAGTCGCCGTCCAGCGCCATCTTGAAGCCGCGGTAGATCAGCATGAGGCCCTTGCCGCCCGAATCGACAACGCCGGCGTCCTTCAGGACTTTGAGCTGTTCGGGCGTTTTGGCGAGGGCGATCTCGCCCATCCGGATCATGTTGTCGATCAGTTGGTAGACGTTCGCGCCGCCCTTGGCGTCCTTTTGGGCCGAGTTGGCCACGGCGCGCGCCACGGTCAAAATGGTGCCTTCCTTGGGCTTCATCACCGCTTTGTAGGCGGCGTCGACGCCACTTTCAAGCGCATCGGCCAAGTGTTTGGCGTCGAGCGCTTTGACGCCGTCGAGCGACTTGGCCATGCCGCGAAACAACTGCGACAGGATGACCCCCGAATTGCCCCGCGCGCCGCGAAGCGCGCCATGCGAGGCCGCCTGCACGACGTCGGACACGGCGCTCGTCGAAGGTTTGCCGTTTTTCAGTTCGCGGATGGCGGCGTTCATCGTCATCGACATGTTGCTGCCCGTATCGCCGTCGGGAACGGGAAAAACATTTAATGCATCTACGGCAGCTTTATTCTGCTCCAAAAGCGCGGCGCCTGTGATGAGCATATCCTTCAGCACGTCGCCGCCGATGGTATGTACGTTGGTCAACCTGCGTTCCTCCCTTTTCCTTTCCAATCATGCGAGGCCCATCAGGTCGCCTGGACGCGGACACCTTGCACATGGACTTTGACGGAGTCGATCGTCAAGCCGGTGCTTTCCCGGACACGGTAGACGACGTTGTGGATGATGTTTTCGGCGACGGCATTGATCGAAACGCCGTATTCGACCATGACGTAGAGATCGATCATGGCCTGATCATCAGTCAGCGCGACGACAACCCCCTGGCGGATGTTGTCGCGGCCGAGCAGTTTCCACAATCCGTCGCTGGCGTTTTTGGACGCCATGCCGATGATGCCATAATTCTCGACCGTCGCCAGGCCGACGATCGTCGCGACCACTTCATCTGACAGTACGATCTTGCCGAGTTCGTTTTGGATGGTTGCGGGCATGATGATCCTCCTTACAAATTGTCCCGGCCAAGCAGCCGGCGGCAGGGATCAACGCGGCGCGGTTCGGCAAGCCGTCCGCGCAAAGGCGTAATGTTCACAATCGCATCTATTGTACTCTAAATTCTGCGCATGCGCAAGCTGACGCCGCCGCAACGCCCGCGCTGCGACATTTTTCGCTTGCCAAACCCGGCTCTGTATGGTAAACTGACCAAGGCTATTACGAACGAAGCATATTGACCCGGCCAAACGTCCGGACGAACCGATGAAGGAGGTGTCGAAATGGCCAAATTCTGCCAGATCTGCGGCAAGGGTGTCTTGAGCGGCAACACTGTCAGCCACTCCCACCGCAAAGGAAAACGCACCTGGGCGCCCAACATTCAGCGCACCCGTTTGATGATCGGCGCAACGCCCACGCGAGTGGACATTTGCACGCGCTGCCTCCGTTCGATGAAAACCGGACGCACCGTTTGATCCCGCCTGACGATCGGTTTGCCACGCAAGCCGATTTTTTTGTGCGTCCGTGGCGCTTTTACCTATTATAATGTCGCGCGATCGCTTTCATACGAAAAAGTTTTGCGCCCGACGCAAACGTGGCTGGGAACAAAAAAACATCCGTCCCGCACGAAGCGAGGCGGACGTTTTGTATGCACGTGTGTGACTCTTATGGATTGCACACCTTGCAGGCGGTATAGCCGCGCGCTTTGGCGCTTGCGCGCGGGAGCTCCTCGACGTCGCTGTCGCTGATCACGATGCAAGTGGAACGATGGTAGGTCCTGTCGCTGCCCGCCTGAAGGATGTAGACCGTGCCCGTGTGGTCATCGGTCGCCACGATGGGCTTTTGCGTCGGCTCGGCGCTTGTCTGTGGCACGCTCGTCGCCATCGGGAAGGACTGCTGTATCACGCCGTCGCCCGCCACGCTGAAGCCCGAAGGCGCTTCGGTCGGCCGCGGGGTGGAAGGCGCCACCGTTGCGGTCGCTTGCGGCGCCACGCTGGCCTTTGCGGTGGGTCGGACGGGCGTCGCCTGCATGAGGAAGCTTTCCTTGCCACCTTTACCGCTGGTCCATGTCGATAGGAAGCGCACGCTACCCCCCGTGAACTTCGCCTGCGAAGATGTCGTTTTCGTCGCCAAGCGCTCGACGATCGTAGCACAGTTTGCGTCGTTTCGCAGCAAGGTTTTGACAACGCAGTCCAACGCGCCATTTAGCCCTTGTTCGCTGGCAGTCGCGTAGTCCGCCGCCGCTACGCTCACGAGGTAGACATAGCCGTCCACTGTCGCCGAGATCGCAACCTGGTAGCCGTCAAAGCGCGTCAGGTGCTTGGTATTCGCGTTCGCTTTCGGCTGGTAGGTCTTGATCGTCTCGCCTTCGACCGCGAACGAATTGTAGGATTTCACGAATGTCGCCGCCGTCATGTTCCAGCAAAGCTTGTCCGCGCTGCTTCGGGTTTTGAGGTTGTTCGCCGATACGAGAATGGGCTTGGCTTCGGTTGCGGCCAGTGTCAGGGCTGACGTGGCGGCCAACGCCGCGATGGTCAACAGTGAAAGGAAACGTTTGGCAAACGTGCGCATGGGTTCCTCCTTTGTTGCATTGGAATATTCAACTCTTCGATCCATCTTAGCAGTTGTTCCGGCTTATCGCAAGCCGACCGAAGCGATCAAAAAAGGCGCGATGATCCGATATAGCGCGCTGCATCCTTTTTTTCAAAAAATGTAACGATATACACACGACAAATGCCAAGACCCCTCTTTCGATATACCGGTTTTAGGGGCTTATTGCGCTTTTTGTATTTTGTCATGGTAATTCCATTCAACAAAACTATCTTGACGATTGCATATTGATGTGGTAGAATTTACTATAGCATATTGTATTGCTGTGCTGTCGCGCAAAGGTGCCGTTTGCGCGTTGGTACCTTCCCGCCGGTTCGCGGAAATCGGCATCGCGCTCGCGCCGCACAGCATGGCCGTTTTGTCCATCTCGCGTCGCGAAATGATCGCTGCGTACCCGCAATGGCGCGTGCAGGCAGGGCGTTCAACGCCCCGCGAAGGAAATGCGCGGATTTCCGAATGCGCCGTCATGTGCGGGGGCGGTTTGTCCATTTGTACCACCACACTGTCACCAGAACTTGAGGAGGAATCATCATGCGGAGTGTACGCAATCGTTTGCTCACACTGGGGTTTTGTATCGCATTCGCTTTGGGCGCAACCTTGACGGCCGCCGCGACCTCGCCGAGCACGGATCCCGTTCCCAACAACCTCGGAACCGAAGATCCCACCGGCGTCGTTACATTCGATCCCAACAGCGTCGTCACGACCTTCGAAGACCCCAACGCGACAACCGATCCGTCCGCTGTCACCCCAACTGCCATGCCGAGCGAGGTCACGACATTCGACGATCCCAACGCTGTGACCACGTTTGAAGATCCCAACACCACGACGACTTTCGAAGATCCCAACGCCACGACCACCTTTGAGGATCCCAACGCCACCGTCAATCCTCCTGTCCCGACGGTGGACACCTACGTCCCCGAACCCGAATACGATGCGGGCACGGATCCCGACCTCGCGCCTGCGACCACCGAACAACCGGCGACCGGAGCAAGCGGCTACGGCCTCGTCGGCATCGTCGCGATCGTCGCCGCCGCTGCCGTGCTGACGATCAAGCGCGCGCGTTCGAGCCGCTGACCAATCGTGCCACGCAACACCAAGCGCCATGTCGAATGACTGACATGGCGCTTTTTCCTTAGAAAAACGATCTCCCCTTATCCCAGCAAATTGGGAAGCGGCCCGATGGTGTCGATTCCTGCGCGCGACGCCTGAACGTGCTGAAGGGCGCGCGCGATGTGGTAGAGGCGGCCGTCCTTTCGAAACTTCGCGCCGGTTTGTTTGAAGGTGAACGCGACGCCCGCTCTGGCACATTGCGCCCGCAGCCTGAGCACCCAGTCGTAGTCGCAGATCCGCGCATCTTCACCCGACTCACCCCCGACGATCACGTGCTCGATCTGCGGGCCCAGGTAGCGCGTCAGGTCGATCGCGCCGAGCAGCGGTTCACAGGCGATCCGCTTGTGCTTGATCGGCGCTTCGAGCAGGATCGGCAGACGGTAGTCGGCCCGATCCTGGTTTTCGCAGGTCGAAGCGATCGTGACGTGTTCGTATCCATCGCCCCAGGACGCGGGCAAGCCGACCGAAAAACGTTCGATGCGCTTCGTGATGACAAAAAAATGCAGATCGCGCCGCCGCCGGATCATTTCCCAGATCGCCGGACGCCACTCGTCAGCATCCTCGACGAAAAAGTCCGACGTAAAACACGTAAATACCACGTCGCCGCCGGCCAATTTGTACCCACCCGCGCGGTTTTTCTGCATGGGGAGGTCGAATTGCGCCGTCCGTTTCACGATGTCGCTGGGGCGGCCGTACTTGCGATCGGTGCGGTAGACATAGCAGTTTTGGCAGCCCGCGCTGTGCTTGTGACAGCCGTGCCAGGGGTTCCAAAGCGCCATCGCCACAAACCTCCCTCTTTCTTTTATTATACCACAGCATTTTCGTGCCTCCAGCGTTCCCATTGCCGTGCTTCTTGTCGAATGCGATGTGATCCAGTATAATGTAAGTCAGGTGATTATTAGGAAGAAAGATGCCGCGCTGAATGGGGGCTCTGGTGTGAAGGTGTTGATGATCCACGCGTGGGATCCGAATGAACGCAGTTATCGGGGGCTTTTGTCCCGTTTTTTTGTCTACCCATCTTTGACGCTGCCCACGCTGATCGCGCTCCTGCCCGACGGCCTCGGCATCGAGCTCGACGTCTGCGACGAGAGGATACAGCGGCTTTCGATCGACAAAAAGCGTTACGACCTCGTCTTGATCAGCGCCGACACCTCCTCTGCCAACCGCGCCTATGCCCTGTCGGCGGAATTCCGAAGGCGCGGCGCGATCGTCGCCATGGGTGGCTACCACGCGTCGGCCCTCCCGAACGAGGCGCTCGAACATGTGGACACCGTGATCGTCGGCGCGGCGGAAAACGCCCTGCCGCTCTTTCTGCGCGAATTTGCGGCCGGGTCTCATCGCCGGCTCTACGACGATCCCGACAACGACAGCGCCCAGATGTCCATACCGGCACGCGGTGCCGTATCGCGAAAACGCGTTCTCTCCATCCCGACGATCATCGCCGATCGCGGCTGCGTCAATCGCTGCCAGTTCTGCGCGATCCGCGGAATGTGGCGCTCCCGTCCTCGACCGGTCGGCGAGGTCGTCGATGAGATCCGCTTGCTTCGCAGCAAGCAACTCATCTTCTTCGATCCCAATTTCTTCGCGCCGCGTGCGTATGCCGTCGAGCTGATGGACGCCCTCCGATCGCTCGGCGTCGAATGGGTGTGCAACGCGACGGCAGATCTCGCTTTCGACGAAGAGCTGCTCGAACGCGCCGAAGCGAGCGGTTGTCGAGGCGTGCTGTTCGGCTTGGAATCGCTGAACGAGAACTCGCTGCAAGGGGTGGACAAGCGCTTTTGGCATGCCGGACGCTACCAAGACGCCGTTAAACGCATGCACGCCCATCACATCAACGTCAATGGTTGCTTCGTTCTGGGCTTCGACGGGGATACGGAAGACGAACTGCTCCGCATTCCCGAACGGGTTGCCGAGCTCGGCCTCGACATGACGCGCTTTTCCATCTTGACCCCGCTGCCCAACGCCAAACTCTTCCGCGCACTCGACGCGGAAGGCCGCATCCTGACGAAGGATTGGTCGAAGTACAACCAGCTTCATGCCGTCTATCAGCCCAAACACATGAGTCCCGCACGTCTCGAAGAGATATTCTGGAAAACCTGGAAGGAAAGCTACACGTATCGACGCATTTGGCAGCGCGCTTGGGCGAAGCACAACCCGATCGCCATGCGCCTCATGCTGCTGGGCGCGAATGTGGGCTTTAAGTACTTCAATGCATAACCGCCGACGAAAGAGCGTGCTCGTCATCCGCGTCAATATGTTCGACGGGCGCGCGGGCGACGCCATGACGCCACTGATCGTGCCGCTTTTGCAGGCGCTCACGCCACCCGACTGGGCGTTCGACTGGCGGGACGACCGCATCGAAGCCCTGCCCGCAACGACCGACGCCGATCTCGTCGCGCTCTCGGTCGAAACCTTCGCAGCCAAAAGAGCCTTCACGATCGCCGAGCGGTATCGTTCACAGGGCGCAACCGTCGTCATGGGCGGCTTCCACCCGTCGGCCTGTCCGGACGAGTGCCTGGCGCATTGCGATGCCGTGCTGATCGGCGACGCCGAGGACACCTACCCCGCCATGTTGCGCGACGCCGCGATGCGGCGCTTGCAGCCGAAGTACACCTCATCCGGCACCGCGCCGATCGCGACGCCGCCGCGGTCGCCCGACCCCTACGGCGGCAAGCCCTACCTCCGGATCGGGCTCTTGCAGACCTCGCGCGGGTGCAAGTTCGCCTGCGAGTTCTGTTCCATCAAGGGGATGTACCCGCTCGAGGTGCGGAAAAAGCCGATCGAAGCCGTCGTCGCGGAATTGCGGGCGATGCCGGAAAAACGCGTTTTCTTCGTCGACGACAACCTCTTCTATGACGAGGCATCGACGCTCGCACTCTTTGCGGCGATCGCGCCGCTCAAAAAGCTCTGGGCCTGCCAGATCAGTCTGGACGCCGCGCGCAACGACGCGCTCCTTGCCGCCATGAAACGCAGCGGTTGCTTTCTCGTTTTGATCGGCTTCGAGTCGCTCGATCCGGAAAACCTCCGCCAGATGGCCAAGTGCGCCAACCATGGCGACTATGGCGTGGCGATCGATCGGATCTACGCGCAGGGCCTTTTGATCTACGCGACCTTCGCGCTGGGCTACGACGCCGAAACGCCCGCGAGCATCGACGCGACCCTGCGCTTCGCCCAGCGCATGCGCTTCGCCATCGCGAACTTCAACCCGCTCATCCCCATGCCCGGCACGCCGCTTTACGATCGGCTCGAACGCGAAGGCCGTCTGATCCGTCCGGCATGGTGGAAGGACGGCGACTACCGCTACGGTGAAACGGTGTTCCAGCCCGCCCGCATGACGCCGGAGCAACTCGAATCGGCCTGTAGGGACGCGCGATACGCCTTTTACGCGCTTGGCAGCATATGGAAGCGTTTTTTCGGTTTGGCCCTTCATCGGAAGCCTGGCAACGCGCTCGTCTTTTGGCTGGCCAACTGGGTTTCGCGCCGGGAAATCCACCGCAAACAAGGCAGACGGATCGGAGGAGAGGCATCTGAAACTGACGCTCATCAAGCCGAACATCGGCCGACCTGAACACGGACTCTACGTCGACGAGGGGCGCATGGAGCCGCTTCAACTCGGTATCCTGGCTGCGCTCGCGCCGCCGGACGTCGAAGTCGCGTTGATCGATGACCGCTGCGAGGCCATCCCTTACGACGAAGCGACCGACCTCGTCTGCCTCACGGTCGAAACCTTCACGGCGCGGCGCGCCTACGAGATCGCCGCCGCCTACCGAAAACGCGGCGTTCCCGTCGCGATCGGCGGCATGCATCCGACGCTGATCCCCGAGGAAGCCGCCGCCCACGCCGATGCCATCGTGATCGGCGACGCCGAACCCGTCTTCGCACAGCTCGTCGAAGACGCGCGGGCGGGCTATTTGCAGCGCGTCTACCACGCCCCAGCGCCCGCCATCCCGCAAGACGGCATCGTTCCGCGCCGCGATCTCTTCGCGAACAAAGGCTATCTGCCGATATCGCTCATGCAGTTTTCGCGCGGCTGCAAATATGCCTGCAAATTTTGCGCGTCAAGCACCTACTTCGGGCAAACGCAACGCTGCCGAACGGTCGAAGCGGTCGTCCGCGAGATCGAAGCGCAAAAACGCAAACTGCTCTTTTTCGTCGATGACAACATCGTCTCGGATTTCGACTGCGCCAAAGCGCTGTTTCGCGCGCTGATCCCGCTGCAAATCCGATGGGTCAGCCAGGGCAGCATCGACATGTTGCGCGACGACGAGTTGATGCGCCTCATGGTCGACAGCGGTTGCCTGGGGCTCGTGATCGGCTTCGAATCGATCCGCGCGGACAACCTGGCGCGGATGAACAAGGGCGCGGTGAACCGGCGAAACTTTGACCGCTACGCGCGCGAGATCGAGGTGCTTCGAAGCTACGGCCTCCAGACTTGGGCCGCCTTCACGCTCGGCCACGACGGCGACACGATCGCGAGCATCCACGAAACCTGCGATTTCGCGATCGCGAACAAGTTCACCTTCGCGGCGTTCAACATCCTGATGCCCTACCCCGGCACGCCGCTTTACGCCGCGCTCGAACGCGAAAACCGACTCCTTTACGGCGGCGCCTGGTGGCTTGACGAAGCCTATCGCTTCAACCACTGCGCCTTTCGACCGAAACAAATGTCGCCGGACGAACTGACGTCCATTGCCTTCGACTGCCGCAAGCGCTTCAACCACCCGATCTCGATCGCGAAACGGATGATGGAACCGCGCACCAACTTGCGCAGTCCCTATCGCCTCTTCACCTACCTGGCCTACAATCCGCTCTTCCGCAAGGAAGTGTTCAAAAAACAGTCGCTGCGCTTCGGCCTCGAAGGCGGCGCCGAAGGAGGCGTTCATGGATAAGCTCGACGCGGCCCTGCATCCGATCGACGCGCTTCGCGGCGAGGAGATCGCCCACATGTTCGCGCTGATGGAGCGCTATTACGACGGCGTCGATCGCACCGTTTTCGAACGCGACCTTTTCGAAAAGGACAGCTGCGTATTGTTGCGCGACGAATTGGGGAGCATCCGAGGCTTTTCGACGCAAAAGCGCGTCACGCTGGACCTCGACGGTGAGACGATCCACGGCGTTTTTTCGGGCGACACGATCGTCGATCGCGCACACTGGGGAAGCCTGGCATTGCACAGAACCTTTGCGCAGCACTTTTTTGCGATCGGTCGGGCGTATCCGGCCTTTTATTGGTTTTTGATCTCGAAGGGCTACAAGACCTACAAGTTTTTGCCGACATTTTTCCGCGCGTATTACCCACGCTACGACAAGTCGACCCCAGCGCGCGAGGCCTCCATCATGCGCGCCTTTGCGCACGCCGCCAACCCGGAAGCGTACGACGAAGCGTCGGGCGTGTTCCGTTACCGAACCGAGAAAGACCGCCTGAAATCCGGTGTCGCGGACATTGTGGGCGCGCGAAAAAACGACCCGCACATCGCCTTTTTCGAGCGCGCTAACCCCGGTTATCTGCGCGGCGACGACCTCGTCTGCCTCGCCGACCTGCGCGAAGAGAATCTTCTTCCGGCGGCGCGGCGGCTGCTTCAGCTTTGAACAGGCGGGTTTCGATGCCTGCCGCGCGTTATGCCATACAGTCGCTGCTCCAAGCGCACTACCGCCGCGATTTCGACCGCCTCGATCGCCTTGTCGACCTCGAAGCGGCGCAACGCGATCGCTTGGTCGCCCTATGCCGCCAAAACGCGACGAGCGACTTTGGAACGCGCCACGGCTTTTCAGAGATCCGGACGGTTGCCGACTACCAAACCGCCGTTCCGCTCGGCGACTACGAATCCCACGCCCCCTACATCGCGCGGATCGAGGCGGGTGAAGCCGGTGTGCTGACCACGGCGCCCGTCCGCCTGCTCGAGCCGACGAGCGGCTCGACTTCGGCGAAAAAGTGGATCCCCTACACCGCGGCGCTTCAGCGCGAATTTCAAAGCGGCATACGCCCCTGGCTCTACGACCTCTACACCCGCTATCCCCAACTGCGCAAAGGCCGCAGTTATTGGTCCATCACGCCTGCGACGGCCGAGACGAGGCGTTCTTCGGGAGGCATACCGATCGGTTTTGACGACGACGCGGCTTACCTCGGCAAGCTCGAAGGCGCGCTGACTGGCCTCTTGATGGCGGTTCCGTCCGATCTCGCTCGGGAGCGCGATCGAGACGCCTTTTACCGCAAAACGGCGATCGGCCTGCTCCGCTGCCGCGACCTCGCCTTGGTTTCCGTTTGGAGCCCCACCTTCTTCGCGCTCCTGCTCGATTGCATCGAATCCGTCCGCGCCGACCTTCTGCCGTCGATACCGTTCGCGGAACGCGATCGCATGGAGGGCGCGATCCGATCGGGGGACTGGGCTGTCGTCTGGCCCCATCTGCAATTGGTCAGCGCCTGGGCCGACGCTTCTTCTGCCGCGCCTGCCAAGGCGTTGGCCGAACGCCTCCCCCAAGCCGCTTTCCAACCCAAGGGTTTGATCGCGACGGAATGCTTTGTCTCCCTCCCCATCGGCACGGAGGACGGAGCGCGTCTCAGCGCCGCTTCCCACTTTTTCGAATTCACCCCCATGGACGGCGGCGCGATCCGCCTTGCCCACGAACTCGAAATCGGCCATGAATACGGCGTCGTCGTCACGACGGGCGGCGGGCTCTATCGCTACCAAATGGGCGACGTCGTGCGCGTCACCGGCTTTTCCGGCGTCCTGCCGCGGCTGCGGTTCTGCGGACGGAGCGGCGTCGCGTCCGACCTCTATGGCGAAAAGCTGGACGAGCGTTTCGTCGATCGCATCCTGGAAAGGGCCTGTCCGGATGCGCGTTTCCGCATGCTCGCCCCCGACGGCGACCGCTACGTCCTTTACGCCGACCGCCCGCCGATCGCCGAT
Organism: Eubacteriales bacterium; assembly: GCA_031553675.1. GTDB lineage: Bacteria > Bacillota > Clostridia > Christensenellales > CALWSW01 > JAVBLF01. Next base: position 2,368 of record JAVBLF010000071.1, on the reverse strand, counting down.
CCCGACGCCCTGCTTCGCGAGAGTTTCCATTACGACCACTGCCGCAAGCTCGGCCAACTCAAGCCCTTATGCGTCGCAATCGTCGCGCCGAGTGCCGGACGCGAATGGATCGAACACCTCGCTCGAGATGGGCGGCGCATGGGCGATGTCAAACCGCCGGCTCTCAGCACGAAGGACGGCTGGGATCACGTCCTGACCCTTCTGCCGTCCGACGACCAAGTAGGAACAGAGTCATGAAGATCGCCTTTCTTGCGCCAGCGGGCGCCATGCACCGCCATGACGGCAGCTTTGGTCACACCTTGCATTACGCGCCTTTGACGCTGACGACGCTGGCCGCCCTCGTTCCCCAAGACCTCGACGCCACCTGCGCCATTTACGATGAAAGCGTCGGTCCCATCCCACTCGACCTCGACGCCGACCTCGTTTGCATCACCTGCATTACGGGAACTTCGTCGCGCTGCTACGCCTATGCCGACCATTTCCGAAGCCGCGGCATGACCGTCGCGATGGGGGGCGTCCATCCGACCATGCTGCCGCACGAGGCCAAAGACCACGCCGACGTCGTCATGACGGGTTTTGCCGAGCAGACCTTTCCCCAAATGCTGCGCGATTTTCAAAACGCTTCTTTGCAAGCTTTCTATCGCCAAAACGCCGATTACACGATCGTCGGCAAACCCGTTCCGCGCCGCGAACTGCTGCAAAAGCGCGGCTACATCACGACGAACACCGTCGAGGCGGTGCGCGGATGTTCCCTGCCCTGCACCTTTTGCGCCTATCCGACGGCGTTTGGACGCACGATCTACAAACGCCCCATCCGCGAAGTGCTGGCAGAAGTCGAAGCGATGCCCGGCAGGCTGGTCCTCTTCCCCGACGTCAACCTGATCGCAGACCGCACCTATGCGCTGGAGCTCTTTCGGGCTTTGATCCCACTCAAACGCTTGTGGCTCGGGCTGGCGACGAGCGCCATCGGGATTGATGCCGAACTCGCAGACGTCTTTGAAAAGAGCGGCTGTAAGGGGCTCTTGATCGGCTTCGAGTCGGTCAGTCAGTCATCGCAGCGCTTCATCAACAAGGGCGTCAACAAAGTGGGCGCGTACGAAGAACTGATGAAACGCCTGCACGACAGCGGCATCCTCGTGCAGGGCTGCTTTGCCTTCGGCGGCGACGACGAGGACGAATCCGTCTTCGAGCGCACCGTCGCGTTGGTGGAACGCGCCAAGATCGACCTCCCGCGCTACTCGATCCTGACGCCCTTCCCCAACACGGCCTACTACGCCCAGCTCGAGGCAGAAGGCCGCATCTTCGAGCGCGACTGGTCGATGTACGACGTCGAACACGTCGTCTTCCGGCCCAAACAGATGTCCGTCGAGCAGCTCGAACGCGGAACCGCTTGGGCGTGGCGGGAGACCTACGCCTGGAAAAACGTCGCCGCACGGCTTGCGCCGTTCAACCGCAGCCCTTGGTTGTCGTTTCCGGTCAACATGGGCTACAAGGGCTATGCCGACAAATTTACCGCCTTTACCCGTGAGGTCATGTGCGACAACCGCGACATTCCCCTGCCTGAGGTATCACCATGAGAATCGCCTTTGTCCTGCCCGCCATCGGAAAAAAACCGGGGCAGCGCTACATCGGTACTTGGAAGATGGAAGCGTTGGCGATCGCGGTGCTCCAAGCGTTGACGCCGCCCGAGGTCGAAACGGTCTTCTACGACGACCGCATCGAGCTGATCGACTACGACGCGCCCATCGACGCTGTGATGATTCCCGTCGAGAGCTACACCGCCAAGCGAAGTTACGCCATCGCCGCCCGCTTTCGGTCACGCGGCGTGCGGGTCGTGCTGGGCGGGTATCACGTGACGCTCGTGCCCGAAGAAGCGGCCCGCCATGCCGACGCCATCGTCACGGGAAACGCCGAGAGCGTATGGGGCACGCTGATGCACGACCTGAAAGTCGGCCGCCTGCAAGCCCACTATCGGGGCGGCTTGGGCGATCGCTTCGGCATGCCCGATCGGACGATCTACGAAGGAAAATCTTACCTACCGATCTCCCTCGTCGAGACGGGACGAGGTTGCAACAACCATTGTGAATTTTGCGCGATCGCGAGCTATTACCACTGTCGTTACCGGGCGCGCCCGATCGAAGACGTGCTGGCAGACGTCGAAACGTCGCACCACCGCTACCACTTCTTGGTGGACGACAACCTCGTCGCCAATCGCGGCAACGCCATCGCGCTCTTCGAAGCGCTCGCGCCCGCACGGATCAAATGGGGCGGTCAGGGCACACTCAGCATGGCCAAGGACGAAGCTTTGCTCTGCGCCATGAAACAAAGCGGCTGCGAGCTGATGCTGATCGGCTTCGAAAGTCTCAAC
>JAVBLF010000058.1:0-11559 GCA_031553675.1 Eubacteriales bacterium | reverse complement strand
TGCGAATCAAGCGTTACAATCCGCAACGTGTAGAAAGGCCATTCTGGTGCAGCGGGCGATTGATAATCGCCCCTACAGGCGCACAAACAAGGCTATCGGGATACAGGGGCGATTATCAATCGTCCGCGCACCATAAGGATCATCCCGCTTCTCTTTGAACAAAGTAAGTGGTTAGCCAAGGCGAATACCTAGCTGTAAATTACTCAAAAATCCCCATTTTTGAACTTTTCCTTGCATTCGGAGAAGGGCTGTGCTAGGATATGAAGAAGAGTGAATGGGTCGCATAGCTCGCTCGTTTTTGGGCAAAATGATGCTATGCGTCGACGTACGAGTTGGTTGTGAAGAGTGGGTTTCCCACTCTTTGCTTATGTCAAGAAAGCAAAAAAGCGAATACATGTGCGCGTTTTTGCCGAAAGGAAAGCATGTCCCAGGCCAAACACATTGAATCCACCGTTCGCGAGGGCACGACGGAAACCGTCGCGTCTCTTGGTTTTGAGCTCTGCGATGTCACGTTTGCGCAGGAAGCCGACGCCGAGGGATGGGTGCTCACGCTCTACATCTACCGTCCCGACGGCGTATCGATTGATGACTGCGAAGCTGTGAGCCGTGCCGTCGATCCCGTCATCGATCAGCTCGATCCCATCGAAGAGCCCTACTTTTTGAGCGTCTCTTCGCTCGGCCTCGACAGGCCCTTTGCCGTCACGCGCGACTACGAGCGTTACCTGGACAAAGAAATCGACATCAAGCTCTATGCCCCCGTGCCGGTCAATCCGGAAGGGGAAGAGGGCGGGGCGCAGGCACCGGCCGCCAAACGAAAAACCAAGCAGAAGGCGGCCTCGAAGAAGGAATTCGACGGCGTACTGCGCGCAGTTGACGACGCGTCCGTCACGATCGAGTCGGGTGGGCAGATCCGCGTGTTTTCGCGCTCCGCGATCGCCAAGGCTTGCCCGCACATCAGTTGGTAAGGAGTGGATGGGTATGAACGTAGAATTTATCCAAGCCCTGAACGAACTCGAGAAGGAAAAGGGCATTTCCAAAGCCGTTTTGTTGGACGCGATTGAAACCGCTCTCGTTACGGCCTATAAACGAAACTACAACAACGCCGGCAACGTCCGCGTCGAAGTGAACGGCGAATCGGGCGAATTCCGGGTCTTTAGCGTCAAAAAAGTCGTCGACGAGATCGAGAATCCCGACGAGGAGATGGAACTCGAAGACGCCCGCCGAATCGCCAAATATTACGAAGTCGGCGACATTTTGGAAGAAGAAGTGCTGCCGCGCGGATTCGGGCGCATCGCGGCCCAGGCGGCCAAACAGGTCGTCGTCCAGCGCATTCGCGAAGCCGAACGCGGCATGATATACGAAGAGTTCAGCGAGAAAGAAAACGAAGTGCTCACCGCGATCGTTCAGCGCGAGGATATGGGGGGCACGGGGGTATTTCTGGAGCTGGGCCGCACCGAGGGCTTCATGCCCGCCAACGAATTCATTCCGGGAGAGACCTATGCCGCCGGAAGCCGCATCAAGGTGTATTTGCTCGAAGTCAAGCGCTCGAGCAAAGGGCCGCAGGTCGTCGTGTCGCGCACGCATCCTGGTTTGATCAAGCGCTTGTTTGAATTCGAAGTGCCCGAAATCCAATCCGGTATCGTGCAGGTCAAGTCGATCGCCCGCGAGGCGGGTTTTCGCAGCAAGATCGCCGTCTACTCCGCCGACCCGCACGTCGATCCCGTCGGCGCCTGCGTCGGACAGCGCGGCGCCCGCGTCGAGCGCATCGTGCAGGAACTGGGCAACGAAAAGATCGACGTCATCGAATGGAGCTCCGATCCCGTCACCTTCATTGCGAACGCCCTCAGCCCGGCGCGTGTATTGATGGTGTCGGTCAACGAAGAGGAAAAGTCCACGCGCGTCATCGTGCCGGACAACCAACTCTCGCTCGCGATCGGCAAGGAAGGGCAGAACGCCCGCCTCGCCGCCAAATTGACAGGCTGGAAGATCGACATCAAGAGCCAGACCCAGCAGACCGAGGAAATGATGGCCGCCGCCGCCCTGCATCCGCCCGAGGAAGACGCTTTTGGCTTCCAGGAGGAGGAGGAGGAGTTTCTGCCGGCGGGCGCGGAATTGTCCGCCGAAACCGAGACACCGGTCGACGATGGGTTCGCTTATGAGCCGATCCCGACCGAATCCGATTGGTCGCGCAAGCCGGAACACGCAGAGTCAGAATCCAAGGACGCGCCCGTGCTCCTCGACTTCAACGACCTCGATACGCTCGTGTAGGCGCGTGGCGTGTCGCCCTAGGCTGGAAAGCATTTCGCAGGAGGCAGAGCATTGAAACCGAAAAAGACCCCGATGCGGATGTGCGTCGGCTGCCGCGAAATGAAGCCCAAGCGCGAGTTGATACGCGTCGTGCGCGGGCCCGAGAGCGTCGATGTCGATACTGTCGGCAAAGCGCCCGGCCGTGGCGCCTACCTCTGCCCAGACGAAGCCTGCCTGAAGCGCGCCATCAAGACGCGCGGACTCGAACGCGCCCTCGAACACAAGATCGACGAGAGTGTCTACGAGCGCTTGCGCGCCCAGCTCCCACAAGAGCCGATCGCGCCACCCGAAAACGCCACCGGATCGCAAACGGACGCATGACCAGAACGCGTCCCGCGGTCGGGTTCGTATAAACATAAGTGCCGAAACATCGCAAAACCAAAGGAGCCATCGTTCATTGCAAAGGCGAGACATGAGAGCCGAAACGGAATTGTCGGCGCGTTTTTTAAACATGCTGGGCCTCTGTGCCCGCGCGGGCCGCTGCCAGTACGGCGAAACGGCCTGCCTCAACGCCATCCGCGCGGATCGGGCCTTCATGGTCCTCGTCGATGCGGGGGCGTCTGACAACACGCGCAAACGCTTCGGCGATGCCTGCGCATACCGGCAATTGCCGCTCCTTCTCTACGAAAAGGAGAAGAACGACGCGGCCCACGCCGTGGGAAAACCGTCGTACAAGGTGATCGCCGTCTGCGATGAAGGATTCGCTTCTCGACTGGCCGAATTGGCCGGGCACGGTTCGGGTGACGCAACAGGAAATTTGGGGGTGGAAGCATGACAAAGGTCAACATTCAAACGACCACGCGAGCAATGAAAGACGAAAGCCGGGAATTGCTCAAAAAAATAAAGAACTTGCAAGAGGACGTTCACAAGTCGCTCCAGGGCATGCGAACGATTGAGAACGATCTCAAAGAACAGAAGCGCCAAGAGCAGCTTCGCCAAAAAGCCGAGGAGGCCGCTTCGGCAGAGCGCTTGACGGCTTACGTCATGCCGGACGATCCGGAGCCGATCGCGCCCAAGGCGCAAGATACGGGTGTAGTTCACGCTGTGGCCGAAACGAAGGCCGACGCTGCGGGGACTGAGGCGATCGCCGCTTCAGCATCCCATGCGCCTGTGCCCGAGGCAACGTCGTTTGCGCAGGACAACCCGACGCAGCAGACCTTTGCGCCGACCGAAGCGCCCCACGCGCCGCAGCGTCCGGTCGCCCAGGCGCCGCGTCCCCAGGGCAGCGCGCCCCGTCCCCAGGGCAGCGCGCCCCGTCCCGCCCAAAGCGCGCCCGATCAGACATCGGGGCAAGCGGCATCGGGTCAGCCTGAGATCATTTATCCGTTTACGTCGGCGAGCGGCGCAAAGCCACAGGGCACCTATGTCCGTGGCAGTGCGCCCCCAGCCCGACAATACGACCGCGGGCCTCGTCCGGCACAGGGCGGTGCGCCCCGTCCCCAGGGCGCGCCCGGAGGCCGTCCGCCCCAAGCGGGCGTGGGACGCCCCATGCAAGGCGGCGCTGGCCGTCCGATGCAAGGCGGCGCAGGTCGCCCCATGCAGGGTGGCGCAGGTCGTCCGATGGGCGCCGGTGGCGCTGCGGGCGCACCGGGACGCCGTCCGGCCGGAGCACCGGGAGCGGCGGCCGCATCCGCCAACAAGGAAAAGGTCAGCAACTACGATCCGAACCGCAGCAACTACACGCGCAGCTACGACAACGATCGCCGCAGCAAGAATAAAAAGACCGCGACCAAAGAAGCGCCGCCGTCCATGGTGCAGGACGACGAACGCATGGGTTCGCGCAAGCGGAAGGGCGCAAAGCGCAACATCCGCATGGCGTATAAGCCCGAGCCGATCGTGATCGATCACGCCGTACTGACCAACGAGATGACCACCGTCAAGGACTTGTCCGAAAAGATCGGCAAGCCCGCCGCGGAGATCATCAAAAAACTCTTTTTGCTCGGCATCATGGCGACCATCAACCAGGAACTCGATTTCGACACCTGTGAGCTGATCGCCGCTGAATACAAGATCTCACTCGAGCACAACGTCGCCAAGACCGCCGAAGAGACCATGCTCGAGGCCGCCGACGAGATCGACGCCGACGACCTGCTCCAGGCACGTCCGCCGGTCGTCACGATCATGGGCCACGTCGACCACGGCAAAACCTCGCTGCTCGACGCCATCCGCGAGACGAATGTCACTTCGGGCGAGGCCGGCGGCATCACGCAGCACATCGGCGCGTACACGGTGTCGCTGAACGACCGCGTGATCACCTTCCTCGACACGCCGGGCCACGAAGCCTTTACCTCCATGCGTGCGCGCGGTGCGCAGGCCACCGACATCGCGATCCTCGTGGTCGCTGCCGATGACGGCATCATGCCCCAGACGGTCGAGGCGATCAACCACGCCAAAGCCGCCGAGGTTCCGATCATCGTCGCGATCAACAAGATGGATAAACCCGATGCCAACCCCGACAAGGTCATGCAGCAGCTCACGGAACACGGCCTCGTCGTCGAGGAGTGGGGTGGCGACGTGATCGCCGTGCCCGTTTCGGCCAAAACCCGCATGAACCTCGACCGCTTGCTCGACATGATCCTGCTCGTCGCCGATGTGCAGGAATTCCGCGCCAACCCCGATCGTCCGGCCAAGGGCATCATCATCGAAGCCGAGCTCGACAAGGGACGCGGCCCCGTCGCGACCGTGCTCGTCAAAAACGGTACGCTCCGCGTGGGCGACAACGTCATCGCCGGTACTGCCTATGGGCGTGTTCGCGCCATGATCAACGACAAGGGCCAGCGCGTCGAAGAGGCGCTCCCCAGCTACCCCGTCGAGGTACTCGGCTTCAACGAAGTGCCCGATGCGGGCGACATCCTGAACGCCGTCGAAAGCGATCAGCTCCGCGCGATCGCCGACGAGCGCAAAGACAAGATCAAGGCCGAAAAGGTGCAGGCGCTCGCTCGCGTGTCGCTCGACAACCTCTTCAGCCAGATCGCCGAGGGCCAGGTCAAAGACCTCAACGTCATCGTCAAGGCCGACGTACAGGGTTCGGTCGAGGCCGTCAAGCAGTCGCTCGAGAAACTGTCGAACAGCGAAGTGCGCGTGCGCTGCATCCACGGCGGCGTCGGCGCGATCACCGAGACGGACGTCATGTTCGCCACGGCTTCGAACGCCATCGTCATCGGCTTCAACGTCCGCCCCGAGCCGCAGGCCCGCGATGCCGCCGAACGCGAAGGCATCGACCTGCGCCTCTACCGCGTCATCTACAACGCCATCGAGGACATCGAAAAGGCCATGAAGGGCATGCTCGCCCCCGAATTCCGCGAGCACATCTTCGGCCGCGCCGAAGTTCGTACGGTGTTCAAGGTCACCGGCGTCGGCACGATCGGCGGCAGCTACGTCCAGGACGGCAAGATCGTCCGCAATGCCGAACTCCGCGTGCTGCGCGACAACGTCGTCATCCACGAAGGCAAGATCAGCTCGCTCAAGCGCTTCAAGGACGACGTCAAGGAAGTTGCTTCCGGTTATGAATGCGGCATCGGCGTGGAAAACTACAACGACATCAAGGAAGGCGACGTCTTCGAGTGCTTCGAAATGGAGCAGATCGAACGCTAACGCGTTTGCGAGGCGTGCCGTACAAAGTCAAAAGGGCGCGAGGCAATGGGCCTTGCGCCTTTGGCTGTAAGAGGCCATTCAATTGCAGCCGAAGCACGAGCGGGCGATTGATCATGCGAATCACGGGTTAGAATCCGCTGGAGAAATAAGATGGGTTTTCCAGGCGGGCGATTGATAATGCGAATCAAGGGTTGCGAACCTAACGTATTGCGAGGCCGTTTTGCTGCATCGGGCGATTGATAATCGCCCCTACAGGCGCACAAACAAGGTTAGCGGGATGTAGGGGCGATTATCAATCGCCCGCGTACCATAAGGATCATCCCATTTTTGCCTGAACAAAGTTCAACCCTTGTTTGGCGATTGATAATCGTCCGTTGCAGCAAAACAGCCGACACCTTGGGCTTGCGGTTCGTAACCCTTGATTGGCGTTGGGAATCACCCCAACATTTCGCAAACTACAACGGCCCCTCAACACGTCGCGGCCGTGCTCCGAACCACAAAACAAACCCGCACGAAAACACATCGGAACCGCCGCCATGATCGTGGCGGCGATTCCGGGGACTGGGTCCGGCGCAAATCGAAGATTTGTGAGGGACCCATGAAAAGTTCTTTTGTTACTTTTCTTTCAAGAAAAGTAAAGGAGAAAAGAAAGAAGGTACCCCATGTCTCTCCACTTTGAACGCATGGAAGCCGACTTCCAGCGGTCGATCAGCGAGGCCATCCGCGAAATGAAGGACCCGCGCGTCGCCACGGTGACGTCGGTCATTCGAACAGAACTCACCAAAGACCTCAAACATGCGAAAGTCTTCGTCAGCGTCTACGACGAGGATCCGGCGCGCCGCGATGAGGTGATCGCCGTTTTGGGCAAGGCGTCCGGCATGCTGGGGCATGCGATCGGCGGCAAGATGACCATGCGCCGCATTCCGGCGCTCCACTTCGTGCTCGACGACAGCATCGCCTACAGCGCCCATATCAACGAGCTTTTGCAGAAAATCAACGCCGAGCGCGCGGAAAGCGAGGATGGCCTATCGTGATGCCTTGGAAAGCGGCCGTCGATGCCATCCGCAGCTGCGACGATTTTGTTTTGATAGCGCACATCGCGCCCGACGGCGACGCGATCGGTTCGACGGCGGCGCTGCTTTTTGTGCTCGAGGCCTTGGGCAAGCGCGTGCAGGTGATCTGCGATGGAGATCCGCCACGCGACCTGAAAGAACTGCCGGGGGCGGATCGCTTTTTGCACTACGAGGAATTGTTTCGGAAGGTGAAACGGAGTAACAAGTGGTGCGCCATTGCCGTCGATTGTGCCGACAGAGGGCGCCTCGGTACGACGGTTTCGCTCTTCGACGACGCGCCGATGCGCATCGTGATCGACCATCACGTCAGCAACGATGGTTTTGGCACGATCGATCTGATCGACGGGAAAGCGGCTGCGACGGGCGAATTGGTCGCGCGCCTGGCGGATGAACTGGGTGTGGCGATCGACGTCCAGATGGCGACTTGCTTATATGCCGCGATCGCGAGCGACACGGGTAGCTTTGCCTACTCGAATACGACGGGCGAAACGCTTCGCTTGGCCGGTCGTTTGGTCGATCTGGGCATCGACATGCCGGGCTTGCAGCGGGAGCTCTTTCACACGCGCACTTTGGCGAAGACGCGCCTCATTGCGCTGTGCTTGCAGGGCTTTTCGCTGCACTACGGCGGCAAGGTCAGCCTCCGCATCATCACGGGCGACGAATTGCGGGCTTCGGATCTGCTGACCTGCGATTCGAACGGCGTGATCGAGTTTTTGCGCGACATCGAGGGCGTCGAGGTGGCGGTCTATGCGCGGCAATTGGCGGGTGGCTTGTTCAAAGTGAGTTTGCGCTCGCAGGAAAGCGTGGACGTTGCGGCGATTGCTGCGCGTTATGAAGGCGGTGGCCATATTCGCGCGGCCGGCTTTTCGTGGCGGGGGAGCGATCGGGATGCGCTCAAGGCCGAATTGTTGCGCCTGGTCGGCGACGCGCTTGGTTGCACGGTCGAAACGGCATGAACGGTATATTCAACTTGATCAAGCCGCCCGGGCCGAGTTCGAACGACCTCGTCAGCGATGTGAAACGGCTGCTCAAGGCCCGCGGCATGCCCGTCAAGAAGGTGGGGCACACGGGGACGCTCGACCCCGGCGCGGCAGGGGTGCTGCCGGTTTGTGTGGGGAAAGCGACGCGGCTCTTCGATTACCTGCTCGACGGCGAGAAGGAATATGTGTTTGAGCTGTGTTTTGGCGTGGAGACGGATACGTTCGACAGTTATGGGCGCGTAACGGCGCGGGATGGGAAGCGCGTGGAGCGTGCGGAGATCGAGGCGATTTTGCCGGGCTTTGTAGGGGAGAACCGCCAAAAGCCGCCGATCTATAGCGCCCTCAAGTTCGGCGGGAAGAAGCTCTACGAGATCGCTCGTGATCCGAAGCAGCTTGTCGATGAGACGGACATTCGCGAGAAAAAGGCCCGCGTCGTGACGATCCACGCGCTCGACCTCCTGGAGCAGACGGGTGAGAACCGCTACCTGCTGCGCATGCGTTGTTCAAAGGGGACGTATGTGCGAACGGTCTGCGAGGACGTCGCAAACGCGCTGGGCACGGTGGCGACGGTCAGCTTTTTGCTGCGGAGCCGAAGCGGGGATTTTGCGCTAGCGGATGCGATGACGCTCGCCGACTTGGATCAGGAGTTGGCGGCGGGGGCGATCGAGCGTGTTTTGACGCCGATGGATCGCGCGCTCGGGGGCTATGTGCGGGTCGATCTTGCGGATGGATGTTTCGAGCGTTTGCGGAATGGCAACGCCGTGACGTGTCCCGAGGGTTTGCAGGAAGCTGTGATCGCGCGCGTGTACAGCCGCGATCGCTTTTTCGGACTGGGGGAGCGCGAGGGCGACGGGCTGCGTTTGCGCTGTGTACTGCGCGATGAGGAATTTGAACGGGACTGAGATGATAGATACGTTTTTCACGATCGACAAGGGTGTACCGGCAGTGGTTGCCCTGGGTATGTTTGACGGTGTGCACATGGGGCACCGCGCGCTTTTGGCGTCCTGCGCCGAGATGGCGAAAGAGCTCAATGCCACGCCGGTTGCGCACAGTTTTACTGAGCATCCGCGCGTCTTTTTTGGGCAGGATTTGGGGCTTTTGACCGAAAATGGTGAACGAGCTGCGATCATTGCGTCGTTGGGTGTTGTGCCGCAGCTCTGCCCGTTTGACAAGGCGACGGCAAGTCTGGAGCCGGAGGCATACATTCGCTCGATCGCGGCGCGTTACGATTTGCGCGGCGTCGTCGCGGGGGAGAACCATCGCTTTGGGGCTGGAGCGAAGGGGGACAGTTCTTTACTGCGGCACATGGCGGAGGAGCTGGGATTCGCGATTCGCCTCTTGCAGCCGGTGTTTTACCAGGGGGAGCCGGTGTCGTCCAGCCGCATTCGTTCCGCGCTTTTGGCGGGCGACATCGAAACGGCCAACGCCATGCTGGGTATGCCGTATTTCTTTCGGGGGACGATCGCGCCCAACAAGCGGATCGGAACCCGCATCGGCTTTCCGACGATCAACCTCGATCCGGGACGCAAGATCGTTCCGAAGTACGGGGTGTACGCGGCGGAGGTCAGGTTTGGAGTCGAGCTGGATTCAGAGGGGGCGGCGTTGCTGGGTGTGTGCAACGTCGGCCACCGGCCGACCGTCGAGCAGGAAGCCAAGGCCAACGTCGAAACGCACGTGCTTTCGGAAGTCGGGGAACGGTACGGGCAGATGGCGACGGTGAGCTTGCGTCGCATGATTCGTGAGGAAAGGCGCTTCGAGACACTGGAGGCGCTGCGGGATCAGATTACGAGGGATCGGGAAGAGGCGAAGCGTTTTTTCAGTCAGGGGGTAGGGGGAAATGAGTCAGGAGAAGGCGGCGTTTCGCGTGCTGGCCGTCCACGGGAGCCCGCGGAATGAGGGGAATACGAGACGCATCGCGCAGGCGGTGATCGACAGGCTGCGAGAGCGTGAGGGGTCCATTGTGTGTGAAGAGATCCGCTTAAGTGCGCTTGACTTGCCGCTTTGCAAGGGGTGCATGGGCTGCTTTGCGCGCGGGGAGGACGTTTGCCCGCATGCCGAGAGGGTACAGGAGATTGAGAAAAAAGTGCGGGCGGCGGATCTCCTCATCGTCACGTCGCCTGTCTACTCGATGCAACTGAGCGCGACCGCGAAAAACTGGTTCGACCACATGGCGTATCGCTTTCACCGGCCGGCTTACTTTGGGAAAGTGGGCTTGGTTGTCGTCAGCACGGCGGGCGGCGGTGCGAAACAGACAGCAAAATACATGCAAGATGTGTTATATTGGTGGGGGATGGCGAGCGTGTATATGTTGCCAGTGGTCACGTATGCCGATCGGTATGCGCTGACCAAAGGGGTAGAGGCCAAGGCGGACAGGATTGCGGAACGGGCGCTGGGAGAGTTGCGGAATGGCGCCCGCCCGCCGAAAGTGGCGCGGGTGATCGCGCACAACATGTGGCGCGCCATGGCGTCGACCTGGCCGGAGGGGCACGCGGATGAGCGATACTGGAGAGAAACGGGGATGGCATACGAGCCCTACCCACGGCTGTATTTGCGCCATCCTGTCAAGCGGGCGATCGGAGCGGGGGCCTACCGCTTGATGCGCCGTTTTATGCAACGAGGGGATAAGGGGGAAAGCAAATGAAAGTGGCTCTGATCATGGGGAGCGATTCGGATTGGCCGGTGCTCAAGGCCGCGTATGGGCTCTTTGAGAACTGGGAGATCGCGTGCGATGCCTTCGTCATGAGCGCCCACCGCACGCCGGAGCGCGTGGCGGAATTCGCGTCAAGCGCCAAGAAGGACGGGTATGGCGTGATTCTGGCGGCGGCGGGCATGGCTGCGCATTTGGCGGGGGTCGTCGCGGCGCACACGACGCTGCCGGTCGTTGGGATTCCGATACGCGGAAAGGCGCTCGATGGTTTGGATGCGCTTTTGGCCACCGTGCAGATGCCGCCGGGGGTGCCGGTGGCGACGGTAGGAATCGATGCGGCCAAAAACGGCGCGCTCTTGGCGGCACAGATTTTGGGGCTGTCGGATGCAAAGTTGGCGGAAAAGCTGGAAGAGTACAAGAAAGAGATGGCAAGGGAAGTCGCGGCCAAAGACGCGGCGCTGCAAAAGGAGATCACAAATCATGAATGAGATCGTCAAAAGAGAGCAGTTGTATGAAGGCAAGGCCAAGAAAGTGTATCAGACGAACGATCCGGGGCTTGTGATCGTCAGCTATAAGGACGACGCGACCGCCTTCAACGGGGAAAAGAAGGGGACGATACAGGGTAAGGGTGTGGTGAATAACCGTGTGACGAATCACCTGATGCGGATGCTGGAGGGCGAGGGGATTCCGACGCACTACGTCGCGGAGATCGACGAACGCGAGACGATCGTCAGGCGCGTCGAAATCGTGCCGATCGAGGTGATCGTGCGGAACATCGCGGCGGGGAGTCTGTCCAAGAGGTTGGGGTTGGATGAAGGGACGAAGCTGGCTTGCACGGTTTTGGAGCATTGCTACAAGGATGATGCGTTGGGCGATCCGTTGATCAATGCGTACCACATTCGGGCACTCGGCTTGGCGAGCGATGCTGAGATGGAGACGATCGATGGGTTTGCGCTGA
>JAVBLF010000091.1:0-31236 GCA_031553675.1 Eubacteriales bacterium | reverse complement strand
ACAGAATGGCCTTTCGACACGTTGCGGATTGTAACGCTTGATTCGCATTATCAATCGCCCGCTTGGGAACCCCCAACTCGTTTCGACAGCGGATTTGATAACCTGTTTTTGGGTGGCGGGTTCCAACCCTTGATTCGCATTATCAATCGCCCGTTGCAGCAAAACAGCCTCGCGATACGTTAGGTTGGTAACCTTTGATTCGCATCGCTAATCGCCGATGATCTTGATCAATACGCGTTTGGGGCGCTTACCGTCGAACTCGCCGTAAAAGATTTGTTCCCAGGTACCGAAGTCGAGCTTGCCGTCTGTAATCGCAACGACGACTTCCCGCCCCATCACCTGGCGCTTCATATGGGCGTCGGCGTTGTCTTCGTAGCCGTTGTGGGCGTACTGGCTGTGGGGCTTTTCGGGCGCGAGCTTTTCCAGCCACGCCTCGTAATCGCTGTGCAGACCGCTCTCGTCGTCGTTGATGAAGACGCTCGCCGTGATGTGCATGGCGTTCACCAGCATCAAGCCCTCTTGGATGCCGCTCTCCTTCAGCGCGAGATCGCAGTCGCGCGTGATGTTCACAAACGCTCGCCGCTGGGGGATTTGAAAGGTCAGCTCTTTCCGGTACGATCGCATGATTCCGACTCCTTTGGTATCTGCCCACATGGATCATGGCTCCCGCCACAGCGGTGCGGTGATCGCATGGGCCCGCTCCGTCAAATCTTCTCAAATCTTCCACTGCATGTCGTTCATCGTCTTTTCCACGGCGTCCATCAGCTTTTTCGGCGCGCAAATTTTGATGCCCTCCGGCTCGTTTTCGATCGCGACGGGCTCTTTCAGACCGCGCATGAAGCCGATTTCGCCGCTAAAGCACTCGCCCGAACGAAGGGCCACGCGCTTCACCGGAAATGCCTCGGTCAAGAGCGCGTCGAGCGCGTCGAGCGCACGCTTTCGCCCCAGTTCCGAGCTGACGGCAAAGCGCTTCGTCACCGGCCGGATTGCAGCCCGGTACCAAACGGCCGAAATGCCCAATGCCAACAACAGGCTCGCTCCCCCTGCGACAACGATCAGCATCTTAGCGTAGATGTCGATCGAGCCGCTCTGCCACACCGCATAGGCCACGAGACACGCACTGAGCAGCAGGAGCGGCAAGAGGAAATTGAGGAAATACCGCAGGTAGTTTTTCAAGACAGACCCTTCTTATATCGCGATCTCGCAGACCGCCCGATTCGCACGCCGCGTTGAGCGGCGGGTGAAAAGGAGGCATATGAAAGTTTTTGCACAGCTTTTTTCAAAAAGCGCGTTCCCCAAAAGCGTACTCAAACAGGGAAAATCATGTTTTCCATGAACTCGTCCGAAAACTCCTTGGCTTCCGCGAGCTCGATGTAGTCCATCCGCCGCGCGACGTCCTCGGCGTGGTCGCGCTCGGCCTGGGAGCAGGCTGTCATGCGCGCACCCGAGCCGGCCGCGTTGCCGATGCTGACGATCTTGCTTCGGAGGATTGGCGACAAGAGGCCGATCGTGCAGGCGCTGTCGTAATCGATGAAGCTGCCGAAGCCGCCCGCCAGGTAGACGTGCTCGATCTGCGCGAGTTCGACGCCCAAACGCAGTGCCAAAATGTCGACGCCCGCGGCGATCGCGCTTTTGGCGAGCTGCACTTCGCGCACGTCCTTTTGGGTCAGGCTGACTTCGGATGCCGCGCCGTTGGCCTTGGCAGCGAGGATGAATCTGCCCGCATCGTCAAAGCGGTCGGTGTAGGCGGCGTCGTCGCAATCGTCCGGCGAAAGGACGCCGGTTTCGTCGATGCAACCTTTGCGGCACAGCAGCGCGATCAAGTCGATCAGACCGGAGCCACAGATGCCCTTGGCGGCTTGGCCCCCGATCGTCGTGTAGTAGGGCCCGTCGAGATCGGCGGGCGGCGTTCCCGCTTTGTCGGGCTTCTTGGCGGCGAAGTCGGCGTAGTTCGAAAAAATCTTGTCGATCGCGCCAACGATGCCGCCGATGCCACAGCTGATCTTTCCGCCCTCAAAGGCTGGTCCGGCCGCCGCCGCACAGCAGAGCAGCTTGTCTTTTGTGCCGAGCACGATTTCACCGTTCGTGCCGATGTCGATCAGAAGCGACAGTTCATCGCTCTGATCCATGCCCGACGCGATGACCGCTGCGACGGTGTCGGCGCCGACATAGCCCGATATCACGGGCAAAAACAGCACCGGCGTGTCGGCTCCGAGCGTTATGCCCAGCGCGCCCGCCGTCATGGAAAAGCCCTCGGTGTAAGCCGGCAGGTAGGGTGCGACCGCGATGCCGCCGACGTCCAATCCGGCGCAAAGGTGCATCATCGTCGGGTTGCCTGCCAGCGTGACGCGGTGAATCTGCGCTTTGTCAGCTCCGGCGTCTGTACAGAGCGTGTCGATCAGTTCGTCGATTTGGTCGCGGATCAGGCGGGCCAGCGTCTCTTTTCCCTCCGGTCCGGAGAGCGCGTGGCCGCAACGAGCGATCACGTCGCCGCCATAGGGGCGCTGGGCGTTGAGCGCGCTTTTCGTCCCGATCGTCTGTCCGGTCGGCAGGTCGATCAAAAAGGCTGCCACCGTCGTCGTTCCGATGTCGATGCCGACCGCAAAGCCCGCTTCGCCGTCGGTCGGGAGCGCGCCCTGTTGCACGCCGCCCACCATGATCTGCGCCGCACCCTTCGTCGCGATCGGCACGACGACCATGTCGCCCTGCACTTCGATCATGCATGCCAGGCGGATCCTGTGCGAAAGGTCGGCTTCGGTGATGTGCTTGCGTTCGTTGTCAGACGGCGGCGGCACCTCGCCTTCCAGCACTTCGACGCGGCACTTGCCGCAGACTTCGTGACCGCCACAACTCCCATCGATCGGGACGCGCGCGCCGATCAGCGCCTTATATAGGTTATCCCCAACGGCCGCCGTCAGCCGGACTTCGCCCTTTTCGGTGATCGCTTTGATCGTTGCCATTCGATGCCCTCCCTCATTCGCAATTGCGCGAGCATATTGCCTGTATTATAGCATTCCGCTTGTCTGATCGCCAGTATCGCGGACAAGTCCATGGCTCCGTGCGCCCTTGGAGGCGCTTACCGCTTGCCGCGCGGCGGTTTTCCGCGGCGGCTGGACGCGTCCGAGCGTTGAGATTTCGCTTCGGGCTTGCCCTTTTTCTCGCCTCGCGCAGGCCGCGCTTGGGGGGTCGAAGCCCTGCGCTTTGCGGGTGGGCGGGTTCCGCCCTCGGGTCTGACGAGCGCCTTCGCGCCGAAGCCGATCAGGTCGTCGCGCCCCGCCTGCCGCAACGCTTCGCGGACCAAAGGGGCGTTTTCGAGCCGGTAGCTTTGGAGCAGCGCGCGCTGCAAACGCTTTTCTTTGGGCGTCCGCGGCACGAAGACCAAGCGCCCGTTGCGCGGATCGACGCCGGTGTAGAAGATCGTCGTCGAAAGCGTGCCGGGCGTCGGGTAGAAATCCTGCACCTGTTCGGGCCGGATGCCGCGCTCGCGCATGTAGCAGGCCAACGCGATCGCCGCATGCAGGTCGCTGCCTGGGTGCGAGGACATGAAGTAAGGCACGATGTACTGTTCTTTGCCCAGTTTTTCATTGACGGCCTTGAACTTCTGCACGAAGCGTTCGTAGACCTCGGCTTCGGGTTTCCCCATCAGGTCGAGCACGGTGGACGCGACGTGTTCGGGCGCGATCTTGAGCTGGCCGCTGACATGGTGCTCGAGCAGTTCCCGAAGAAACGCGGATCCGCGCTTGGGTTCGTCGTGGAGGATGTAGTCGTAGCGCAAGCCCGATCGCACGAAGACTTTCTTGACGCCGGGGATCCCGCGCAGTTTACGGAGCAGCTCGGTATACTCGGTGTGGTCGGCACGCAGTTTCTCGCAGGGTTTGGGGTGCAGGCACTGTCTGTGGGAGCACGCCTTGCCTTTGCGCTGGGTGTCGCAGGCAGGATCGCGGAAGTTGGCGGTCGGGCCGCCGACGTCGTGGATGTAGCCTTTGAAGCGCGGGCTCTTGACCATCGCCCTCGCCTCTTGTAAAATCGATTCAGAACTCCTCGATTGCACGACCCGCCCCTGGTGGAAGGTCAGCGCACAGAAGGAGCAGCTTCCAAAGCAGCCCCGACAGCTCGCGATCGACCATTCGACCTCGTCGAGCGCGGGGATGTGTTCTGTGTACGAAGGATGGGGCAGACGTGTATAAGGCAGCGCGTAGACGGCGTCGAGTTCGGCGCGCGTCAAGGGCGGCTGCGGCGGGTTGACGATCAGCGTTTGCCGTCCGTGCGGCTGTAGGAGCCGCAGGGAACGCATGGCGTCGGTCTGCTCTTTTTGCTTGAGATAAGCCTGCCCGTAGGCCTCCTTGTCCTGCGAAACGCTCTCGAAAGAAGGCAACAGCAGGGATTCCAAAGGGGCTTGCTCCTTTGGTCGGGGGTTTGGGGGATGAAATCCCCCATCGTCTCCCTCGCGCAGATAAGCCGTTCCTAGAACGGAATCGATCTGTGAAATGGGCGTGCCCGCCTGCAAAGCGTCGGCGATCTCGACGATCGGGCGTTCGCCCATGCCGTAGATCAGTAGATCGGCGCCCGCGTCGACGAGGATGCTGCGGCGCACCTTGTCGTCCCAGTAGTCGTAATGCGCGAAACGGCGCAGGCTGGCCTCGACGCCGCCGATCACGATCGGCATCTTGCGAAAGGCTTCGCGAATGCGATTCGTATAGACGATCAGGGCGCGATCGGGCCGCAGGCCCGCCTGGCCGCCGGGGGTATAGGCGTCGGTGCTCCGCGGCTTTTTCGCGGCGGTGTAGTGGTTGACCATGGAGTCGATGTTGCCCGAATTGACGAGGAAGGCCAGGCGCGGCCGCCCAAAGCGTTTGAAGTCCGCGCAGCTCTTCCACGCGGGCTGTGCGAGGATCGCGACGCGATAGCCGCGGCTTTCCAGCACACGCGCGACGATCGCCGTACCAAAAGAAGGGTGATCGATGTAGGCGTCGCCCGTCACCAGGACAAAATCCGGCCTGTCCCATCCGAGCGCGTCCATGTCCGCGCGGGTCATCGGCAGTGCGTTCAATGCGGTTTCCTTCCTCTTCGTCGTGCAAGTGATGCACGCTTTCACAAAAAAACGTGCGGTTTCATTATACCACACGTTTTGCATCGCGCTTACCGGCGATGCGCATCCGACCGTTCATTCGGAGTCAATCGCGGAACTCCATGAGCTTGTCTGGGGAAACGCGAAGGACATCCGCGATGTCAAACAGCGTTTCCAAGGAGACGCTCGTCTCCATGTTCGGCGCCTCAATGTTGCTCAAAAAGGTACGGCTGATGCCCGCTTTTTCCGCCAGTTCGATTTGTGTCAGTCCGTTTAGCTTCCGATAAAAAGCGATGTTTAAGCCGATTTGCAAATATCTGCGTTTATGCTTTCCCATTTTTTCACCCACGTCAATTCTATTTGGATCGTTCAAATAAATAAACAATGTAAGCTTTTGCATGAGCAATATATGATCTTGCGTTTCTGCGCATTTGCCCCATGTAGCTGCTCATGCAATTGTCGCCCTTGCGTATTGATGTCAAATTTCGTCGAATTTTGGATACTCATGCAATTGGATCACACTGGCCTGTCATGCAAATTTCATGGCATGCGCCGTCGTCTATCAGGTCGATCACTTTCTTTCCTCCGCCCTTTTCGAAGCGAATGCGGTACAGGCTCGATGCGAAGCGGTAGTCCACGTTGTAGGCGCCGAGAAATTCGGCGGCGGCGGCGTCGAGTTCGAGCGTCGTGCCGCGTTTTTTGACGCCCAAGAGCTCCCATCCGACGACGTAAAGCCAGGCTGCCGCGCCGGTGTACCAGGTCCAGCCCGCCCGTCCGAGGTGCTCGGGGTGGGCGTAGACGTCGGCCGCCAGCACGTAGGGTTCGCCCTGGTAGAGGCCCGCGATGATCGGGTTGTCGCCGTGGCGGATCGGGTTGATCGCGCTGAAGAGTTCGGCGGCCTTGGCGTGATCCCCCATCCGCAGAAAGCCCAGCACGGCCCAGATTGCCGCGTGCGTATACTGCCCGCCGTTTTCGCGCGTGCCCGGCACGTAGCCTTGGATGTAGCCGGCGCGCGGTTCCTGTACGTCGAAGGGCGGCGTCAGGAGCTTGACGATGCCGCTTTGCCGGTCGACGAGGTGTTTCTCGAGCGAGCGCATCGCCATGCGTCCGCGCTTCTCGTCGGCCGCGCCCGAGATGACTGCCCAGGATTGCGAGATGCTGTCGATGCGGCATTCCGTGTTGTCGCGGCTGCCGAGAGGCGTACCGTCGGCGAAGAAAGCGCGGCGGTACCATTCGCCGTCCCAGGCGTGCTTCTGGATGTTCTTTTGGAGTTCGATTGCGCGGGCTTCGAGCGCGGTCGCCCGCATGTCGTCGCCCATGTGACGGCAGACCGCCCGCATGTCCATCAGAACGCTGTAGAAGAACCAAGCCAGCCAGACGCTTTCGCCCCGCACTTCGTCCATGCCGTCGTTCCAGTCACCACCGCCGATCTTCGGCAGGCCGCGTTCGCCCATGGCGACGCGATCGATCGCGCGCAGGCAATGGTCGAAGAGGCTGCCTTCCTGCTCGGAGGGCTGTGCCGCGACGTAGATGTCGTGCGCGCCTTCCGGGATATCGACGTTGCGCAGGTAAGGGACGGTTTCGCGCCAGACGCTGTCGTCCGCGGTCACTTCCCAGTAGCGCATCGCGATGTAGGGCAAAAAGAGCAGGTCGTCGCTGATCTCGGTGCGGACCCCCATCGCCGGCGGATGCCACCAGTGTTGGACGTCGCCGTCCTCGAACTGGTGCGCCGCGCAGAGAAGGAGCTGCTGGCGGGCGCGTTCGGGCGCGGACAAGAGCAGCGCCTGTACGTCTTGAAGCTGGTCGCGGAAGCCGAACGCCCCCCCGCACTGGTAATAGCCCGTGCGTCCCAGCAAACGGGACGACCACACCTGATACAGCAGACGGCCGTTCATCATCTTGTCAAAAGCGCGATCGTCGCTCGCCACCGTCAGCGTTTCGGTGCGCCGCTTCCAGAGCGCTTTCACTTTGCTTAATTCGCGCTCGAAGCTGTCCTTCTTTGCGTAATATGTGCAAATGTCGCGAAGGGCTTGCATGGCATTTTCTTGCCAAAATGGGTTTTCTTCGACAGTGTTCGACCCGCCGTTTTCGTAGCCCATGACGAGCACGATTTCGGCCTCTTCGCCCGGGCCGACCACGAAGGGCAAGCGCAGCACCGACGCCGCGTCGCTACCCGCGCCGGGTTTGCCGTCGAGCGTGGGCGCGCGCAGGCCTTCGAAGTCGTTCGCGAAAAAGCTTTCGCGGCTGCCCGTCCATTCGATGACACGGCCGGGTGCGGCGAGGTAGGCCAAACCCTTTCCGCCTTTCGTCGCGATCAAAATGTTGTCCTCACAATGGGAGGCGATGCGCGTTTTCCCCGGCGCGACGCCCAGCACCCACTCGACGCCGTAATAGAGCGAGAGCTTGCGCACGCGTTGCAGGGGGTTTTTTACGCGGACGCGCATGATCTTGGCGGGGCGCTCGGCGTCGACGAATACGGTAAAGCTTTGGTAGAGCGATTCCCCGCCGTTCACGACGCTCGTATAGCCGAGGCCATGGCGGACGACCGCGCTGCCGGCAGGCTTTGGCTGGGGCAGCACGCTCCAGGTGCGCTGGCTCTCTTCGTCGCGCAAAAAGCAGACTTCGCCGCAGCGGTCAGTGACGGGGTCGTTTTCCCAGGGGCTGAGTTTGTTTTCCCGACTGTTGACTGCCCAGGTATAGCCGCCGCCCGACTCGGTGATCAAAGCGCCGAAACGCTCGTTGGCCAGCACGTTGCACCAGGGGAGCGGTGTCGGACGGTCGGGCGACACGCGGATCACGTATTCGAGCTCGTCAAAACCGCCCCAGCCGTTCCAGTGCTCGAGCTTGGGCAGTTCCAGCGCGAGCTCGCCAGCGCTGGGCGACAGATGGGCGGGGTGGCTTCGCGGCGGGGTGGCGGCAAAGAGTTCGCTCATCGGGCGTCCGGCTTCGACGAGCAGTGTCGCCGTCGCGCGGATCAGTTCCGCTCTTTCGGCGGCCTCGCCCTCGTGCAGCAGGAATACGCCGCCGTTTTGCCGCAGCGGCAAGCCGAACGAACGCGCCATCGCCGCGACCCCCTCTTGCACAGGCTGGGCGTAGCCTGGCGCTTCGGCGTTGAGGATCACGAGGTCAAAGAGTGTGCCGTGCAGGCGCAGGTAGCGCAGTAGCAGCATCCAATCGCGCAGGCCTTTGATCTGCTTTTCGTCGGCGATTTCGACGCAGACGATCGGCAGGTCGCCCGAGAGTCCGAAGCCCCACAGCCCTTCAATCCCCTGCGTGCAGAGGCGGGCGAGTTCGCATTGGCGTTCGGTGCGCGCGCCCGGCAGGAGGAGTTGGGCCATCGCGAGGCGGAGCGGCTTGAGCTGCCCGCTCAGGCCGAGGTGGCGGATCTGCACCTGTGCGCTCGTCCACGCGATGCTGAAGCCGCGCTCGAAGGCCGACCAGGAACGGTAGGCCCTGGCCGCCTCGATTGCCGTGTCGTCGCGCGCGATGCAGAGCGCTAGGCCAAAGCGCACGACTTCGCCCGGCTCGAGGCGCACGTAGGAGCCGAAGAGCGCACAAGGGTCGAGCGGCGTCTCTTGCAGAACGAAGCCTTCATCGGACAAAAACGCGGCGTCTTCGAGCGTGCGCAGGCGGCCGATCGCTTCGGATCGCACGCTGCCGAGGCGAGCGCTCGGGTCGGTCCATTGCGCGGCCAGCACGACGGGGTTTTCGTGGTGGCGCGGCCGTTTGCGAAAGCTCAAAAGGCCGTCGGCAGCGTCGCGGTTCTCGACGAAAAGCTTATGGAAGGCCTTGTGAGACTCGTCGTCGGCCAGTTCGTTCAGACAGACCTCCGTATAAGCATAGACGTCGAGCTCGACCGCTACGTCGCGATCGTTTTGGATCTCGATCACGCGAAGTTCCGCCGCTTCATCGGGCGAACAGATTTCGAGTGTGCTCTTGAGCCCTTCGTGTGTGCAACTCCAGACGGCTTTGCCCGCCTCGAAGGTCGCGTCGCCGTCCGCGGCGTTCCAGCATAAGCCGGTGGCGGCTTCGCGCACAAAAAGGGCGCATCCCGCTTGGGGGCGGCTGCGGTCGAGGCGGCTGCGGTAGAGCGCGATCCCCTCCCAGACGGCGCGTGTGACGCCGTTGGAACAGGCGATGATCTCGAGTGCGTCGCCCATGACGGTCGCCTGAAGCGCCGCGCCTTTGGGCGCGCGGGTCTGGGCGTCGATCTCCTTGTAGGGCTGGGCGGGAAAATCGGGCAGCGCGCTGTTGTAGGCGCGGATGACGATCGATCGGCTGGGCGGGCGTTCTTCGAGCAGGATCTCAGCCGCCTGGACTTCGGCGGCTTCGTGCAGCGCCTCGACGATCGCGTTGTCGCCCAGCGCGTTGGCGGCGGCCAGCAGGCTCATGCCCAAGTGGTGCGCCATGAAGCTCTTGACGATCGCAAAGGGTGGCTTCACGCGATCGCTCGTCGCGTCGATCGCCTCGTAAAAGCCGTAATACCCCCAGGCATGGATGGCCTTGAGGCGATGGAGGTTTTTGCAGGCGGCCAGCGGATCGACCATCAGGGCGAGCATGGTGGCGTAAGGCGCGATGACGGCCTCGGTGCGCGAGGTCTTGACGCCCGCGCCCGGAATGCCGAAAGCCTTGTACTGGTACTGCATGGCGAGGTCGAACTCGTAAAAGCCCGACTCAGACACGCCCCATGGTAGCGGGTTTTGGGCGTTTTTGTCGGCGTAGCGCTTCTGCGCCGACACGCAGGAGGCTTCGCTCTCGTCGATCAGGGTGTCGGGCGTCGAACGCAAAAAGAGCGCCGGCATCAGGTATTCGAACATCGTGCCCGACCAGGAGATCAAAAGGCGCTTGCCCTCGATCGTCGTCAGCGCGCGCGAGGGATGGAACCAATGCGTGACCTCGACGTCGCCCTTCGCGATGGCGATGAAGCTGAGCAGGCGCGCTTCCGAGGCCATGAGGTCGTAGTGGGCCCCGTTCATGCGACGGTTTTCCTCGTCCCAGCCGATGAAGAACAGGTGCTTTTCGGCGTCGTAGAGCGTGGAAAAGTCCATGCAAAGCAGAAGCGCGTCGATGCGCTCGCACAGGGCGGCGGCGCGGTCGCGCAAAATGAAGTCGTAGCCCGAGCAGGCTTTTCGGGCGCCTTCCCGCAGCGTCATGAGGCTGACGGCGAAGTTGCCGCCATCGACGCTCGACACGAAGCGCGGGCGAAGGGGGGCGAGGTTCTTCGTGTCATACCAGTTGTAGAGCTGCCCTTTCCACTTTTCGAGGCGCTCGACCGTATCGAGTGTCTTTTCGCACTGGTCGAGCATGGCTTCGGCGGTGATCAGGCCGAGCGACTGCGCGGCGTACGCTCCGGCGAGCAGCATGCCGATGTTCGTCGGCGAAGTCCGCGGGGCGGGGGCTTTGCGCGGCTCGATCTGGAGGTTGTCGGGCGGAAGGTAGTTGTGTTCGGCCGTCGCGGTGTCGGCAAAAAAAGCCCAGGCGCGTTCGGCGGTCTGGCGCACGAGGTCGGCGTCGTCTTGGCTGAGGGCTTCGTTCGCGCGTCTGCGGCTGTAAAGCGCGGCGAGGTAAGGCCCGGCCGCCCAGAAGATCGCGATCAAGCCGAGTGGCACCGATTCCCACAAGACACTTTCGGCCATCGTCGCGGCGGCGATCGCGACGCCCACCCACATGCGACGGTAGGCGGCGGTCAATGTGTCGGTTTTGGCGCGGTCGAGCTGGGCCGATGTCGTCCATTCGAGCATGCGCTTGTGCGAGACGGCGCTGCGGTAGAGCGCCCGAACGGCGGCGTCGATCTCGAGGTAAGCTTCGTAGGGAAGGACGGCCATGCTGATAGCTGCGCGCAGAGCGGCGTTCCGGATGTCGTCGAGGGCGTCGGAAATCTTCAGTTGCAGATCTTGGGCGCGCAGAAGCGAGGCAAAGAAGTCCCAGAGCAGATCTCCGAACAGCGCGAGCCATGCGACGGCACCCCAAACCCAGCCGTGGACGAGCACGGGAGCGAGCAGCAACAGCAAGAGCGCCGACGTTTTCACGAGGCCGCGGCGCAGGTTGTCGATCATGCGGAAGCGGTGCAGACCGGTCAGGCGCGGGTTTGAGAGCACGGCGAGGTTTTGCCAGTCGCCCCGCAGCCAGCGGTGGTTCCGCTTGCTATAGGCCTCGTAGGTCGGCGGAAAGCCGTCGTAGAGCGCGGTGTCGCTGCTCAGGCCAGCGCGGAGCAAGCTGCCTTCGAAAAGGTCGTGGCTCAGGATCGTGTTTTCGGGCAGTCCTTCCGTCATGGCAGCGAAGAGCGCGACGTCGTAGATGCCTTTGCCGGCGTAGTTGCCTTCGTCGAAGAGGTCCTGGTAGCTTTCCGACACGGCGCCCGCGTAGGCATCGACGCCGTAGGGCATGGCGAATACGCGCGAAAAGGGGGTCTGCGCGGCAGAGCGGGCGGTCAGCTCGATGCGAGGCGCAATCAGGCCGTGCCCGCGGACGATGCGCCCATACGCGTCGATCTCGGGCCGGTTGAGCGGGTGGAGCATGGTGCCGATCAGTTTTTGCGCCGCGCCGATCGGAAGCACGGTGTCGGCGTCGAGGGTCAGCACGAAGCGCACACGAAAGCGCTCGACCAGCGCGGCGTTCTCTTCGGGGTCGCCCGCAAAGGCCGACGCGTCGCCGGTCAGGAGGTAGCGGTTGAAGTCTTCGAGCGCGCCGCGTTTCCGCTCGCGGCCCGTCCAGCGTCCGTCAGCGTTCATGCGCCGTTCGCGAAAGAGCGCGAAAAAGCGCCACCCGTACTTCTCGTTCAGTCGCGCGGCTTCGGCGGCGGCCGATGCGCGGACAGCGTGGTCGTCGGGCGCGTCGGGGGCATCGGCCTCGGGAAGGTCGGCGAGCAGGACGAAGCAGACGTTCGGATCGCGGGTTGCCAGATAATGCACTTCGAGTTTTTTCATCAGCTCGGCCGCGCGTTCGGGTGAATCGACGAGGGCCGGAACGACGATCGCAGTGTGGCGATCGCGTCCGGTGTCGGGGTCGAGTTCGAGGCGAGGCAACTGGCGTTGGGGCAATTTGGCAAAGAATTTTTGGCAGACGATCTGGACGTAGCTAAACGCGCAGATCAGGCTGGGCAAGAAGGCGGCCAGCAGCACAGAAGGCAGGCTGTCGGCGCTGGCCCCGTAGAGCAGCGCGATCGCGAAGGTGCTTCCCGCGACCAGGCAAGTAAAGAACGCCCACCCTGCCTGGAGCATCGGCGGACGGGTTCCGAGGCGTTCGAAAAGCTCCGCCTGCCCCTCGGCACAGAGGTAGTAACCGTTGTGGCGGCGTTTGGCGGCTTCGGCGGCCGAGACGTCGGTGGGCTCCCGTGCGGCCAACTCGGCGGCGCTGATCGCGACGGCGGCCTCGCTGACCTTGGCGCGGCGGGCGAGGCGCACGACACAGCGGCGGTAGTAGGCGCGGGAGGCTGCGTCCATCGAGGCGTAAACGGGGTCTTCGAGCAGGGCGCTCTCGACGCGAGAAACCTTGCAGAAGAGGCCGGCCCAATCGAGCTGAGACACGGTGCGGATGCTCGTGATGGCGTTTCCCATCAACAGGCGCCCGCGTACCTGTTGGCGCTGGGCGGACTGCATCATTTGTTCGCCGCTCGTGCCCCGCTTGAGCAGCACGGCCTCGAGCACTTGCGCGGCGGGGGCGTCCTCTTCGCGCAGGCGCTGCAAGAGGCGTGTGACGAACTCGGCATTGTCGAGCTTTTCGCGTTTGAGCATGGC
Organism: Eubacteriales bacterium; assembly: GCA_031553675.1. Taxonomy (GTDB): domain Bacteria; phylum Bacillota; class Clostridia; order Christensenellales; family CALWSW01; genus JAVBLF01. The sequence continues at coordinate 18,432 of JAVBLF010000091.1, read as the reverse complement.
GGTCGCCGAAAAGGCGTGTACCTCGCGCAACTTCTTGAAGAACGTGTCGGCGCGATCTCGCTGCCTGAGCATGTCGAGCACGTCCGCCGATTCGAGCGTGACGAGCTTGATGAGCGCGACCAAAAGCATGTCCTTCAGTGCGCCGATCTCGGCCATCGACAGCGAGATCTCGGACTGAAAGGCATCCAAAAAGGAGGCGATCGACGCAGCATCGACCTGGCCTTCGCGGTGACCGCAGATCTCGACGGCGATGCGGTAGACGCGGGGAAGGCCGGCAAAGGACCCTTCGCGGAGCCGCGGCAGGTTGGCGGCAAAGCCCGCTTCGATCCCTTTGATCGTCTGCTCGATCAAGTGGTAGTTGTCCATCAGCCAGTCGCCCGCCGCGATGCGCTCATCCGTTTCGGCGGCGCGGGAGAGGCTGACAAACGACTCGGTAATTCGGTGAACGTCGGCCGACAGGCGCGGAAAATCGACCCGCGCCGTTTTGCCGACGCGCTGTTGCGCGACCTCGCGCGCATGCGCTGCCAGGGCTTCCGGGGAGAGCGTGGCGTCCTGTAGGCCAAAGTAGGTGTTTTGCAATGCGGTACCCCTGTTTCGTTGCTAAGGTTTTGCCTTTCGACTTTGCCTTTTTCCTTTTTCGTTTTTCGTTTTTCCTTTCACCTTTTTTGAAAAAAAGGTGACCAAAAAACTTCACACGCCTTCGGCGCCCCCGGCATCACCGGCTCCCGCCGGCCATGCCGACGAGGGGTAGCTGCCATCTGTGGGGCTGCGCCGAAAAAACACACACCAGATAGGATTGCCATCACACGCAAAGAACATGCAAGCGATCTGCGTTTGCGGTCTGCCTTGTTTACATTTTGCTTTCGACGATCTTCATGATCTCGGCCAGCGCGTCTCCGATCACGGGCAGATGCGCAACGGCGATCTTTTGCAGGATGTACAAGACGACGGCGCCCAGTATCGTCACCCCGATCGCCGTGCCGATGCCCCGCACAATGCCCATCCAAAACGTGTGCCAGAGCGTCTTTTTGAAGTCACGCCGGTACACCATGAGATCTTCGAGTCCTGACCGTTCGATCGCCCTGACGACGGCCTCTAGACGCGCTGTCAGGTGGTCGATCTTCTTCTCCGATTCGCGCATGTCATGCCTCCCGACATCCGTTTTCCTCCCTAGTTTGCGCAAATCTGTCGAATCTTCTCACGACATTTCTTCGTCGGGCGCAAAAAACCGCCCCAAGGGGGCGGTCTGAATGCATTGCGCAAAAAGGTCAGGGTTCAGGGGTGTGCGATGGCGGCGAGTTCTTCGCGGGCGCATGGCAGCTCGTCCGGCGAGTTCATGACGATCGCGTTTTCCCAGGCGATCGGCTCGAGCAGTGAATTGCCGCAAAAAAGGAAAAAGCGCATCCCCGGCGCACCGGCCCGCGCAAAGCATTGGCGGTGGTGATCGAAACGGAGCACAGTGTCGCTGGAGTAGATTTCTTGGGTGTCGCCAAAGGAACCGCTCCCGTCGAAGAGGTAGAGTGCCAGCGTCTCCTCGATCGGGCAGATCCATTCGAAGGTCGCGCCCGGTTCGAGGGCAACGTCGAGTATGGTCGGTCTGACGAACTCGCCCGAATAGGGTCCTTTTCGCCCATTGTAGTCGCCGGCGATCACGCGGATCTCGCTGCCCTCCTGGCAGACGATCGGGATCTCGGACGCGTAGAGGCAATGGTAGGCCGCCGAACTCAACTTGCGATTGCGCGGCATGTTGAGCCAAAGCTGAAAGCCCTGGAGTTTGGGCGAAGGCCGCGGCATCTCCCGGTGCGCGACGCCGCTGCCAGCCGTCAACCACTGCAAATCGCCGCTGCGCTGCCGCGTTTTGTTGCCGAGGCTGTCGCTGTGTTCGATCGTCCCTTCGACGAGATAGGTCAAAAGCTCGATCCCCCGCCGCGGGCAGATCGGAAAGCCGCGAAGGTAGTCCTTCGGTTCGGTCGAGTTGAAGATGTCGAGCTGCAAAAAGGGGTCGAAGTCTTCCGCTGTCGGTTGGGACAGTGCGCGGAACAAGCGGACGCCCGCTCCTTCTACGACCTCTTCGCCGACAAGTTTTTGGATGACGTTCCGCTTCAACATGGATTTTCCTCCGGGTGGTTCTCCACAACTAAACCTAAGCCGGCGTTTCTCGACGTTTGCGAAGCTGTTTCGGTGCTTCGGCAAGAATTTTCCTTTTGAAGCATCGGAGGGTTTCGTCGAGGATCGCCAATTGCGCGCAATGGTTCGAGTTCGAACCATATATAAATGCTATGCATAAATCTAATTATATCCGAAAATCCAATTGAACGCCATATGGAATCATGGAAAATGCCCTTGAATGGCAAATCATTCTATCGACGCAAGTAATCGAGCACCGCGCGCCGCAAACTGCTGCCAAAGTCGGAAGCTTCGACGGCGTTGGCCGCAACGATCGGCACCTGGCCGAGTTCTTTGCCGTCGAGGCCGATCACGAGTTTCCCGAGCACTTGATCCGCTTGGACAGGCGCCTGCAAAATTTCCTTGTCGAGCACCACTTTTTTGTCGATGCGCGCTTCGTCGCCGCGTTCTATCAGAAGCGTCAGGTCCTCCCCCGCGATGCCGTGGACGGTCTTTTGCGAGCCGCCCGTCACGGGGATGTCCTTTGCGATGCCCTTGCCCTTCTCGATCGCGTTGATCGGCACGTAGTTGGCAAAGGCGTAGTCGAGCATGGCCTTAGCGACATCGGAACGCTGGTTGGCGTTTTGGGCACCCAGCACGACCGCGATGTAACGCATGCCGTCGCGCTCCGCCGTGACGACGCCGCTGTAAGACTTGTTGCCGACCGAGCCCGTCGCAAAGCCGTCGCAGCCCGGATAAAAGCGGACGAGCTTGTTCGGGTTGGTCAGCTCGGTCTTGCGGTCGCCCGGGTGGGCGATCTCGCTCGTGTAGACTTTGCTCCATTCGAAGATCTTGGGGTACTTGCAGAGCGCGCGCGCGATGACAGCAGCGTCGCGGGCGCTCATGAGCTGGCCGTCGGCGTTGTGGCCCGTCGGGTTGACGAAGACAGGCGCGATGCCCAAGCTCTTCGCCTTCTCGTTCATCTTGACGAGCATGCCCTCTTGCGATCCGAATGCCTTCTCGGCGAGCGCGATCGCCGCATCGTTCGCGTTGACGACCATCATCGCTTTGAAGAGGGTCTCGACGGGGTAGCTCTCCCCGCTACCCAAAAACGCGCTCATGCCGCCCGACTTGCTCGCGGCGGGGCTGATGACGACACTGTCTTCCAGGCGAAGCCCGCCGTTGTCGACGGCCTCCATCAGCACGAGCGCACTCATGATCTTCGTCACGCCGGCGACATCATACGCTTCGTCGGCGTTTTGCGCCATGACGGTCTGCCCGCTCTTGGCTTCCATCAGGATGGCGCTCGGCGCGTCGATTGGGATGGGCGGCGTCGTGTCGCCGAATGAGGCGGGCAGGGGTTGGGCGGCCTCGCTCTCGGCGGGTGCCGCCGTCGCTTCGGGTGCCGCCTCGACCGGCGCTGTCGCCTCCGTCAGCGGCTGGCTCGCGATCGCCGCAGACGGGATCGCGCAAGCGGTCAAAAGAGCGCAAAGAAGCGCCGCAAGGGTAGGTTGTTTCACGATCTTCCCTCCATTTTCGTCGTATACCTCGATCTTCGACGAAAACGGAACGCACTATGCTGTGAAGATCTCCCACATCCATTCATTCGAATCATAAACAATTCAAATGAATCAATGCCGGAAATTCACAATTGGGATTCCAAAGGGGTGAGGCGAACAGCCTCAACGGGAGTTGAACATTTTTGTTCAACTCACTGGGTCGAGCGTTCGCGCGAGACGGGTCCTTTGGTCGGGGTCGTAGGGGCGGATAGCCCCTACAAAGCCAATCGATTGATCAACGCCGCCTGGTAGCCAGCGCCGAAGCCGTTGTCGATGTTGACGACGCTGACGCCCGAACCGCAGCTGTTGAGCATGGCGAGGAGGGCCGCAACGCCGCCGAAGGAGGTGCCGTAGCCGACGCTCGTCGGGACGGCGATGATGGGGCGGTCGGTCAGACCGGCGACGACGCTGGGGAGCGCGCCCTCCATGCCCGCGACGCAGACGATGACATTGGCTTCGTGTAGGCTGTTTTCGTGCGCGATCAGGCGGTGGATGCCCGCGACGCCCGCGTCGCTCACGCGCTCGACGGCAGCCCCCATGAGCGCGGCGGTCAGGGCAGCTTCATCCGCGACGGGCAGGTCGCTCGTTCCGGCGCAGAGCACGAGCACCCTCCCCTTCCCTTCGATCGGCGTGGGCGCGACGACAGCGGCCCGCGCCAGTTCGTGGAGCTCTGCGCCGAGTTCGTCCGAAAGGCGGGCGGCCGCCTGCGGGCTCACGCGGGTGCAAAGGATGTTGACGGCTCCCCGATCGCGCAGGTTTTTCGCGATCGCGACGATTTGCCCGGGCGTCTTGCCCGCACCGTAGATCACTTCCGGAAAACCCGTTCGTTGCCTGCGGTCGTGATCGACCTTCGCAAAGCCCAAATCCTCGAATCCCTGCGCGATGCGCGCCGCTTCTTCCGGCGCGAGCTCCCCTGCCTGCACGCGCGCGAACAGCGCTGTCAGTTCCACTTGCTTCATGCGGTATCCCCCTTCTTTTCCCCCGATCATAGATCGCGATAGAAAGCTTGTCAAACGGCGCAAAAAAGGCGCAGGATCACACATGCGCCTTTTGCAGTCCGGTTCTTTACTTGTCCGCCCAGGCGGCGACAAAGGCTTTGTTGTTGTCGCTCGCGAAGTTCCCGACGTCCTTCCACATGAAGAGGAAGCGCTCGGCCGACACGATGCCGTAGCCGTCCTGGCAGTGGTCGGTCGTGTCGTAGGGATCCATGACGATCAAAATGTCATCCGAGCGGCTCGCCGTACCCATGGTGTGGTAGCCGATGACGGCCATCCAATGCCCGTCCCAGTCCATCCACTCCACGAGTACCGGCACGCCCTTTTTTAGGTAGGCCTGGATGACGTCGAGGCCGATCGTGCCGACGTCTTTCGAATCCAGGGTCGACGCGACTTTCAAGCCGCCGATGCCCTTGAAGAGCTTGACCATACCCGCGAGCGATGTCAGCGATTCTTCTTCTCCGGTCAGTTTGGCGAGATCCATCTCATTTTTGTCGCCCAGCTTGCCGAGGTAGTTCAGCACGGTCAGGGCCGCGGCCGGACCGGACGACCATTCCGTCGTCTGCTGGTAGGTCTTGAACTTCGGAAGGAGCGTAAAGTTTTTGCTGCTCTTGGAATTGAAGATGTCGGGCACTTTGTAAAAAGTCGACTTCGCGACGTCGTTTTTGCGCTCGACCTTCGCCGCGCCTCCCAGCGTCAGCCCTTTGGCATAGGGCAGTTTCATTTCATTGGAGTAAGGGCCGGTCTTTGCGGACGTCTTTTTGACGCTGCCCGTACCGGTTCCCGTTCCCGACGCTGCGGACGATTTTGCCGTCGCAGTGGGTTGCGCGTTCGAGGTGGGCGTCGTCTCCGGCACCATCTCCATCTCTTCCAGCTCGTCGAGTTTCGGCGCGTCGGTCGGCTTCGCACTTGGCTTCGCGGTCGGCGTCGCCTTGGCGGTTGGGGTAGGCGTCGCCTTGGCGGTGGCTGTGCCCGGTTTGGCGGTTTGGGTCGCCGCGTTGTCAACCTTTACCCCTCTGCCCGCGCGCGAATCGGGCGCAGCGTTGCCCACGACCGCACCGAGGCTCAAAGCGGTACAAAGTCCCAAGGCCAGCGATGCCCGGATCCATTTGTTCATCGTCATGTCACCATCTCCTCCGTTTGCTCACATCAATCCCACACCGGTAAGCCCTGTGTTCGGCAGATCGGTTCACTTGGACTTCTACAATATAGCATAACATTACAGAATATGTCAATCCAACTGCGAGAATTGGCAACGATTGACAGTCTTACTGCATCAAAAAAGCAGCTTTGCAGCCGCTCTTTTGACAAAACGTGTTCGGGTCCTTGCCTCAGCCCAGGCCGACGCTCTCGGCGTTGAGCTCTTCTTCCGTGCTGCCCGCGTCGAGGCGGCGGCGGTAGTCTTCGATGGCGGCTTTGATGGCCTCCTCGGCGAGGACAGAGCAGTGCACCTTGACGGGCGGCAGCCCTTCGAGCGCCTCCATGACGGCACGGTTGGTGAGCTGAAGCGCTTCGTCGAGCGTCTTCCCTTTGATCAGTTCGGTCGCCATCGAGGAACTCGCGATCGCGGCGCCACAGCCAAAGGTCTTGAAGCGCACATCCTCGATGACATTGTCGATCACCTTGAGGTAGATGCGCATGATGTCGCCGCATTTGGCGTTGCCGACCTGACCGATGCCGTTGGCGTCTGCAAGCTCACCGACGTTGCGCGGGTTGGAGAAATGATCCATCACTTTTTCGCTGTACATATCGCAAGCCTCCCAGCTCGTAATCTTCGCATTCGCAATCTTTGCTATCCCTCAGCTGTTCCCACATCCGTGGAACCCTGCAAAAGTATTTTTCGAATGGGATTCTTAAGGGGTTGAAGCGAACAGCTTCAACGGGAGTTGAACATTTTTGTTCAACTCACCGGGGCTGAGCGCTTCGCGCGAGGTTCGACCCTTTGGTCGGGGGTTTGGGGGTTGAAGCGAACAGCTTCAACGGGAGTTGAACATTCTTGTTCAACTCACCGGGGCTGAGCGCTTAGCGCGAGGCTCGACACATAGGCCAGGGTTTTAGGGGCTGGAAGCCCCTAACGTCCCCCTTTAAGAAGCATCCTCGTCCAAATCCCCGTGATCCGCGTCGCCCTCGTAAGAGACGATGTCGTCGCGAACGTCGAAGAGGGGGCTCATGGCGCGGAGTGTTTCGACGATCTTCGGCAGCCCCTCCAGCACGGTATCGACGTCGGCCTCGGTATTCTCTTCGCCGAGGGTCAGGCGGAGGGAGCCGTGCGCGATCTCGTGGGGGAGGCCGATGGCGAGCAGGACGTGGGACGGGTCGAGCGAGCCGCTCGTGCAGGCCGAGCCGCTCGACGCCGCGACGCCCGCGAAGTCGAGCCGCAGCAAGAGCGCTTCGCCCTCGACGTACTTGATGCTGACGTTGCAGTTGTTGGGCAGGCGCTTCGTCGGGTGGCCGTTCAGGCGGCATTCGGGGATCCGTTCGAGCAGACCATGAATGAGCTTGTCCCGAAGGGCAATTTGGCGCGCGCTTTCGACAGGTCGGTGGGCTGTGGCCCGTTCGATCGCGGCGCCGAGGCCGACGATGCCCGGGACGTTTTCGGTGCCGGCGCGGCGTTTGCGTTCTTGTGCCCCGCCGTAGATCAGCGGCGGTACGCGCAAGCCCTTTCGGACGTAGAGCGCGCCGACGCCCTTGGGTCCATAGAGCTTGTGCGCCGACAGGGAGAGCAGGTCGATGTTCATGGCTTGGACGTCGATGTCGAGCGCGCCGACGGCCTGAACGGCGTCGGTGTGGAAGATCACGCCCTTTCGTCTCGCGACCGCGCCAATCTCCGCGATGGGCTGAATGGAGCCGATCTCGTTGTTGGCGAACATGATCGTGATCAGCGCCGTTTCGGGCCGGATGGCCGCTTCGACCTGTTCGGGCGTCACGAGGCCATATTCGTCGACCGGCAGGTAGGTGACTTCGAAGCCTTCCTGTTCGAGCATCTCGCAGGGGTGGAGGACGGCGTGGTGCTCAAAGGTCGTCGTGATCAGGTGCTTTTTCCCCTTGCCCTGCAAGCTGCGCGCCACGCCGAAGATCGCCGTGTTGTCAGCCTCGGAGCCGCCGCCGGTGAAGATGATTTCATCGGCGCGGGCGGCGTTCAGCGCTTTTTGCACCTGTTCGCGCGCGTGCTCGACGGCTTTTTTCGCTTCGCGTCCCTCGGTGTAGAGGCTGCTCGGGTTGCCGTAGACCGAGGCGAAATGGGGCATCATAGCGGCGAGCACATGGGGATGGACGGCCGTCGTCGCGGCGTGGTCGAGGTAAATGCGTTTCATATCGTCGCCTCCACACTTGCGTGTTCGGGGGAATCGGTTTTGCAGTCGAGCATGTCCGCCAATGTGAGATCCGCCAAGATGTGATCGATTCCCTCTTGAATTTTATGAAATACCGGTCTCGACGGGCAATCGCAGCCCTGGCCACAGTCGGGGCTGGAGACGCAGTCCGTGACGGACACGCTCCCTTCGAGGGCCAGCAGGATTTCGCCAATGCTGATCGTATGGGGCGGGCGGGTGAGCTGGTAGCCGCCCTGTGCGCCGCGGGTCGATGAGACGAGCCGCGCTTTTTTCAGCGACGCGATGAGCTGTTCGAGGTAGGCGTCCGAGATGCCCTGCCGCTGTGCGATGGCTTTGATGGCGACCGGTTTTTGGTCGTTGACCGCGAGGTCGTACATCGCCAGCAGGCCATATTTGCCGCGCGTCGATAGTTTCATGGCCGTATCGCCTCCGTTTGCGCCCGGTCAAAAGTTTTCCGTAGTTAATTCCGAGTAAAACACTCTGAATTCAACTCGATAATAGCATCGGCCGAAATGCTTGTCAAGACGGTTTTCATTTCTTTTTGTCAAAAATTCGGATGATGCAACACAAAAGAGCGATCTTTCGATCGCTCTTTGGGGAATTCCGGATTTACGGGGCGGAAACACGGCCGACTAGCGGGCGTTTCGCCTCTTTGCGTCGGTTTTTTTACTTGGCGAAGTCCGTCGCGCGGGTCTCGCGGATGACGTTCACCTTAATCTGGCCGGGGTAATCGAGTTGATCTTCGATCTCGCGGCAGATCTCTTTGGCGACGAGGGCGGTTTCGTTGTCGGCGACCTCGTCGGGTTTGACGATGATGCGGATCTCGCGGCCGGCTTGGATGGCGTAGCTGCTGGCGACGCCGCGGTGGGTGTTGGCGATCTCCTCGAGCTTTTCGAGGCGCTTGATGTAGCTCTCGATCGTCTCGCGGCGGGCGCCGGGCCGGGCGGCTGAGATCGCGTCGGCGGCCTGCACGAGGACGGCCTCGACGGTCGTCTGCTCGATGTCGCCGTGGTGGGCGGCAACGGCGTGGATGACCTGTGCATTTTCGCGGTATTTTTTGCACAGTTCGGCGCCGATCGCGGTGTGGGAACCCTCGGTTTCGTGGTCGATGGCCTTGCCGATGTCGTGCAGCAGACCGGCGCGCTTGGCGAGGGTGATGTTCGCGCCGAGTTCGGCAGCCATGACTCCGGCGAGTTCGGCGACCTCGATCGAGTGTTTGAGTACGTTCTGGCCGTAGCTCGTGCGATACTTCAGGCGCCCGAGCAGCTTGACCAGCTCGTGATGCAAGCCGTGAATGCCGACGGAGAACACGGTCTGTTCGCCGGCCTCGCGGATCTGGTTGTCCACTTCTTTGCGGGCTTTTTCGACCATTTCCTCGATGCGCGCGGGGTGGATGCGGCCGTCGAGGATGAGTTTTTCCAGCGCGATGCGGGCGACCTCGCGGCGAACGGGGTCAAAGCCAGAGAGGATGACCGCTTCGGGCGTGTCGTCGATGATCAGGTCGATGCCGGTGGCCGTCTCATAGGTGCGGATGTTGCGCCCTTCGCGCCCGATGATGCGGCCCTTCATCTCGTCGTTCGGGAGCGCGACGACCGATACCGTCGCTTCTGCGACGTGGTCGGCGGCACACTTTTGGATGGCGAGCGAAATGATGTTGCGGGCTTTTTTGTCGGCCTCTTCTTTGGCGCGGGTTTCGATGTCGCGCACGAGTATGGCGGCATCGCGGCGGGTTTCTTCCTCGACGTTGGCCAGCAGGATCTGGCGGGCTTCGTCCATGGTCATGGCGCTAACCCGTTCGAGTTCGAGGAGTTGTTTGTCGTGCAGTTCGTTCACGGCCTGTTCGGTTTGTTCGATTTCCTTTTCGCGCGTCGCGATTTTTTCCTCGCGGCTTTCAAGTGAATCGATTTTCTTTTCGGCCGTTTCTTCGCGCTGCTGGATGCGTCGTTCGGATCGTTGCAGTTCGGTGCGCCGGTCGCGACATTCCTTGTCGAACTCGGTCCGGCTCTTGAGGATCTCTTCTGTGGCTTCGAGGATCATTTCCTTTTTCAGTGCTTCAGCGCGCGTGGCGGCGTTTTTTTGCGCATCGCTGATCATTTTTTCGACGCGTTCTTCGGCGCTGCCGAGTTTGGCTTCGGCGATGCCGCGTCGGTACTGGTAGCCGATCAACGCACCGATGACGATGCCGATGACCGCTCCGATGATGTAGGGAAGAACTTGAAACACCCTGTAAGACACCTCTTTTTCTATATTAAAAGCCGAGCGGGAAATCACTCGGCTCCTTGATCGCGCATACAAAATGGCGCCATCCTGACTAGTGTAGGCTTGAACGGATGCAAAAGTGCGCGTATCTATATTAAAATCACATGCACGTTATGTTAATCCAAAGCGGCAAGCGATCCGGTTCCCGTGCGCAAAAGCAGCGCGACGGAGGGTAAACGCCATCTTTATATGAGCATCTTCGAAATCCGATAATTCCCATTATGATTTTATGCGATTTCCGAGAGCTTGTCAAGCAGATGGGACCAGTTCGCCAACGCTGAAAAAGCTTACCACTGGGCGATTTCGCTTGCAGAAAATCCGGACAACGCAATGTTTGCCCTTTTTTCTATCGAATATTTTGGATGATGGGGCGAAAACCTGTCGAAAATACAAAACGTGCGGGCCCGTTTTTTGCGCGACCCACACGTTTGCTTTGCCACTTATGGCGCGACTTCTTCTTCCGGAACAGAGTTACCGGTTTCTTCCACTTTCGGATCGGCTTTCGCGGTTTTTCGCCCATCGGTTTCGGCGGCTCCGGCTTCAGGCGGCGGGAAGAGGATGGCGCGGACCTTGGCCTCGACCTCGTCGCAGAGCTCCGGGTTGTCGACGAGGAAGGTGCGGGCGTTGTCGCGGCCCTGTGCCATGCGCATGTCGCCGTAGGAATACCAACTGCCGGTCTTGTTGATCAACTTGTGATCGACGGCGAGGTCGAGGATCGAGCCCTCGCGCGAGATGCCCTGGCCGTAAAGGATGTCGAATTCGGCGACCTTAAAGGGCGGCGCGACCTTGTTTTTCACGACCTTCACTTTGGCGCGCGTGCCGATGATGTCGGCGCCGTTTTTGATGATCTCGGACTTGCGGACGTCGAGGCGAACGGTGGCGTAGAATTTGAGCGCTTTGCCGCCCGTCGTGACCTCGGGGTTGCCAAACATGATACCGACCTTCTCGCGCAATTGGTTGATGAAGATCATGCTCGTTTCGGACTTACTGAGGCCGCCGGTCAGCTTGCGGAGCGCCTGGCTCATGAGGCGCGCCTGGAGGCCGACGTGGGAATCGCCCATCTCGCCGTCGATTTCGGCCTTGGGGACGAGCGCGGCAACCGAGTCGATGACGACCACCGAGATCGCGCAGCTGCGGACGAGCGCTTCGGCGATCTCGAGCGCCTGCTCGCCGGTGTCGGGCTGCGAAATGTAGAGTTCGTCGACGTCGACGCCCAACGCCGCCGCGTAGGACGGATCGAGCGCGTGTTCGGCGTCGATGAAGGCTGCGATGCCGCCCTGCTTTTGCGCCTGGGCGACGATGTGCAGCGCGACCGTCGTCTTGCCCGACGACTCCGGCCCGTAGATCTCGACGACGCGTCCGCGCGGCACGCCGCCGACGCCCAGCGCGTAGTCGAGCGCCAAGCAGCCCGTCGGGATCACCGGCATGCCTTGACGCGATGCCGCCTCGCCCAGCTTCATAATCGCGCCCTTGCCGTAGCTCTTTTCGATTTGCGCCAGCGCCGCTTCCAGCGCCTTGAGTTTTTCAACGGCCATTTTGCTATAGCTCCTTGCTTCTTGTGGGGGACTCCATCCCCCAAACCCCCGGCTTAAGGGTCAAAGACCCTTAAGAATCCCATTTTTGAAATGACCTGAATCCGCCATTCCAAGGATTCCGATTTATCGTTACCATTATACGAGATGGGACAAGGCTTGTAAAGCGAACGGCGAAAATATGTTCCTACGATTTCAAGCCGGCGAGGTCGCGGAGTTTGCGGAGCTCTTCTCCCTCGATCAGGCGGTATTTGCCGGGCTTCAGACCCTCGATCGTCAGCGTCGCGAACTGCTCCCTGCGGAGGTAGCGCACAGGATGGCCGACGACGTCGAGCATCTTGCGGATCTGGCGGTTGCGGCCTTCGTGAATGCGGATCAAAAGGGTCGAGCCGGACGCGTCGAGCTTGAGGGCGCTGACCTTGGCGGGCGCAGTTTTGCGTCCGTCGATCACGACGCCGCGGCGGAGCGCTTCGAGCGCCTCGGGCGCGACGAGGCCGTCGCAAACGGCGAAGTACACTTTGTCGATCTGCTTGCTCGGGTGGGTCAGCGCGTTGGCGAGATCGCCGTCGTTCGTCATCAGAAGCACGCCTTCGCTGTCGAAGTCGAGGCGTCCGACGTTGTAGAGGCGTTCCGGAACGTCGCGGAAGTAATCGTGGACCGTTTGGCGGCCTTCGGGGTCGTCGGCTGTACACATGACGTGCGGCGGCTTGTAGAAGCAGTAGGTCAGCTTCCGTTCAAAGCGCACGTCCTTCCCGTCGAAGGTGACGGTGTCGCGGCCCGGTTCGACCGTCGTGCCGAGTTCCTTGGCGACGCTGCCGTTGACCTTGACGCGGCCTTCGAGGATAAACGACTCGCACTTGCGGCGCGACGCGATGCCTGCGTGCGCCAGGTATTGCTGTAAACGCATGGGACTTCTTCCTTTGTGCAAAATGGGGGAATTCTCGATTCGCAAACCTCATTATAACACAAAACAGCCCCGCCCGGTATTGGGGGTGGAATTGAACTGCCCTCACGTAACGGACGTGCAAAAATCCGAAAAATCGATTACAATGGAAAGCGTCATTGGCGCGCACTGCGAATTGTCATTCGTGAAAGTTGCAGATCGGGGATTCGATGCGAAAACGTGAATTTGACACCAAAATGCTGGTTTTGATGTTCTGGGTGTTTTTCAAAGTGAGCAGCCTGACCTTTGCGGGTGGGCTGGCCATGTTGCCGGCGATCCAAAAAGACCTCGTCGAGAAGCACGGGCTTTTGACCGAGGAGGACTTCATCGAGGCGGTAACGCTGTCGCAAGCCCTGCCGGGCATGGTGGCACTCAACTGCGCCGTCTTTATCGGCAGCGCCTACGCGGGTTTGCTCGGCGCGATCGCGGCGGGACTGGGCGCGCTCCTGCCCGCCTTTGTGGCGATGCTAGCCGCAACGCTGCTCTTCACCAGCGCGCCGGAAGCGGCGATGGCAAAAGGCTCGATCCTGCGCGGCGCCTTGAGCGGCATCCGCGTGACGAGCGCGGCGCTCATCCTCTACACAGCCTTTTCGCTCGGCCGCCATGTACTGAAGAATTGGTTCACGGCCGCGTTGATGGCGGCGGCCTTCGTCTGTGTCTTCGTGCTGAAGGTCGATGCCTTTCCCGTGATGTTGGCGGCCCTTCTTCTGGGCCTCGGCAAGGCGGCCCTCTTCGACGCGCGTCGCGTACGCAGCGGGAAGGGAGGCCGCGTGCAATGAAATGGTGGCTGCTCTTTTGGACATTCTGTAAGATCGGCTTGACCGGCTTCGGCGGCGGCTACTCGATCGTGTCGCTTTTGATGAGTGAGATCGGGCGTTTGGGCCTGCGGATGGATCAGTTTGCCAACCTATTGGCGCTCGACATGGTCGTGCCGGGTCCGGTCGCGACGAATGCCGCCACCTACCTGGGCTACCTCTACGGGGGCGTTTCCGGCTCGATCGTCGCGACGGTCGGTGTGTCGTTGCCGAGCTATTTTCTCGTGCTCGGTTTGCGCCGTTTTCTGGAATCCAACCGTAACTCCACGCTCGTAAGCGGCGCGTTATCCGGCGCCAAAAGCGCGGCGGTCGGCCTGATCGCGAGCGCGGCGTTTTCGATCGCGGCGATGGAAATGCTACCGGACGGCATGGCGGCGCTGTCGAATGTCGGCCTGGGCGCCGTCACATGGATGGCGGTGCTGCTCTTCGCCTTGAGCTACGCCGCGGCCCAGAGCGACAAAATCAATCCCATCCTCCTGACCCTGCTGGGCGGCGCATACGGCGCGATCTTCCTGCGCGGATGAGGCGACAAGGCAAACGGAGCGATTGAATCGGGATCGGTGGGGATCCCCCCAAAGAAAGGAACGCGATGGACGAAGGACACGACGGCGCAAAGACGCCCTTCATGAGCAAGCGGGTGCGAAACGGCATCAAGCTTTTGGCGGCGTTTTTGGGCTTGGGCCTTGGATTGTATCTCACGCTGCGGCTGGCGGGAGTGATGATCCCGATCACGCTCGCCATCGTGATCGGACAGTTGCTCGAACCCTTGATCCGCCGCCTGATGCGGGTTCTGCCCATCAAGCGGAGCTGGATTGCGACGGTCGTTGCGCTGCTCATGTTCGCGGTGCTCTTTCTTCTCATCTTCTTGGGCATCGCGCAGATCGTCCGTCAGGTCGGCGAGCTTTTGCGCGACATCCCGACGCTTGCGTTTACCGTCACCCAATGGCTCGAGAGCTTTGTCAACCGTTTCCTCGAACAGCAGAACCGAATCCATCCGGGGCTCGAGACGCTTCTGAACGAAGCGGCCAGTTCCCTTTTCCAAAACGTGACGACGATCGCGCAACGTTTGGCGGTCGCGCTCGTCAACGGCGTGACGCGGCTTCCGAAGGCGCTGCTCTACATGATCATGACGATCATCGCGACGGTGCTCTTTTGCGCCGAACGGGACAAGCTCTTTTCCTTTGCGAAGCGCCAGCTTCCCGTCGAATGGATCGATACGGCGCTGGGTGTCAAGAACGACCTGATCGGGGCGCTTCTCGGCTACATCAAAGCACAGAGCAAGATCATGCTCTTCGTCGCAGCCGAGCTTTTCATCGGCTTTACGATCCTCGGCAACCGATACGCGCTCTTGATCGCCATTGGCATCGCGCTGCTGGATGCCTTCCCCTTCATCGGGGCGGGGCTTGTGCTGATCCCCCTTTCGCTGGGCAGCTTTTTGGCGGGGGATGTTCGCGTCGGCCTGGGGGTGGGCGTGATGTACTTTTGTACGATCGCGCTGCGGCAAATGCTCGAACCGCGCGTGCTGGGCGACGAAATCGGCTTGCATCCGCTTTTGACGCTCTCGTCGATACTCGTCGGCTATCGCGTCTTCGGCGTGCTGGGCATGTTGGGCGGGCCGATCGTCGTGCTCGTGTTCAAAAACACCATGCAGGTCTTCATGGGCGGGCGCACTGTGGCGGAATTTCTCGACGGCGCGCCGCGAAAGCGCCACGAAGCCGGCTCGGACAGGCCGCCCGACGAAAAGAAAAAGGGGCGTTTCCGCTTCTTTGCGAAGTCGGCGCAGAAACCGCGCGGCGACGGCGAAAAGCATGGCTGACCATAAGCGGCGGTGTGGCAAAACCGCCGTGTATATACGGATAACGATCCACGGTTCAGAATAGACATAAAACGGGGGAAGAAACAAATATGGGAATTGTCGAAACGATCGTGATATCGTTTGGCCTTTCGGCGGATGCATGCGCGGTATCGCTCGCAAACGGCATGGCAGCGCCGCGGATCGGTTGGCGGGACGCGCTCAAGACGGGTTTGTTTTTTGGTGGCTTCCAGTTCTTGATGACGGTGATCGGCTATTTTCTCGGTCTTTTGGTGGCGGACGCCATCAAGCAGGTCGATCACTGGATCGCTTTCGGCCTGCTCGTGTTGATCGGCATGCAGATGATACTCGAAACGCGCAAAGAAGAGTCTTCCCGCGCCGACTGCATGCAGACGCCGCGTCTCTTCGTCAGCGCGATCGCGACCAGCATCGATGCCTTGGCGACCGGCGTATCGCTCGCGATACTTGCCACGCCCATCTTGCCGGTCGCGACGACGATCGGCGTGACGACCTGTATGCTGTCGATTCCGGGGGTGTTTCTGGGCAAACGCCTGGGGGGCTTTTTGCAAAAGGGCGCGGCCATTTTGGGCGGCGTGCTGCTGATGCTGATCGGCACAGCCATCCTGTTGGAACATTTGGGGATACTCAGTTTGTAGTGGGCGCGTTTCCATGCGCCGCATCGAAAGGAACGGAAAGGAACGCGGATGGGCGCACACTTTTGGCCGGCCTTGGCCATGACGGTCGTCGCGGGCATATCGACAGGCCTAGGCGGATTGATCGCAGTCTACGGCGCGAAAGGCAAGAAGTTCTTGCCCTTTTCGCTGGGGATATCGACGGGGGTCATGATCTACGTGTCCTTCGTCGAGCTGTTTCGAATGGCTTTCGACACATTGGAATTCGGCTATGGCGCCGAAAAGGGCATGTTGCTGACCGTGCTGGGGTTTTTCATCGGCATCGCGCTGATCTTCTGCATCGACCAACTGTTGCCCGAGGACATCAACCCGCACGAAATGGGGGCCTCCAAAAAGCGGGAAACCGCGTCGAACGGCATACAGGGCGATTCGTCCGAGGCGCAAAGGCTTCGGCGGGTCGGCGTCATGGCGGCGCTCGCGATCGTGATCCACAACTTTCCCGAGGGGATCGCGACCTTTGCGTCGGGGCTACAGGACATCCGCATGGGCATGGCGATCTGCGTCGCCGTCGCGATCCACAACATTCCGGAGGGCATGGCGGTGGCCGTGCCGATCTACTACGCGGACGGCAACAAAGGGCAGGCGCTCAAGTATGCCTTTTTGAGCGGCCTGGCCGAACCGATCGGCGCGCTCTTGGGCGCGCTCCTGTTGTGGCGCTTTATGCAGGGCGCACTTTTCGGCATGATCTTGTCTGGTGTGGCGGGCATCATGGTCTTCATCTCGCTCGACGAACTTTTGCCCGCTGCGGAAGCCTACGGCGAGCACCACATGGCGATCATCGGCGTCGTCGCAGGCATGGCGATCATGGCGGCGACGCTGCTTCTTCTCTAGCATTTGCTGCGCAATGCGAAACGGCTCCGCGCGCTGTGCGACAGAAAAGCGTCCGCGCGAAAAGGAATTGGCAACCCGAACGGCGAATGAATGCAAGAAAGGGGGCGAAAGCATGCGCACAGAATCCGTAGGCGAATCGATCTCGACGTCCAGCGAAAACTACCTCGAAACGGTATACGAACTCTCGCTCGAAGGGCAGCCCGTTCGCTCGGTCGAGGTCGCCAAGCGCATGGATGTCAGCAAAGCCAGCGTCAACAAAGCCGTCGGCGTGCTGCGCCAGGCCGGCATGGTCGAGCAGGAGCATTACGGCGCGATCACCCTGACACAGGAAGGCATGCGGCGTGCGGAAGAGCTCACCTACCGGCACCAGACCATCAAGCGCTTTTTGATCGAAATGCTCGGCGTCGATGAATCGATCGCGGATCAGGACGCCTGCCGGATGGAGCACATCATCAGCGAGCAAACCATGCGCAGTTGGGCCTCTTACATCGAGCGCCTGCTCGAAGAAAAAGGTTCCTGAGTTTCCGGCGCAAAACAAAAAAGTGGCGTTTCCGCCACTTTTTTGTTTGCCGGTCAATTCGATTTGTCACCAAGCGTGAAGAGCGACTCGACCCCATCCTCGACAGGGATCATGTACCCTTGGTCGTACGGCCTGCGGGGGCCATACAGTGACGCGTCGCGCCGGATTTGTCGAAAGGCAGGACGCATAAGCTGGGGGCAAAAGAGCGCGCGGTCGAAATGGAAAGGGTCGGGCTCGGACTTCGTTCTGGTGCTATGCAGATTCGCGGGAAAACCGGCGCGGCCAAACGAACTGATTTGCTTCAATGTTCCCCCTTGTGTGACGACTGACTTGCGCTAACATACGAAATCACTGGATCCGCTTTCATCCGGATTATATAATATTTTCGGGGCTTTGCATAGAGATTCGACAAAATATGCCATGTCATCTTCACGAAAGACAAAGTGAGCACGCAAGCGGTTTGCTTTTGTTTCAAGTCCGTTTCAATCTCAGATGCGTCTCCAAAAACGCGCTCTTTTCGACATCGCCAGATCATTCATTTGATTGGTACATGCCTTCTTAAATTCGGATGTCGCGGCAAGCATACAATTACCATATTTTTCTTTTACACTTTGTTCATACACCACCGGTTCATATTTCATAATGTGTTCATATTTGAATGTTATCCTGTTGGCATAGCAGGACACCTTCCTTTTCCGGTATGGGGTGGAATAGGAGATGCGTTATGAAACGGAAATTGCTCTGCCTCGCCGCAGTGATCGGCTTGGCGCTCGCCACAACTGTCGCCACAGGAACGCCCGCGCTCGCACACCAGGCGCAACGCGGCACCACCCACAACAGTTGCCACCACAACCAACTCGACGCCTATCGAAAAGAGCTCAACCGAAAAGTCAAGAAAGGTGCGCTCACCAAGCGCAAAGCCGACAACCTCTACGCCCAGCGTGCCGCCGTCTATGCCAAATGCGAAAAGGGCACCAAGTATTGTGGCCTGTCCAATTGCCCCAACAAGCCCAAAAAGACCTCGCAATACGACAA
>JAVBLF010000061.1:0-47560 GCA_031553675.1 Eubacteriales bacterium | reverse complement strand
TGTTTATGCGCCTGTAGGGGCGATTATCAATCGCCCGATGCAGCAAAACGGCCTCGCAACACGTTATGTTCGTAACGCATGTTTCGTATAATTATTCGCAAAGAATGGGATTCATAAGGGTCCTTGACCCTTATGCGGGGTCCAGGGGCAGAGCCCCTGGCGTTCACTGCGCGATCTCGCTGAAATACTTTTCGACCGTCTCCCGCATGGCCGGAGGGATGTCCTGGCGATCCATGGCCTTGACGGCGGCGTCGTGGTAGTCGCCGACGACTTCGCCGTAGGGGATGTAGCCGGACAGATCGCCGGGGCCGGGGCCGATGTCGGCCTGCTCGGATCCGCCGCCCTCGTTGAGGTCGCCGCGGATCTGGCTGGCTTCGCCTTCGCCGCCGAGCAGCTTCGGGTCGTAGATTTGTTCGAATTGTCCGACGCGGTTGGGATCGCCCGCGCGATCGCCCTGCATGGGGGATCGTCCGGCGCTTTCGTGGTAGCCGGCGTCGCGGTTGGTCGAGCCGGTGCCGATGCCGTTGCCGCCGCCCGAACCCTGACCGTTGCCCTGGCCTTGGCCACTGCCGCTGCCGTTTCCGTTGCCCTGCCCGTCGCCTTGGCCTTGGCCGCTTCCTTCACCGTTCTGTCCTTGGCTGCCTTGGCCCTGCGAGGACTGGATGCCGACCGACGCGACCTGGAGCTTGCTGATGCGAAGCATGGCATTCAGGTTTTCGAGGCTGCTGGCGCTGCCGTCGAGTAGATTGCTGGCGGCCTCGGACAAGCCGTTCATCGCGTCGGCGATCTGCTGGCTGTCGCCTGAGGCGAGGGCGTTCGAGAGGTTTTTGAGCGCTTCGTCGAGGGCGGGATCGCCGGTCGATTGGTTCTCCATCTCCGCGAGGGCTTCTTCGAGGGCTTCGCGCAGGCTCTGGGCGCCGTCCTTGTTTTGGGCGGCTTCGGCGATCTTCGCGATCGCCTCTTGGAGGGCGGCTTCGTCCTTGCGTTCGAGCGCTTCTCCCAGGGCTTGGGTCTCTTCGTTTTTGCGGAGGGCTTCGGAGGCGCGGGCGAGCGATTCGCCGGCCTTTTTCTTTTCGATGCGTTCAAAGGCCTCCTGCGTTTTGGAGACTTCTTTCAGGCCCTGCTTGTAATCGCGGTTCTCGCGCAGTTCGGCGGCGAGCTTGCGAAGCGCGTCCTGCAACTCTTTGCGGTCGGCTTCGGCGAGGTTTTTTTCGTCTTCGAGATCGTCGGCCTGTTTGTCGATCTCGTTTGCTTGCTTGGCGAGCACGGCGGCCGCTTCGTTGCGTCGGGCGATCTCGGCGTCCTGGGGGTTGGGGATGAAGCAAAGCACGACACAGAGCGCGGCGACGGCACCGCAGAGTGCGAGCGCGCGCTTGGGCCAAGTGATCGACATGCGTTCTTGGACGGGAAGCTTTGCGAGCTGTGTGAGCGCGTCGTCTCGCTGGGCGATCGACATGGCGTCCTCGTGGCCACGGAGCTCCCAGGCGGTTTGGCAGCGCTCTTTGAGGCCGAGGGCGTCTGCTTCGCGGCAGATCGCGGCCGTGTCGGGGCCAAGCAGGAGTGCGAGCAGAGCGCCGAGAAGCGCGCAGGCGGCGATCAGGACGGGCGCGATCAGGACTTTGTGCTCGATCGGCACGAAAAAGCTGACGCCGAAGAGAAGGGCCGTGCCGATCCATCCGGCGAGTGCGCCGTAGACGAGCGTCTTGGCGCATCGCATGAGCCGCGATCGGCGGCGGACGGGTGCGAGCGCGCTCTCAATGCGCCCGGCTTCCGGCGTGCGCGGTTCCTTGGCATTCATGGCGGGGCTCCTTTGCTTTTGCCGTCAACTCCGGTTGGCAGTGGCGCGTTTTTTGGCGCCGCGTTTCCGGCCTGACAGCGAGAGTTTGTTGATCGGTTTGATCAGGATGCTGCTGCCCACGATCAGGATCGCGGAGAAGAGCAGCATGAAGAGGGTGCTGACGAAGGGGAAGTAGGAGAGGCCCGAGAACATGCCCATCGAGTACATGCGGAACATGCTCATCAAGTCGTAGTTGAAGGCGCCGAGCTGTTCGTTGATCATGACGAGAAGACCGAGCGCCGGGTTCACCATCAGGATGGGCGAAAAGAACTCCTGGCTGTTGACGACGTTCTGCTGCGTCAGTTGGTTCTGGGTGTGCAGCGTGTGGATGACGCCGATCGCGATCGTACCGATGCCAAATGCAAAGATAGTCAGGTAGGTGAGGATGGTCGCGATCGTGGTGCGCTTGCAGATGGAGGAGTAAAAGATCCCAATGCAGCCACAGGCGATCGCACACACGACGATAAAGCCGAGCATTTGGAGCAACGCGATGAACGGCGGGCCGCCAAAGAGAAAGACGACGGCGATCAGCGGAAAGGTCGCGACGATCAGCAAGATGAAGTAGGCGAGGGAGGAAAAGAGCTTGCCCCAGACGATCGCGAATCCGCTCATGGGCGTGCAAAGCAAGAGATCGAGGGTCTGCCGTTCGCGCTCACCGGCGATCAGGCCGCTCGTCATGCCGGGGACGATCAAAACGGTCATCGAGAAGAGGATGGCCGCGACGGTGCCGTAGAGGACGCGGCCGTTCGAGATGCGCGATTGCGCGGTGTAGTAGCCCGCATTGCCGTAGCCCCAGGCGTTCGTCATCGACATGGCGCCCATGATGCCCAGCAGGAGCAGGAGGAAGATGCTCAGGAGCAAAAAGCTTCGAAAGCTTCGCATGCGGGACTTGACGCCGCTGATCATGACGGGGTTGTTAATGCTGCTCATCGACGGTCACCTCCATGAAGACTTGTTCGAGATTGCCGTTCGAGCGTCCGAAACCGGCGACGGGGATGTCGGCCAATACGAGTCGCTTGAGCAGGGCGGGGAGGGAGGCATCGTCGATTTCGCCCTCGACGCGAATGGTGTTTTCTTCGCAGTGAAGGCCGGTGACGCCCTGATGCTCTTGCAGCAGGCGGACAGCGTCCTCGATCTGGTCGGTGCCGACGAGGGTCACCTTGACGATGTCCACGCCCGAGGCGCGCGCCAGGATCTCGGCGACACCGCCCTGCATGACGAGGCGGCCGCGCTCCATGATGCCAATCGTATCGCAGAGTTCGCCCAGCTCGGGCAGGATGTGCGAGCTGATCAGGATGGTTTTGCCGAGGTGGCGCAGTTCGCGCAGGATGCCCATCATCTCGACGCGGGCGCGCGGGTCCATGCCGGACGCCGGTTCGTCGAGGATCAGGAGCTTGGGGTTGTGCATGAGGCAGCGCGCCAGACAGAGGCGTTGTTTCATGCCGCGCGAGAGCGTATCGACGTAGAAGTTGCTTTTCTCGGACAGGTCCACGAGGGCGAGGAAGTCGGCGGCGGCGCTATGGCACTGCTTGGCGCTCAATCCGGCACTGCGGCCGTAAAACTCGAGGTATTCGGTGACGCGCAGGTTGTCGTAGACGCCGAAGAAGTCGGGCATGTAGCCGATCGTCTTGCGGACGGCGAGCGGGTCATCGTCGACGTCAATGCCGTCGATGCGGGCGGTGCCGCCGGACGAACGCATGAGGGTCGCGAGGATGCGCATGGTCGTCGTCTTGCCGGCCCCGTTCGGCCCGACAAAGCCGAAGATGCTGCCCGCCTGGACGTCGAGTGTCAGTTGATCGAGCGCGAGAAAATTCCCGTAGCGCTTGCTGAGGTTTCGCGTTTCGAGCATTTACTTCACCTTGCCTTTCAGCGCGATCGTCGGCAGGGAGGCGCGTTGGTAGTTGTCAGGCGAGGACGTGGCGTCGGCGGGGTCGCGGAGGAGGCCGACCTTGATCGCGCCCTTGTCGTCGATGAAGCGCGCGGCCTCCGCGCCGGTCAGCTTCGTACCGGGCTTGTAGAGAACCCAATGCGGGTCGCTGCCGTCGAGCGCGTAGGTGACGCTGGTCGTGGGCGTGAGGGCGCTCGGGTTGCCTGCCTTGACGAGCACGCGCGCGGCGCGTTCGGCTTCGGTGGTCGGATAGGACTTGGCGTCCCAGAGCGCGATCAGGAGCTTCGGGCTGTACATCGGCTGGCATTGCAGGCTGAGTTCTTCGATGGTGTAGCGCTCGAAGTCCGGTATCTCGACCAAACAAGTGGCGCCTTCCGAACCCTGGAAGGAGACGCCGTCCATGTCGATGGAAGCAGAGGGCTCGGATTCGTTTTTGATCAGGGAGGAACGGATGACGCCGAACGGGATGTTCACGGTGCCGTTCGCCTCATAGACGAGATCGACCGCATGGGTGATGATCCCCATGTGGTAGCTGCGATCGGGCGTGCGGCCGTCGATGTGGATCGGGAAGACGCCTGCCTCTTTGCTGAAGGCGAGGAGTTGGATCTTGACGTTGCCGCTCTGCTGGAGGTTGGGGTTGATCTTGGCGTTGCATACGGCGTCGAGCGCCAGACGCCGCGAGCTTAGATCGCGCCGCCATTCGGTCTGGGAGTCGTCCATCGTTGTAGGCGCTTCGTCAAGTTCTTTGTAGAGCTCGGCCTGCATGCGGTAAAAGAGGTCGTAGCTGCTGTAGCCGGTCATGGGGGCCGACTTCGCGCTTGCCGTCTGCGACAGAGGCTGGTAGTTTTGCAGCGATACGTCGATCGTCGCACCCTGGGCGACGTCGTCGAAGCTCTGGTAGTCGGTGATGCCCATCACGATGATCTGGTCGAGGTCGAAGCCGGTCCGGTTGACGAGCTTGCCTTGGAGTTTGCCGTCGATGCTCTGGAGCGTGCCTTCGACCCGCCCGATGCCGTCGAAGCGCGTGTTGAGCGAGAGGTAGCCCATCGACCAGTTCGCGGTGTTGTCAAACGAGACGCCGGGCGTCGCGCCCTGTGTGACGCGGCCGATGACGCGCTCTTTCGGGCCGCCCGCTTCGGGAGCGGCGGTTGCGCCGTAGGCCATCGGCATGGAGGAGGCGTAGGCGCGTTCGTCATAGCTGAGGGTGAACTGCGGACGAACCAGACCCTGGATGTCGGTTTCGAGCCGGACGGGGCCTTCGTCGGGGAGGAGGGCACCCGCGTAGCACGAAGCGCTCGCCCCACCGGCGCCGGGCTCGAGCACGCTGACCGTGCTGGCGGCGATTTCGCTGCGGTTTTGACGCAAGCTAAAGGAGAACACGCCCGCCGCGAAGACGGCCGCCAAGACCGGTATGAGCAGCCAAGCCAGGTCGCGCTGATCGCGCTTTTTCAGCACGATGTAGAGCAGGGGACCGGCGGCCAGGCAAAAGACCGCGAGCAGGGCATAGACGAGCGGTATCGACGGCATATGCCCGGCCGGTATGTTGCTCAGGATGCGTTCATAGGGGTTGTAGTAGCCGCCGTAGTAGTAGGCTCCACTCGTGTTGTAGAGGTTCCAGGACTCGCTGGCTCCGGTTTGCGTGAGCAAGCTGTGCCACATCGCCATGTTCTCGTGCCAATTGGCGAAGGGGCGTTTGCCTAGTTCGAAAGCGGTGGCGAGCACGTAGCCTTCGCCGACGTTGTAGCGCTCGACGAGCGACGCGCCCGCCGGTGTTTTGAGCAGCGTTTCACTGCCCGGGCTCAGTTTGGCGAGGTTCGGATCGCCCTGGATCTTCGATCCGCTGCCAAAGGTCGCGTCGAGGAAAATGGCAGCGCCGGTGTTGTCGGCGGATCCGCTCATGGAGATCGGCGCGATTTCGGCGAGTCCGGCGAGCGTCTTTTGTCCGGCAAGGCCCGATCCGGCGATCAGGATGCCGCCCTGGTTGAGCCAGTCGCGCAGGGCGGCGCGCTGGCCGGTTTCGAGTGTCGTCAGGTCGAAGTCATCGACGACGATCGCGCCGAAACAGGCGAAGGCGCTGGCGTCGTCGGGGACGCTGGCCGCGTCGAGCACGACGGTGTTCGTCGGGATGAAGGTCGTCAGCGTGGCGCTGCGGTCTTTCCAGTAGGCCAACGAAGGGGCGTCGTCGCTCAGCGTGCCGATCAGCTTCATCTCGAGCGGCAAGGGCGTCAGATCGCCGACGTTGACGCGCTCGATGATGGTGCCGTCTCTCTCCAGGCGGGGCGTCATGTCTTTGCGCAGCATGTTCGGAATGAAGGGAAGCGCGATCTGCTTCGTCGCGCCGGACGGGATCTGCACGGGAGCGGCGTATTCGACGACCGAATTGCCGTCGTCCTGGATGACGGGAAGGATCAAAGAACCGTCGAAATCGTCGCCGCGGTTTTCGATCGTCGCGCGCAGTTTCGTCCAACTCTGCATTTGGTAGGCGCCGCCGTAGCCGATGTCGACCTGCATGTCGATGTCGGGGTCGTCGATCGGGTCGGGCAGCTTGGGCGTCGTGCTTGTCCAATCGGTCGTCTGCGAAGGATCCGACGTGATCGGCGTGAACCAGGGGTTGCACGCCGTCGAAAGCGTTAGCAGACCGCAGAGCAGAAGGGCGATCGTCGCGCCCCGCCATTGCGTCCGCTTACCGCGGTGCGAGCTGTGGTGTTTCATGGCATCTCCTTCCCAAATGGCAGCAACGCGCGTGGGCGCGTCTGCCCTGTCTTCTCCCTTGTATACGACCGAAGCGGTCAAAGCGATCCCTTTCTCCTGAGAGCGATTCCAATTTTCGCATCTTCCTCTATTGTACACGCTTCCGACGCGGAGCGCAAAGTATCGACCGGAAATTATATCCAATTATTGCAAAACCGCCCTTACACGTGCAGGGCGGCTCTGAAAGCGTTGGAATGTCAACGTTTGATTGTGATGGGTGTTTATGCGCTGCGGAGGGTCAAAAAGACGAGCTCGGGCGGCGCGAAGATGCGCGGAAGACTTCGGTACTGGCCGACGCCCTTTGTCGTGAAGACATCGGTGCCACGCTCGGTCCGCGCGAAGCCTCCGCCGAAGAGGGAGGGGTATTTCGTCACCTTGCCGAGGAAGGGTTTCCAGAGCCCGAACATCGTCGCCTGCCCGCCGTGCGTGTGGCCGGACAGCATGAGATCGACTTCGGAACAGTCCTGCTCGACCGATACGTCGGGGTTGTGGCTCAGCATGAGGCAGAAGGAGCCGTCGGGCTTCTCCTTCGTCGCGGTGGCTGCGTCCGTCAGGCCGTACCAATAGTCCGTCACACCGCAGACGTAAAGCGGCACGCGATCGAGCGCGACGCCGTTTTCGGCGAGCGGCGTGATGCCGTTTTTCTCGCAGATCGCAAAGAGGTCGTTGTCGTAGTCGTGGTTGCCCTGCACGACGAAGCTGCCGTCCGTGGTTTGGGCGGTCGCAAGGATCTCGGCACACTTCCGTGTGCGCGCGGCATCGTTGGGAAAATCGCCCACGATCGCGAACAAATCTGCTTTGCGATGCGTGACACTGGCGGCGACGCCGTTCAGCTGGTCGAGATCGATGTAGTGAAGGTCGGCGATCAGCGCGATTACGTAGCCATCGAGCGCTTTGGGCACGGCGCTCGATCGGAAAGTCAGCTCGCGTGTGTGGACGACGCGGCTCCAGGTGAACGCTTCGACGAGGTGGATCAGCGCGACGAGGAGCAAGGCCAGCCACACACCCATCCAGATGCGGGGCCATATCCGCGGCCTTGGGACGGGTGCGCGCGCCGTTTCGAGAGGGTTTACGGTGGTCACTTTCATGCGCATATCCTTTCACGCAAGCATTCTCAACTGTATAGGATAGCACAAATGGGCCGAAAGGCAAAGGAAACAAATCGTAAAAAAACGGTGGCACCTGGCCACCGTTCCCAAAATGCGTGATGCAATTCAGATCTGCAAATCGTTGAGCACTGTTTTGAGCGCGTCGGCGCTCTTTTGCAGATCGATCTCCTCGTCGCGGGTCAAGGAGATCTCGACTTCGCGCAGGATGCCTTGAGAGCCGATCACGAACGGAAGGCTCAGGCAGACGTCCTCGATGCCGTGCTGTCCGTGGATGAGACTGGAGACGGTCAGCAGCGAGTGGGCGTTGCGGATGATCGCCTCGCAGATGCGCCGTACGGCCAGCGCGATGGCGTAGAAGGTAGCGCCTTTGCGCTGGATGACCGAAGCGCCCGCCTTGCGCATCTCGTCGTCGATGCGCGCCAATTCGCTGGGGGCACACTTTTCCTTCATGCCGTTGATCTTGCAAAAGGTCGACATCGTCATACCGCTGATCGACGTCAGCGACCAGGGAACCATCGAGGTGTCGCCGTGCTCGCCGAGGACGAAGGCCTGTACTTCGTGCGAATTGATCTGAAGATGCGAGGCGACGGCCGAGCGCAGGCGGGCCGAGTCGAGCATGGTACCCGAGCCGATGATGTGGGACGAGGGCAGGCCGGACAGCTTGAGTGCCGCATAGGTGAGGATATCGACGGGGTTGCTGACGATGATGAACATCGCGTTGGGCGACGCCTCGACGATCGGCGGGACGATCGTGCGGATGACCTCGACATTGCCCTGGCAAAGGTCGATGCGGCTCTGGCCGGGCTTGCGCCCCATGCCGGCTGTCACGATCACGATGTCGGAATCGCGCGTCGCATCGTAGTCGCCCGAGTGGACGCGGACCGGCGGAAAAAACGCCGAGCCCTGCATGATGTCCATCACTTCGCCCGCCGCTTTTTCCGGGTTGACGTCGATCAGCGCGATTTCGGCGGCTAGGCCGCTCAGCGCTAACGTGTACGCGATGCAGGATCCGACGTTGCCCGCGCCGACGACGCTGATCTTTTTCCCCCTCTGGGTTCCGTTCATGGCTTTCTCTCCTTAAAATATGTAAATGTGATAATGAAACCGTTTGCACCACGAGGCAAGATTGTCTCCAAATTAACGAATTGCTATGTCCATTTTACCCCGCTGCACTTGCAAATGCAAGATATCGCGCATTTTCGTGCCGATTGCAGGAAAGGTTGCACATACTTCGGCACCTGCTCACTAGTCTATGCGAATCCGCGCGGCTCGTCGCAAGAAAAAACTGGGTGAGGGAACGCGCTTTTTGAAAAGAAAGTTGCGCAAAGAAACGGGGTGAGGGAACGCGCTTTTTGAAAAAAGCTGCGCAAAAACGGGGCGAGGGAACGCGCTTTTTGAAAAAAGCTGCGCAAAAACTTTCGTACTGCCCCGAAGCCCCCGCCATGTCGATAGCGGGGACTTCGCCGTTTTCTCTGTACAGGATTCCGGTGCGCGGTGCAAAAACGCCCGCCATGTCGATAGCGGGCGTTTTGAAAGTCGGTTGTTGGTTAAAGCGAGAATTCGCTTGTGCCGAGCTTTGTTGGCGTGTCGGGGCTGTGGTCGGGGGCGTCGGGGATCGCTTCGGGCAAACCGGGGGTGACGATGAGAAGTTCGGTTTCCGACCGGGCGCGTTCGGCGAGCTCGTCCCAGTTCGCAAGCTTGCCCTGACTCTTCTGGATCTCGGACAGTTTGGGGCGGGTGACGGGATTTTTGGGCGTGAAGATCGTGCAGCAATCCTCGTAGGGGAGGATGGACGTTTCAAAGGTGCCGATCTTGCGGGCGCGCTCGATGATCTCGCTTTTGTCGAAGCCGATCAGCGGGCGAAAGACGGGCATGGCGACGGCGTCATTTGTACAGGCCAGGCTTTCAAGTGTCTGGCTGGCGACCTGGCCGAGCGATTCGCCCGTGATCAGCGCTTGGCAGCCATTGGCGGTCGCGATGCGTTCCGCGATTTGCATCATGGCGCGACGCAGCAGAATGGTTGTTTGGGAAGCGGGCGTCGCGTCGTAGATGGCGAGCTGCATCTCGGTGAAAGGGACGACGTGCAGGCGAATCGCGCCGACATAGCCCGACAGCACGCGGGCCAAGCTGACGACCTTGTCCTTCGCGCGTTCGCTCGTATAGGGCGGCGAGTGAAAATAGACGCAATCGATCGCCAGGCCGCGCTTCATCATCATGTGTCCAGCGACGGGGCTATCGATGCCGCCCGAAAGCAGCAGGGCCGCTCGGCCGTTGCAACCGGCGGGCATGCCGCCCTGGCCCAGGATCTCACCAGCATAGAGGTAAGCCGACTCGCGGATTTCCAGGCCCAAGGGAATCTCAGGGGTGTGGACGTCGACGCGCAGTTCCGGAATGCGTTCGAGCAGCACGCCGCCCAGATCGGGCGCCATCTGGGTCGAATTCATGGGGAAGCGCTTGTCCGACCGACGTGCGACGACCTTAAAGCTGCATGGGCCGCGTTGGGCGACTTCCTGCCGCATCAGTTCCGTTGCAGCGTCGCAGATCGTGGGCCAGTCTTTTTCACATTCGCGCGCGATGCTGATCGAATACACGCCAAAAACGCGTTTGAGGCGTTCGACAGCTTCCTCCTCGACGCTCGCGTCATATCCTTTGATATAGTAGCGCCCTTGCCCGCGCTCCAGCGTCGCGTCCAGTCCCGTCAGCGCCTGCCGGATCGACTGCAAGAGCATCCGGTCAAAGTAGGGACGGTTCCTTCCTTTCAAGTGCAGTTCGCCATAGCGGATCAATAGCGCCGATTTGCTGCTCATAGTCACTTCATCCTTTGTACGGGCTTGGATTCGCACGTCGCGGTGCGGTGCGCGAAATGGGTTGTGTGCATGTGGGGGCGATTCGCTTGGTTTGGGGCACAAAGCGGATCGTGAGCTCCGTTGACAATGGGGTCAGGAGTCATGAGCTCCGTTGGCAATGGGGTCAGGAGTCATGAAATCCGTTGGCCGAGGGGTCTGGGGAGAGGGATCTCCCCAGTGTCACCTCGGTTGGTATCTACGTAGCTTTTTGACGAGGGTGGCGACGACCTCGGAAGCAAAGTCCATCTCCTCAGGCGTATTGGCGGGGCTCAGCGAGAATCGAATGGCGGACTCGGCGCGGTCGCCTGTGACGCCGATCGATGCCAGGACGCGGTTGGGGCCTTTCTTTTTGGAGGAGCAAGCCGAACCGGTGCTGACGAGGATGCTGCGCTCTTCGAGGGCGTGGAGCATGACTTCGCCCTTGACGCCGAGGAAGGAGATGTTGAGGATGTGCGGCGCACCCGCTTCGGGTGAAGGGCCGTTGACGACGGCGTCGGGCACTTGCAGCAGGTTCGTGGCCAGCCGGATCTTGCACATGCGCATGTGGTCGATGTGGCGTCCGCAGAAGCCGTTGATCTGCTCGAGCGCCGCGCCCAGGCCGTAAATGCCGGGGGTGTTGAGCGTGCCGCTCCGTAGGCCACGTTCTTGGCCGCCGCCGATCATGCCGCCGCCGTTTTTGACGCCGTTTCGTATGATCAAGGCACCGACGCCTTTCGGTGCGTAGAACTTGTGGCCGCTGATCGCGTAGAGGTCGACGGGGAGCTTGGCAAAGGGCAGCTTGCCGAATGCCTGCACGCCGTCGGAGTGAAGCAGGGTTTGGGGGTTTCGGCTGTCGATCGCGGCCTTGATGGCGGCGAGATCGGCGACCGAACCGAATTCGTTGTTGACGTGGATGACGCTGACCAGGGCGGTGCGTTCGTTGACGACGGCGGCGACATCGCGCGGATCGACCTGACCGGACGGGCTCAAGGGCAGCCAAATGACCTCTTGCCCGGCCTGTTCGAGCGCGCGCATGACCTCGTAGACGGCCGCGTGTTCCATCTTGGTGCTGACGAAACGCCAGCGTCCCGGCCGCAAGGCCGATGACGTGCCGAGGATCGCGATGTTGTCCGACTCGGTTCCGCCGGCGGTGAAGATGACTTCATCGGCTTTGGCGCCGACGGCTGCGCCGATGCGTTCGCGCACCGTGCGGATTTGCCCGTCGACTTGGAGGGAGGGGGCGTAGTTGGAAGAGGGATTATAAAAATGCTCCTGCATGCCGCTCAAAGCCGCGCGCGCGGCTGCGTCGCAAACCCGCGTCGTTGCACTGTTGTCCAGGTATATCATGAAAACATCTCCTCGCGGATGGGCCGCCGGGCGGTGGGGCGGTGTGCCGAGACAAAACGCATTCCGCGGTGGGACATCACGGCCGGGCGGGCGAAGATCCGCTTTATATTGAAAAATTTTTCGAATCGAACCTTCGTGTGAAATCATTTTCCATTATATGCTCTGGGCGCACGGCGGGCGAAACTTATCATACCACAACATCGCGAAAAATGCAGCAAAGGCGTGGGATCGCGGCATTTTTGCCGCCTGAGGGAAGGCATGAAGGATCCGCCCTGGGAGGAAGGGCTTTCGTCCGCGGAGGCGACATGACTCGACAGTGCCCGCGTTGGTACATATTTTCAACTTCAATTTTCACTTTGATTTTGTTATAATGTGAGCATGTGAAATTGTGTGTTGCTGTCTTACGCACCATATGGTATTCTGACGGAACGGCCAACAAGGAGGTTCCACGACTTGATTTGCAGCAAATGCGGGGCTTATAACCCGGACTATTACGTATTTTGCCAGAATTGTTTCGCTGATCTCAGCGATTTTGGCGTGCCGGATGGGAGCGAAGTCCCCTCCAGCGGCGCGCCTGGCAAGACGGCGCCGCCGCCCCAGGCACCGCCGCCGCGCATGGAAACCCCTGCACCGGCAGAACACGTTCCGGCAGTAGATATGCCGGGCGAGGCCGAGTCGCTCCTCAAAGACGAGTTTCAGGAAGATGTGATCATCCGCAGCACGCCAGCCGCGGCTACCCTTCCGGACGACATGCCTCCTTACGCCGAAGAGACGGTCCAGGAAATACCGCCGCCGCCATCGCGCGAAATGCCGCGCGTGGAGTCGCCGCCGCCCAGCCGCATGACGCCGCCGCCTCCCGTCGAGCCGGCGAACGATTTTGTGACGGCACAGCGCCCCGCCGCGGAAAAGCCCTCGTCTGCCGAACTTCGCAGGCAGCGAAAGGCCGCCGAACGCGAGGCGCGCGAGCTCCAAAAGCTCCAGGCCAACCAGGGCGCCGAATACTACGATTACTACG
Source organism: Eubacteriales bacterium (assembly GCA_031553675.1). Classification (GTDB taxonomy): domain Bacteria; phylum Bacillota; class Clostridia; order Christensenellales; family CALWSW01; genus JAVBLF01. The sequence continues at coordinate 34,788 of JAVBLF010000061.1, read as the reverse complement.
ACTATTACGACGAAGCGGCGCTGCGCAAAGAGCGCCGTCGCAGCCGTGTCGTCGTCGCCATCTTCTGGCTGATTTTGCTGGCCGCGATCGCTGTTGCGATCGCTTTGGGTGCGCTCTGGCTGAACAGCACCTACGGCAGCGTCAAAAACGGCATCGATTCGATCTTGGGCGGCCGCATGCCCGTCACGGTCGAACCCTTTGAGGACGCGGAGGACGGCTCCCCCGGCCACAAGATCACCATCGCCGGCAAAAAGGGACAGGTCCTGACCTTCAGGAACCCCGAGATCAAACAGTCGTTCGAACTCTTCAGCAACGACGCGGTCGCCTATCGCCTGGCAGACAAAAGCTGGATCCACATGAATCCCGAGCCCAACCAGGACAAAATGGTGATCACGCCCGACGTCATCCTGACCGACCCCGACGGCACCGAAACGACGGTCGAAGTGCCCTCGTTCGAGATCGCAATCCCGCAGGTCACGCTTTCGCTGACGGCGCCCAACCCGACCGAAAACGTCATCGTCGAAGGCGGCGTGCTCGAGATCAGCGGCAAGGCAGACGCCGGCGGCAACCCCGTTCAAGTGTACGTCGCGGAATACCTACTCGGCGAAAACGAAATCGACGGCAACGGCAACTTCAACGCCCGCATCGCCGTCGCCAACGACTTTGACATCCTAGTCGTCGCCAAGTCGGAACGCATGCGCGCCCAAAGCGTCCGCATCCAGGGCAAGGCCTCTCCCGGCGGCGAATTCAAGCTCAATGAATCCTTCGCCAACCCGGTCGAGTCCGACACCGTCAACGTGACCGGCACGGCGCCCACCGGCGGCGATCTCCAGGTCACTGGCACCGCGGGCGACATCAGCTACAACCCCGGAGACGGCCAGTTCTCCTTTGTCGCGCGTCTGCCCGTGCCGGGCCTTCACAGCTTTACGCTGAAGGTCGGCGAAAAGACCCAAAGCATCGCGATTCGCCGCGTGCCCGAGGTCAACGCCTACACCGGATCGGCCGTCCCGCTCGACTATGCCGCCGTGCTCGCCGCTCCGGGCGAAAACGTCGACAAGGTCTTCGCCTTCGACGCCACCGTCGTCGGCATCACCGCCCAAACCCCCGTCTACTCGATGAAGATGGCCATCGACGGCGACCCGTCCAAGCCTGTCGACGTCACTTACTTCGGTATGGCCCAGCCACAGGTCGGCGAGTCCTACCGCGTTTATGCCAGTGCCAACGGCAACAGCGAAAACAATTCCGTCATTCGCGTGAACGCCTTCTTCGTCTACGACCAAGCCGCCCTGTCCGGCGCGGCGAACAACAACGCTTCGGCTGCCCCGTCGCCGACAGCAGCCCCCTAACCCTAACCCTAACCCTAACCCTAACTCCAAACCAAACCGAATCGACCCACGACCCCCTTCTTTCACGGAGGGGGTCGTTTTTGCCCTTTTGCCTGATCACACCCACCCCGTCATTCTAGCCCCACACCCCCGAACACCCGAATCCCCACCGCCAAAACGTCGAAACACCCGCTATCGAAATGGCGGGTGTTTCGGGAACGCCGTAGGCGTCTAAAGTTCTTTTGCTACTTTTCTTTTAAGAAAAGTAGAGCGTAAAATTAGTACTTCCCGTAGATCAGCGTCGTCTCGCGCATCGCCTGGAGGTTTTCGTGCTTGACGTCGTCGATGACGATCGAGGCGTCCATCATGAAGCCGCCGCCCGGCGCGCAATCGTCGAGCATCTTCTTCGTGGCATCCTTGACCTGCTCAGGAGTTCCATGGGCGAGCAGGGCGGTCGGCAGGTTGCCGCAGATGCAAGCGTGGCCGCCGAGGACTTCTTTGGCGCGCTTGATGTCGACGGTTTCGAACATGTAGATGACTTTGCCTTTTGGCACGTCGAGGAGCTGTTCGAGGCGGGTGTTGTAACGGCCTTCGCAGAAGACGTAGGGCGTGATGCCCTCTTCGATCAAGCGCGTCATGAGCTTCTTCAGGCCGGGCCAATAGAACTTTGCGTAGTTTTCCGGGCTCATGAATTCGTCGACACCGGCATGCAGCGGGATGAAGAAGTATTCAATGCCCATTGCCTTGGCACCCATGACCGCCGGTTCGATGCTGTAGCGTTCGATCGTGTCGAGCACCGCCAGCAGTTCGTCGGGGCGTTCGTAGATGTCCATGATCGTGTTCAGCAGGCCGCGCACGTTGTCGGAGAATTCGTCGAAGGCGCAGGTCGTCGCCACGGCGCAGCCCACCGGTACGCCCATTTCGATGAACTTGCCGGCGCACATGCCCGAATACTGCTGCCACTCGCGCGCGCCCGTGCTGGCTTCCATCAGCGCCTGGAGCGACGCGCGCACCTCGGGATCGCCAAAGGCGGCCATCATGCCGTAGATGCCGTACTCGAAGGGCATGCGCAGGCTGTCGATCTTCGCGAGGCCTTTCAGCTTGTCGAATTTGCGCGGGTAAAACTTCGTCAGGAAGAAATGCGTCGGATCGAGCACGAACTCTTCGAATTCGTCATCGCGGATGAAGGAACCGTCCAAGACTTGGAAGGATTCGCGCTTCGGAATGCCGAAATCCGGACCGGGCCATTTCAAGAAATTGGCGCCCGTCGCCTTCACCGAGGGGATGTTGTGTTCGACCGGCACCCACCCGAGATCCGGTTCGTAATCGCGAACAAAAGCCTCGATCCCCGGCAGGATGTTGCGCTTGTCCATCATGACGTCGTAGGTCGAAATGTTGTAGCCCGTGGAATAAAAACGGCCGATCTTCGGCACGAAGGGGACCCTGTCGGCTTCCTGCAACGAGACGCAGGTTCTGGCGCGTTGTTCGCGCTCGGCATAAAGTTGTTTCGCGTCTGCCATGAAGATGGTTCTCCTTTCCTTCGTCGACAGCGAGGCGTGGAGTCTTCTGTAGGATGTGCGTGGCAATGTGTGGGGTTGAAAGATATGAATGGGACGATTGTTCTCCATTGTTATCATATCACCAGGGGACGCGCAATTCAAGAAGTGCCAGTGCGAAATGGTTTGTTTTCATGGGGTTTTGTGCGCTGATTGCTTGCTATTTTTGTATATGCGCATGTGAGGATTGCGAAAAAGCGCATATTTGTTTTGGCATATGTCCAAATATCGGCAGCAGAACAAAATAATCATGTGCGCATCGCAACGCGGTACAGAAGCTTTTTTTCTATACAAATCCGCCAGAAAGCCGTATGATGGCAGTGAAGCGATGTACAAGGCAACGACGAAGAAAGGACACGGATATGGCGCTCGAACGCGATTGGATCTTCGCGCAATGCCTGGCGCTGCCGGGCGCGTGGCACGACTACAAAGAGGCATGGGGCGCCGATCGCTTTATGATCGACGACAAGATGTTCGCGATGCTCGGCGGCGACAAGCAAGGCACACCCATACTCACCGTCAAGGCTGAACCCGCGATGGGTGAGGCACTCCGCGCGCAATATCCCGACATCCAGCCGGGCTATTACATGAACAAGCAACACTGGAACTCGATCACATTGGAGGGCGGCGTTCCCGAAGATCTGGCCGCGCAGATGATCGCGGGCTCCCACAAGCTGATCCTGTCCAGCCTGTCGAAAAAACGGCAAGCTGAAATCCGCGAGACGTAGCGCGCGCAAAAACCGGATATTTTACAAAGCGCACGCCATCTTGCAGGTTCGTAGATTGGGTGCGCACATCGAAATCACGATCCGATATAACACGGCGGATCCACGCAAATCGCGTTGCTGTGCTTTAACGCGATATGTCAAGCTTTCCAAATAAAATCATTGCAATCTCATGATCGCAAGGGTATAATGATGACAGTTGCTCGAATTTGGGTCTGTGGTTGAAAATCGAAGCCAGTCGCAGGCAAAACGATCCACGTAAACCGGGAAAGTCCCGGCGATCATGGTGCGGCTTAGGAGTAAGCCCGGCCAGGATGCCTCGTTATCCAAGTGATACTCAGTCCCTCGCGAAAAGTCATTTCTTTGGCTCATTTCTTGAGAATCTGAATCTTCACCCTGATACCGAAACAACCTGAGACAAGTCGTAGTGAGCGGGTGAATGCCCTCGTAGCGAGCCTTGCAGCCGGCGAGTGTGGGGTCAAAGACCAGGTCAGCCACGTTTGAGCGAAAGAAAAATTTTTTCAGGGGGATACCTAAACATGTTCCAGGACAAAAATCTCATTTGCCGCGATTGTGGCGCCGAATTCGTCTTCACGGCTGGCGAACAACAGTTCTATGCCGAGAAGGGTTTCCAGAACGAGCCGGTGCGCTGCAAAGCCTGCCGCGATTCCAAGAAGAACTCCCGCGGCTCTGCTGGTGGCGAGCGTGAGATGTTCGACGCTGTGTGTGCCGCTTGCGGTGCGCCCACGCGCATTCCCTTCCAGCCTAAAAACGACAGGCCGGTCTATTGCAGCGATTGCTTCCAGTCCCGTAGGTAATCCCTCAATGGAGCGCGTACGCTCTTTTCCGTGACAACCAAAGCCGCGATGGAAACATGGCGGCTTTTTTGTGCGCCTGCGTGCGGGATCAATGAAGCCCACCCCATGAAGGGGCGGGCTTTGTCATCAAAAGCAGGTTTCGCGATGCGCTCAGTCTTCGTCTTCGTCGTCGGTCGAGGGCTCGATCAAACCGAGGTTGCCATCGTCGCGCAGGTAGAGGACGTTGGTGTCGCCGGTATCGGCGTTGATGAAGACGAAAAAGCTGTGCCCAAGCAGCTCGCGCTGGAGGATCGCCTCTTCGAGATCCATCGGTTTGAGCGCGAAACGCTTCGTGCGCACGACGCGTCCCGTCGGTTCGGCGTCGGGCGTCTCGGATGTGTCGGGCACGATGTCGCGGAAGGCGGCCTCGTGCATGCGCCTTTCGAGCTTGGTGCGGTGCTTGATGATCTGCTTTTCGAGCTTTTCGACGACGTGATCGACCGAGGCGTACATATCCCCATGCACTTCTTTGGCGCGGATCGTCGCGCCCGCGATCGGGATGGTCACCTCGCAGATGTGGCGGTTTTTCTCGACGCTCAAAATCACTTGCGCTTCGGTTTCTGGGTCGAAAAAGCGGTTGAGCTTGCCGACCTTTTTTTCGCACACTTGGCGTAGATAGTCCGAGATTTCGATGTTTTTGCCGATGATGTTCGTTTTCACAGTTTCCAGCTCCTTTCCATGCGGATGGCCACTTTGTCCGCCTGGGGTCTATGTGCATACATTCGCGGTCGCCGCTTCTAAATCCTGCCTGTTGAGCAGAGCTTATCCAAAAAGCACAGAAAAATGCGCGTCGCTTCCCGGCGCTTCGGCAGATTTCGACGCTAAAAAGCAGGCAGCGCGTCAGGGAAACGAGAAAAAAATGGGAGCGCTCTCGCTTGCGACACCCCCGCGCCTGTGCTACAATTACATATTAGCCGCGCATGGCTTTTTTTCGGGTGCGCCGGGCGTATCTGCCGTGCGCAGTGGTGTGGTTTCGACTTGAAAGATGGGTATGTAATTATGGCACTATTCGGAAAACTCTTCGGCGAACGCGAATCGTCCGCCGTGAAAAAATTGCGCCCGATCGTCGCGCAGATCAACGGCTATGAAGAACGCTTTCACGCGATGTCTGACGCCGAACTGCGCGGCATGACAGCCGAATTCAAACAGCGGATCGAAAACGGCATGAGCCTCGACGAGTTGATTCCCGAGACCTTTGCCGTCGTCCGCGAGGGCGCGCTCCGAAGCGTCGGCATGCGCCACTTCGACGTGCAGCTCATTGGCGGCATCGTGCTGCACCAGGGCCGCATCGCCGAGATGAAGACCGGCGAAGGCAAAACCCTCGTCGCCACACTGCCCGCTTACCTCAATGCGCTGACCGGCAAGGGCGTCCACGTCGTCACGGTCAACGACTACCTCGCCAAGCGCGACGCCGAATGGATGGGCAAAGTGCACCGCTTCCTCGGCCTCGACGTCGGCGTCATCCTTTCGCAGATGCAGTCGGGCATCCGCCGCCGCGCCTACAAGTGCGCCATCACCTACGGCACGAACAGCGAGTACGGCTTCGACTACCTGCGCGACAACATGTGCGTCTACAAAGAGCAGATGGTGCAGCGCGACCTGAACTTCGCCATCGTCGACGAAGTGGACTCGATCCTGATCGACGAAGCGAGGACGCCGCTCATCATTTCGGGCCAGGGCGAAGATTCCTCCGAGATGTACCAACGCGCCGACGCCTTTGCCAAGAGCCTGACCCGCGGCGAAGATACCGTCGAAACGTCGAAATACGATACGATCGGCATGTCCGCCGAAGAAGCCTTCGCCAACAGCGGCGACTTCACGGTCGACCAAAAGCGCCGCACCGTCACGCTGACGGCCAACGGCGTCGAGCGGGCCGAGAAATACTTCGGCGTCGATCACTTGACCGACGCGGAAAACACTGCGCTCAATCACTACATCAACGGCGCACTCAAGGCCAACGCCATCTTCCGGAAGGATGTCGACTACGTCATCCAGGACGGCGAGATCATGATCGTCGATGAGTTTACCGGACGCATCATGTACGGCCGCCGTTACAACGAGGGCCTGCACCAGGCGATCGAGGCCAAAGAACACGTCGACATCAAGTCCGAGAGCAAAACGCTCGCGACGGTTACTTACCAGAATTTCTTCCGCATGTACGGCAAACTGTCCGGCATGACCGGTACGGCCAAGACCGAAGAAGCGGAGTTCCAGGGGATCTACAACCTCGACGTCGTGCCGATTCCGACCAACCGCCCCAACATCCGCAAGGACGAGGACGACGTGATCTACCTCGGCGAACCGGGCAAATTTACCGCCGTCGTCGAAGAGATCGCCGAAGTCCACAAGACAGGCCGCCCGATCCTGATCGGTACCATTTCGGTCGAAAAGAGCGAGCATTTGTCCGATATGCTCTCGCGCCGCGGCGTGAAGCACGAAGTCTTGAACGCCAAGAACCACCGTAAAGAGGCCGAGATCGTCGCCCAGGCCGGCAAGCTCAACCAAGTTACGATCGCGACGAACATGGCCGGTCGTGGTACCGACATCCTGCTCGGCGGCAACCCCGACTTTTTGTCGCGGCGTGCCCTGCGCCAGGAGGGGATGGACGACGAGCTGATCGAAGAGGCCACCGGCCACGGCGATACCGACAACGAAGAGATCCTCCAGGCGCGCGTGAATTACGCATCCAAGTACGAGGCCTTCAAAAAAGAGACAGACGAAGAACACGATAGGGTCGTCGCGCTGGGTGGTTTGCACATCATCGGCACCGAGCGCCACGAGTCCCGACGCATCGACAACCAGCTCCGTGGACGCGCCGGACGCCAAGGCGACCCCGGTTCAACGCGCTTCTACCTCTCTCTGGAGGACGATCTCCTGCGCCTCTTCGGCGGCGAGAACATCAAGAACATCGCCGAGAAGTTCAGCGGCGGCACCGACGACATGCCGATGGAGATGGGCCTTTTGACCCGCCAGATCGAAAACTCCCAAAAGCGCGTCGAAGGCATGCACTTTGAATCGAGAAAGCACGTCCTCCAGTACGACGACGTCATGAACACCCAGCGCGAGATCATCTATGGCCAGCGCCGCCGCGTGCTCATGGGCGAAGATCTGAAGGACTACGTGACGAAGATGCGCCACGACTCCGTCGAGGCCATCATCGACTCCTACTGCCCCAAAGATGTCGGCGCGCAGCATTGGGACATCGGCGAGATGGTGCAAAAACTCCAGACCGTCTTCTTGCACCCCGGCGAAAACCCCTTCGAAGGCAAGGCGCCCGACAAGCTCTCCCGCAAGGAGATCCACGAAACGCTCGAACGCCTCGTCGATGAGCGCTACGCCGAAAAGGAAGCCTACCTCGACTCGAACGACCTCTCGATGCGCGACGCCGAACGCGAGATCCTGTTGCGCGTCGTCGATATGCACTGGACCGACCACATCGACGCCATGGATCAGCTCCGACAAGGCATCGGCCTCCAGGCATACGGCCAGCGCGATCCGGCCCGCGAATACGCCGTCGCCGGTTTCGACATGTTCGAAGAGATGATCCACTCGATCAACGAGATGACGCTGACCGCGCTCAACCACATCACGATCCAGGCCGCGACCGAGGAGCGCCACCAGGTGAAGGAAGAGGCGGCCGTCGCCCGAGAAGCGCCTTCCACCGCCGAACGCGCCACGGCCCCCACCCCGACCGAGCTACACAAAACCGGCGCCAGCGAACCTTTCGTCGCCGACAAAAAAGCGAAGATCGGCCGCAACGATCCCTGCTACTGCGGCTCGGGCAAAAAGTACAAAAACTGCCACGGACGGCCGGGCATGGAAGACGCCGAGTAAGAACGATAAGACCGTTGGATGTGGAACCCCCAACGTACCCCCAAAGGTGGTGATTCGGAAGTATGATGATCGAATTCGATGCCTGCAAGCAACACTTGCAGGGGCTTCTCAAGACGCTTTCCGAGGCAGGCGAGTCCCTTTGACCTGCCGAATTTGGAGGCGTCGCTCGTAGGATTGCACGAGAGCATGCACGCGCCGGACTTTTGGTCCGACGTCGACAATGCCAACAAAGTGAGCCAGAAGGTCAAACAGATCGAGAACAAGATCGGGCGTTACAAGTCGCTCGTCGCCCGGGGCGAGGACATCGAAACGCTGATCGACATGGCCTTTGAAGAAGAGGACAATTCGCTGCTCGGCGAAATCGAGGCCGAACTGCGCACGCTCGACAAGGCCGTCGAAAAGCTGCGGCTCGAACTGCTGCTCAAAGGCCCTTACGACAGCTGCAACGCCGTGATGAGCCTGCACGCCGGCGCGGGCGGCACCGAGGCCCAGGACTGGGTTTCGCTGCTCTACCGCATGTACAGCCGCTACTGCGAAAACCAGGGCTGGACGGTCAAAGTTTTGGACCTGCTCGACGGCGAAGAGGCTGGCATCAAGTCGATCGCGTTCGAAGTCTCGGGCGAAAACGCCTACGGCTACCTCAAGGCCGAGGCGGGCGTCCATCGCCTGGTGCGCATTAGCCCCTTCGACGCTTCGGGACGGCGGCACACCTCATTCGCCTCGCTCGACGTGACGCCGATCTTCGAGGACAGCGACAATTCGATCGCCATCAACCCCGACGACCTGCGCGTGGACACCTACCGTTCGAGCGGCGCGGGCGGCCAGCACGTCAACAAAACCGAATCGGCCATCCGCATCACCCACCTGCCGTCCGGCATTGTCGTCCAGTGCCAAAACGAACGCAGCCAGATCCAAAACCGCGAGACCGCCATGCGCATGCTCCGCGGCAAACTCGCCGAACTGCGCGATCGCGAGGCCATGGAGAAGATGTCCGAACTCAAGGGCGAGATGAAAAAGATCGAGTGGGGCAGCCAGATTCGCTCCTACGTCTTCCAGCCCTACACCCTCGTCAAGGATCACCGCACGGGGACCGAGAACGGCAACATCGACGCCGTGATGGACGGGGACATCGGGGCCTTCATCGACTCGTTTTTGGCGAAGTCGTGACCGTTTCCCCTTCTTTTCTTGTAAGACAAAGAAGCAAAAGAACTTCTGTACAAGCCGGAAATCTTCCATTTCCGGCTTGCTTGCCCCGAAAAGCCCGCCACGATTCCGGCGGGCTTTTCGATGCTTTGAGATGCTATGGAGCTGTGGAGGCTTGCGATCGAAGGTGTTGCGAGAGGGGAAAAGACAGCGAGGCAGGCGGTTGCGCGTCACGTTGAAAAGCCCGCTATGATAATGGCGGGCTTTTCGTGTGGAGTGTGAGTGGAATGGGATTCTCAAGGGGCGAGCCCCTTGAGGCTGGGGGTTTGGGGGATGAAATCCCCCATCGTGTCTATTCGAGCCCTGTCAGGCGTCCTTTCGGGTTGACGGCCTTACCGCCGACAAAGAGTTCGAAGTGGACGTGCGGGCCGTCTTCGCGTTCGGCGATGGCGCTCGTGCCGACCTTGCCGATGATGTCACCGGCGTTGACGGAATCGCCGACGTTGAGCTGCGGCAAGTCCTTCAGGTTGGCGTAAAGGCTTTCGACGTCGCCGTTGTGCTTGATCGTGATGCTATAGCCCATGAGGGGGTTGTTTTCCACGCGATCGACGACGCCCGCGGCGATGCTTTTAACGGCGGCGCCTTCCTCGCCCGCGATGTCGATGCCGAGGTGGCTCGTCCACTGGTCGAGGGTTTTGGAGTACACGAGCGTTTCACCCGCATAGGGTTGGGTGACTTTGCCTTCGACCGGCATGGGGTAGAGGGAGGGGGCCTTCTTTTTGGCCGAATCTTTGGGGGTGCTGCTTTTGTCGGGTTTGGGCGTGGCGGCGGCGCCGGACGCGTCGGGGGAAGTCGATGCAGAAGGCGAGGCCGACGGCGTCTTCAGCACGTCCTCCATCGACTGCGCCTGGTTGATCATGGCAGGCAGGGGCGTCGCGGTGGGCATCCAGGTGGGGACGGGTGTGGTGGCTTCGGCCTGCGGGACTTCCCGCTTGAGGCCGCGATAGGTAGCGAATGCGGTCGCGCCCAAGATCAGCAGGCAGGCGATCAAGATCAGATAAAAGCCCTGCTTGTCCAAAAAGCGCTTCGTCTTGCTTTGAAACTTGCCTTCGTTCGAATCCGAATTCATGTTGTAATCCATGCGCTTCACCTCTCTGGCGCTATTGTCTCCAGAGAGGCGCAAATGTATACCCCAATATGCGATTTGTTGGAAGAATGCTGTCTAGCCTGTGGGGAGCAGAGCGAGTTTCGTATTTTGGTAGTAGTAGCTGAGGATTTCATCGTAGCGGCTGCCGGTTTTGGCCATGTCGTTCGCGCCGGTTTGGCTCATGCCGACGCCGTGACCGTAGCCCTTGGTGTGCAGGATGACGGCGTTTTTTGTGAACTCGAACGTGACGTTGCTCGAGTCGAGGGCGAAAAGGGCGCGGAGCTGTTTGCCGCTGATCTCGGTTTTGCCGAGGCGGATGCGTTCGGCCCGACCGCTGGGGTAGCGGGAGAGGACGGCGACGCTTTTTTCGAGGGATTTGGCTTTGAGCTTGGCCTTGCCATAGGCTTTGTTGACGGCATTGGCGAATTCGGCGCGGCTGAGCTCAAGCGCGTTTTGGTAGCGGGGTGCGTCGGTCTCGTCGCTCGGGACGGACTTGAGATAGGGGAGAGGCTCGGAAAAAGCGTTGGCGCTGTCTTCCGTCATGCCGCCCGATGTGCTGTGAAAAAAGGCTTCGATGGGCTGATCGTCGTAGGTGACGATTTGGCCGGCCGTTGCCGTGACGGCAGCTTGGATGCGTGCCTCGTTCGTTTCAGCGTCGCGACCCCAAGTTTGGCGGCGTTTCTCGGGCGAGCGGTAAGCTTGGCAATGGTTGCTGTCGGTGCAGACGTCACCGCCGCGATCGCAGCCGGAGCCGGAAAAGCGCTTCATCTTTTTCACGGCGTAGGTGCGGGCGGCGACGGCTTGTGCTTTGAGCGCTTCGGATTCGTAGCTCGCGGGCATTTCGGCCGCGACGACGCCGACCAGGTAATCTTCCAGATCCATGTCTACGACGTAGCCCGCCGCATCGTCGTAGACGGCGATCGGGATCGAAGGGCGTTCGAGCTCGATGCTGGGGGTCGCCGGTATGTCTGGGGTGATGCGGGTCATAGGCGTTTGCGCGGCCCGACAGGCGCGAAAACACCAGACGGGAAGCACGAGCAACGCGAAAGCGATCGCCGCATAGCGGACGAGATCGCTCGGTGAAAGGGCCAAGAGGGTTTTGTCCCAGCTTTTGCGCATCGGTGTCGCCTCCGAATCTGTCGCGTGCAACGGGCTCTTAGAGCTTATGTCGGAGGCAGGCAGCGACATGACACCTGTCTCGTTTTGGAAACAGCCGGTGGGACTTGCGCACTTTGTCGATGCCTGTCGCGTGGTTTGCAGGGCGCTTGCAAAAGTGATATAATCGTTGCATAAAAGGCAATTTGCGAGATCGGAGGAAAGCCGATGTACGACCAGAGCATCGTTCGGCGCGTCATGAATGGCGATGCCGAAGCGTATACGAAGATGTATGAGGACTGTGCCCCCGCCGTCTATCGCCGCGCCTACGATCTGCTGCAAGAGCACGCGCAGGCGAGGGAGGCCGTCCGCAAGACCTTTCTCGACATCTACCATTCCGTGGGACAACTTCGCCAGCCGTCCGATTTCGACGAATGGGTCTACCGCCTGGTCAATTATCATGCCGAGCGGTTGAAAAAATCCGACAAGATATGGGATGAGCCCGACCTGAAAATGGTTTGGGATGAGCTTCGTGATCTCGTCAACCTCGACAACAAAGTCGTCGAAGACGCGGCGAAAGAGCTCGGTACGGGGACGCGCGCCGGCGAAGGCGAAGAGGCATGGCAACCCATCCTCTTTCCGCCCGACGAAGCCGGACCGGATGAAAACGTCGGCGCGATGCCTTGGCGCTATGATCCGAAAAAGGCCGCACCCGAAGCGAAACAGCCCGGCCAAAGCGCACACACTGCGAGAGACCAGACTCTACCCGCGCCGCCGCTGCCCGCAGACGCCGCCCCACACACGCCCACGGAGACGCCCGACAACGTCAGCCACTTGCCCTTTCGTTCCGGCGCCGATGGGGCGCCAGCCGAAACGGGTGACAAACAGCCTGTCAAGACGCAGGAAGAGTTGGTCCTCCCGCCGCCTCCGCCCGAATTTAAAGGCCTTGCGCGCAGTGGCAAGCGCTCTCGACGCGTCCGCTACGAGTCCGCCAGCGCGCGGTCGCCGCGCTATTCGATCGAGCGCGTCCCCTACGATTACCTCCCCTACGACGAGGCTTCGCAGGCGGCTTATGATCGCATCGAGCTCGAAGAATCGCCCCGCGCGGTCTACGAGGTTGTTCCGTACCGTTATCACAAAAACCCAGAAGGCAATGTCGCCGAGAGCATCCCTTACAAGGGCCCGCAGCGCTCCAACGTCGTCCCCATCCACGCGCCAGATGCGCCGGAAGCGACGACGCCCGCAGATCTAACGGCGGGACAGGAAACGGCGTCGTACGCGGTGGATGTGACGGCCGTTTCTGCTGCTGCAACCGAAGCGCTCCCGAAGACGAAAACGGTAGATGCATCGCGCATCGTCGAAGTAGCCGAATCCGAACTGCAAGGCGCTACCCCTCCCGATGACCTCGCGGACCTCGCGCTGCAAACGATCGAGACGCCCGAGGCCAAAGTCGCGATCGTCGAGGAAAACGTCCTGCATGCGCCGCAAAAAAAGAAAAAGCGCTTCTATGCCGATGCGCGTTTCTTCGTTGCCGTGATCGCGATACTGGGGATTTTGGTCTATCTGGGCTTCCGCTTCGAAGTTTTATCGTAAAAAATCGCGAGGGCGGCTTGTCTGTGAAAACTTTCACGAAATGGCAAGTCCGCCGACTCGAACCAAATATTTCGACAAAATAATGCTTGCCCCCGCCATACGCCCATGCTACAATAGCCATATTGTTGTTGAAACCGGTCTTGGTTTGCGGTGTTCGCATCGGTTTGACAGCTTCGGATCGATCCCCGTTTTCTCTGCATCACGAAGGATACGAGGAGGCAATTGCCATGATAAGGCGTAACAATGCACGATCCCGCGCAGCGGCGTGCGCACATTCTCTCCGGAACCGTTCGAGAAAAGCGCATTTGGCATCGTGCATGCATGCGATCCTCAAAGCGCGGATGGCGCGCACTGGATTGTCGTCTTCTCATTAAGATCGTTTGCGACCATTCAAACAAAGCCGATTCTCGGCTTTGTTTTCGTATGGGGGACAATCCATCAATGTGGTAGGAAATGAAACTGGCGGCGTTCAGGTCTTGACAGCATGGACGGGTATGGTATAATACAAAAGCTATCAACAGCTCGGAAGGGGTCAACGGATCATGAGAGAGAACATCCATCCCAATTACGGTGAAAGTATCGTCAGGTGTGCCTGTGGCGAGACGTTTACGACCGGTTCCGTCAAGCAGGAGCTCAAGGTCGAAATCTGCTCGAAGTGCCATCCTTTCTATACCGGCAAGCAAAAGCTCGTGGACACCGGCGGGCGCGTCGATCGCTTCAAAAAGCGCTACAACCTCAAAGATTAACCGAAACGTAAAGAGTGGCCGTCACAGGTCACTTTTTTACATCCCTTGTGATCGCCACCTGCGCAATCGGTTGCTGCGCGATCGGTCCCAGCGCGATCGGCCCTTTTTCGTCGGAAACCGTATTGATACGTTGACAGCGGGGAATCATTGTGATAAGCTAATCCAGGTTGTCTTCGCCAATGCGGGGACAGCGTTTTTAAGTACGCAAGAAATTTCGCGGCCGGCGCGCGCGCGCAATGGCCCTGCAAAAAGACAAACATCTTAGGGAGGAACCGGACCATGCGCGTGAAAGTGACGCTGGCTTGCGGCGAATGCAAGCAACGCAACTACAACACCATGAAGAACAAGAAAAACGACCCCGACCGCATTGAGTTCAACAAGTACTGCCGTTTCTGCCGCAAGCACACGGTACACAAAGAAACGAAGTAAGACCACCGGCAAAGCCGCTTCGGCCGACGCACGATCTTTACCGATGGGCACGATCTAGAGGCACCAAAGCCGACTGCGGTTTTGGGGCTCGAACGTGTAAAGAAGAATACGAACGAAAAGCACCAAGAGCCGGGCTCGCACATGACGGAACGCCCGAAGTCGCGTTCCCGCCCGACCGGCATCAATTGAGGGGTGGAAAAATGGCCAGCGAAACCATGAAGACCGTCAGCAAGGTCGACAAAAAAGACAACAAAGCCAAAGACAAAAAGCCCAATCCCTTTGTCCGCTTCGCGCACTATGTGAAGGAAGTCATTGCCGAGCTGAAGCGCGTCAGCTGGCCGACACGAAAAGACCTCATCAGTGCGACGGGCCAGGTCATCCTTTTTGTCTCTGTGATGGCGCTTGTCATTTTCCTGCTCGATCTCGGCTTGACGAGCCTGTTTAAGCTCATCATGCGCATCGGCGCCTGACGCGCGCTTACGACGGAACGGAAACGAGAAAATGGAAGAAGCCAAATGGTATGTCGTGCATACGCGCACGGGCTATGAAAACAAGGTCAAAACCGACCTGGAAAAGACCGTTGAGCACCGCGACATGCAAGATTTGATCCAGGAGATCAAAATTCCCACCGAAGAGGTCGTCGAGATCAAAGAGGGCCAAAAGAAAACGGTGTCGCGTAAGATCTACCCCTGTTACATCATGGTCAAGATGGTCATGACGAGCGAAACGTGGTACATCGTGCGCAACGCCACAGGCGTGACCGGTTTCGTCGGGCCTGGAACGGATCCCGTTCCGCTCACCGACGAGGAAGTCACCGCCATGGGCGTCGAACGCATACCGCTCAAGCTCGACCTCCAGGTCGGCGATTCGGTACGCATTACTTCGGGTGCCCTTGAAAACTTCGTCGGCATCGTCGATCACATCGACGTCGAACGCCAGAAGATTCGCGTGATCATCAACATGATCCAACGCGACACCCCGGTTGAGCTGGACTTCTTTCAGGTCAAACCGGCGTAAGTGGGAGGGGAGACGTTGGGGGTTCCATCCCCACACCCCAGACCGGGGCACTGCCCTGGACCTGACAAAGGGTGTACGTCTGTCCGCCATCACCACATTTTGTGCCTAGGAGGTGCCAGCAAATGGCAAAGAAAGTCACCGGCTTCGTCAAGCTACAGATCCCCGGCGGCAAGGCGACACCCGCACCGCCTGTCGGCCCCGCGCTCGGTCAGCACGGCCTGAACATCATGGGCTTCTGCAAAGAATTCAACGAGCGCACGAACAAACAAACCGGAAGCATCGTTCCGGTCATCATCACGGTCTATGCCGACCACACCTACACCTTCGTCACGAAATCGCCGCCAGCTTCTGACATGATCAAAAAGGCGTGCAAGATCGACAAGGGTTCCGGCCGTCCGCAAGCCGACAAGGTCGCCAAGATCACCCAGGATCAACTGCGCGAAATCGCCGAAACCAAGATGAAGGACCTCAACGCCGCCGACCTCGATGCTGCCAAGAGCATGATCGCCGGTACCGCCCGCTCGATGGGCGTCACAGTCACAGACTGAGCATCCCGAGGATAATTGCTTAGACATACTTTACGAATGGGATTCCAAAGGGTCCATGACCCTTTGGCGGGGTATTAGGGGTGGAGCCCCTAACGCTCCCCGTGGGAGGGCGGCGTCGGCTGCCCGCGAAACCACAAGGAGGATAGACCGACATGAAACACGGTAAGAAATACAGGGCGAGCGCCGAACTGATCGAGCGCGGACGCCTCTACGATCCGGCGGAAGCGCTTGAGCTCGTGCAAAAGACCGCCACCGCCAAGTTCGACGAGACGGTCGAGCTGCACGTTCGCCTGGGCGTCGACCCGCGCCACGCCGACCAGCAGGTCCGCGGCGCCGTCGTGCTGCCGAACGGCACGGGCAAAACCGTCCGCGTGCTCGTCTTTGCCAAGGGCGACAAGCTCAAAGAGGCCGAAGAGGCCGGTGCCGATTTCTTCGGCGGCGATGAGCTCGTCACCAAGATCCAGAGCGAGAACTGGTTCGACTACGACGTCGTCGTCGCGACGCCGGACATGATGGGCGTCGTCGGCCGCATCGGCCGCGTGCTCGGCCCCAAGGGCCTCATGCCGAACCCCAAGAGCGGCACCGTCACCATGGACGTCGCCCGTGCGATCGCAGAGATCAAGGCCGGTAAAGTCGAATACCGCGTCGACAAAACCGCCATCATCCACTGCCCCGTCGGCAAAAAGTCCTTTGGCGACCAGAAGCTCGACGAAAACATCCGCAGCCTGATGGATGCCATCGTCAAGGCCAAACCCGCCGCTGCCAAGGGCACCTACCTCAAGAGCGTGACGCTTTCTTCGACCATGGGCCCTGGCATCCGCGTCAACCCGCTCCGTTTCCAGAGCTAACTGGATCCAAAAAACGCATATACGACCGACCGAAGACAGCCGGCGCAGTTATCTGCTCAATCGCGCATCCCGCGCGGCCTGCTCGAGGGAGAGTTCCGCTTTGTTGTTTGTATGACGACTTGGCGCGCCCTCGCTTCGGCGGGGGCTTTTTCTCGATTGACCGATTTATCAGCGTACCCCGCTCATAAATGCATTCAATGCCAATTGGAGGTGAAAGAATGGCAAACCAAGCGAACATCGCGGCAAAGGCCGTCAAGGTTTCCGAAGTACAGGAGATGATCCAAAATTCGGCGGCCGTCGTCGTCGCCGACTACCGCGGTTACAGCGTCGAACAGGTCACTGAGTTGCGCCGCAGCATGCGCGAAGCCAATGTCAATTACGTCGTGCTGAAAAACGGCATCGTGGAACGCGCCGCCAAAGCCGCCGCGCTCGACGAACAGTTTATCGAACTGCTCAAGGGACCGAGTGCCTTTGCATTCGGAAAGGATGACCCCGCTGCGCCTGCCCGCATCCTGCGCGACTTCATCAAGAAGACCAAGATCGGCGCACTCAAAGGCGGCGTCGTCGACGGCCAATACACCGACGCGACCCAGCTCGAGGCGATCGCGGACCTGCCGCCGCGTGAAGTCCTGATCGCACGCCTGCTCGGCTCGATGAAGGCTCCGATCAGCAAGCTCGCCATCGCGCTCAACGCGATCAAAGAAAAGATGGAATCGGGCGAACCCTTGACCGCATCTGCACCCGCCGAAGAAGCGCCGGCTCCGGAAGCGCCCACCACCGAAGAAGCACCCGCCCCCGAGGCGTAAGACCCAAACGAATGAACGCAACACACCTTGCGAATGGAGGTTTATCATGGATAAGCAACAATGGATCGACGCCATCAAGGGCATGACCGTCCTTGAGCTGGCTGACCTGGTTTCCGCCCTCGAAGAAGAATTCGGCGTTTCCGCCGCCGCTCCCATGGGCGGCATGGTCATGATGCCCGGCGCCGGCCCTGCCGAAGCAGCCGAGGAACAGACCGAGTTCGACGTCATCCTCAAGGAAGTCGGCCCCGAAAAGATCAAGGTCATCAAGGTTGTCGGCGAACAGACCGGCCTCGGCCTCAAAGAAGCCAAGGACGTCGTCGACAACGCGCCGAAGCCCATCAAAGAAGCCATCTCCAAAGAAGACGCCGAGAAGATCGTCGAAGCCTTCAAGGCTGTCGGCGCGACCTGCGAAATCAAGTAAGAAACGGTTTTTCTTTACGGGCCTTGGGCGTGGATTTTTCTCTGCTTTTCTTATAAGAACACCCTGGCACTGTGGCTTCGCCACGCGCCGGGCACAAGCTTTCGCAAAAGAATTTCTGTACGTCTTCGGCTTACCCGAAAAGCCCGCCATGATTGTGGCGGGCTTTTCGATGTTTTGTGCCGGAGCGTTCGACTCCTGCAAGCAAATTCTTTGAGTAGGGATTCTTAAGGGACTTGTCCCTTAAGTGGGGTTTGGGGCAAAGCCCCAAGACGTTCTCAGTAGTTCTCGCAGTGCCGTTCGAAGTAAGCTTGCGGGTGCGCGCAGGTGGGGCAGGTCTCGGGGGGCGTTTTGCCCATCGCGATGTGCCCGCAATTGCGGCATTTCCAGCCGACTTCGCTGTCTTCCTGGAAGACGCGGGCTTGGCTCACACGTTCGATCAGTTTGCGGTAGCGTTTCTCGTGGGCTTGCTCCACTGCGGCGACGAGTTCAAAGCGCGTGGCGAGTTCCGGGAAGCCTTCTTCGCGTGCGATTTTGGCGAAAGTGGGGTACATTTCCGACCATTCGTAGTGTTCGCCGCTCGCAGCGTCTTCGAGGTTGCTGGCGGTGTTGCCGAGCTTGTTCAGCTCCTTGAACCACATTTTGGCGTGTTCGTGTTCGTTGCCGCTCGTCTCGGTAAAGATCGCGCCGATCTGCTGGTAGCCGTCTTTGACCGCTTGCTTCGCGTAGTACGCGTATTTACCAAAGGCCATCGATTCGCCCGCAAAGGCTGCCATCAGGTTGTCGTGGGTTTTGGTGCCGTCGTATTTGCTTGCCATATGTGTGTCCTCCTTACATGGTCGCTTTGTCGAGAATTGTTCGATCGTATTATACTGCATTTGCGCGGGAATAAACTGCGTTCGACGAAATTTTGTAAAGAACTCACGGCAAGAGAGGGCAGAGCGCTTCCGTCGATTCGATCACGCCGCCACCTAGGCAGGTGTCGCCATCATAAAACACGGCCCATTGCCCGGGCGTGACGGCGCGCTGCGCCTGGTGAAAGCGGACATGGCAGCCGCCATTGGATAGGATCTCGACGTCAACGCCCTGATCGCTTTGCCGATAACGGAATTTGGCCGTGCAAGTAAAGCGATCGGCGGGAGGCTGACCGGCAAACCAATTGAGATTGTGTGCCATCAGGCTCGTGGAATAAAGGCGATCGCTTTCGCCTTGTTCGACGATCAGGCGGTTTTGCTCGAGATCCTTGCCGATCACAAACCAGGGTTCGCCTGTCCCACCACCGCCGATGCCGAGTCCCTTTCGCTGGCCGAGCGTGTGGTACATCAAGCCGTCGTGGTGCCCGACGACGTTGCCATCCGGTGTCACCATGTCGCCGGGCTGGGCGGGCAGGAAGTCCATGAGAAATTGCTTGAACTTGCGCTCGCCAATGAAACAGATGCCGGTGGAGTCCTTTTTTTGCGCGGTGGCGAGGCCGTGGGCTTTGGCCATTTCGCGCAGATCGGATTTTTGCAGCTCGCCGACGGGAAAAAGCACGCGCTCGAACTGCGCTGCGGGAACGGCGGCGAGAAAGTAGCTCTGATCCTTGCTCGCGTCACAGGCGCGGAGCAAACGCGGCATGCTGCCGCTGTGATCGAGCCTCGCGTAATGGCCGGTCGCGATGTGGTCGGCTTCGAGTTTGCGCGCGAAGTCGAGAAAAGCGGCGAACTTGATTTCTTTGTTGCATAAGATATCGGGGTTGGGCGTGCGTCCGGCGCGGTATTCGCGCAGGAAAACGGCGAAGACCCGATCCCAATACTGCTTGGCGAAGTTGACCGTATAGTAGGGGATGCCGATCTGATCGCAGACGCGCCGCACGTCGTCGTAATCCTCGACTGCCGTGCAAGCGCCGCTGTCCGCATCGGCTTCGTCCCAGTTTTTCATGAATACGCCGATGACGTCATAGCCCTGCTGTGTCAAAATCAGGGCCGCGACGCTCGAATCGACGCCGCCCGACATCCCGACGACCACGCGTTTCATTGTCCATCCGTCCTTTCGCTCGGGAATCATGGAAGTTTTCGACTATCCAAATGCTTGTCCCATACAAGATCCTACCCCGTCCCGGTGAAAAATGCAATCCCATGCCGGTTTACAGTGCACACTTTCGAATGGTACAATACATGGAAGAATGCATAGGGGAATCGGGGAGGGCGGTTTGGTATGGCAGGAAAATCGAAGAAAGGCGGCTTCCATCCGGAGCGCTTCGTGTGGGCGTTGATCATCGGCATCATCGCGATTGCAGCCATTTTTTATTTTTTTAACCTCGACATCAATGACGTCATGCAAAACGTCGATGAATCGATCGGCACGATCGGCGACAAAGCGGGCGAAATACTGGGCGAAACCAGCCCTTCGCCGACGATCGACAGCAATGAAGAACACGAAACGATCGATCCCGATGCCGCCACCCAACCCAAACCGATCACGACCTCGCGGCCCTTGGACGGCGAAAAGGATTTTAGCCGCGTCATGCCGCGCGAGGGAGCGCTGTCGGTCATTGTGCTCGACGTCGGGCAGGGCAACGCGATCTTCGTGCAGATGCCGAATGGCCGCACGATGCTGATCGACACGGGTGAATACGAATACTGGAAGCGGCTCGACGGCTATCTCAAAAGCTTCGGCGTCGCGCGCCTCGACGCGGTCATCGGTTCGCACCCGCACAGCGACCACATCGGTTCCTTGCAAAGCGTTATCAAAAACTACGAAGTGGGCAACCTATACATGCCCAAAGTGGACTACGATTCAAACACGTATCAGAACCTGCTCCGCGCGATCCGCAGCAAGGGCATGCGCGCGACGGCGACCAAGGGTGGACCCAACCAGACGATCGCGCTCGACGACGGCGTTGAAATCCGCGTGCTGGCACCCAACAGTGATGCCTATGACGACCTGAACGATTACAGCATCGTGGTGCGCCTCAGCTACGCAGGACACTCCATGCTCATCCCCGCCGACGCCACCCGCCGCAGCGAGGCCGAAATGCTCGGCGCCTTCGACGAACGCGTGCTGAAGAGCGACGTACTGCTCGTCAGCCACCACGGCTCGAACACTTCGTCGAGCGCTGCCTTTCTCAAAGTCGTCGACCCGGAAGCCGCGATCATTTCGCTCGGCGCGAACAACGACTACGGCCACCCGCATACCGAGGTCGTCAGCCGCTTGCAGAAACGGCAGATTCCGATCTACCGCACCGACGAACTGGGCTGCATCGCGGTCTTCTTCACGGACAAAGGCTACGAGATCGTCCCCGAAACGCCTTATTGAACGAAGAATCCCGACAGGCGCAATTGACGGGTGAATTTTCCCCGCGTTTGGTGTATACTTGTATCATTGTACCGAGGCGCGAGCTACGTTTTCGTCCCGCTTGCACGCCTCTCCTGCAGAACTCGAGGAGGAATCCCTTTTGTCTTCGGACCCGCTGATAGGTTCCTTATTGCTCCAGGTCGTACTGATATTGTTCAACGCCTTTTTTGCGATGACCGAGATCGCCGCGATCAGCATCAACGACAACAAACTCAACAAAATGGCCGAGGACGGCAACAAGCGCGCGATCACGCTGCAAGCCCTTCTCGCCAATCCATCCCGCTTTTTGTCCACCATCCAGGTGGGCATCACCTTGGCGGGCTTTTTGGGATCTGCCTTCGCGGCGGATAACTTCGCCAGCCGCCTCGTCGATTGGCTGGTCAAGCTCGGCGTTTCGGTCAGCCCGTCGCTGCTCAACACGGGGAGCGTCATCGTGATCACGCTGATACTCTCCTACTTCACGCTCGTGCTCGGCGAACTCGTTCCCAAGCGCATCGCCCAGCGCAATCCGGAAGCGATCGCGCTCGGCGTCGCCGGCATCATTTCGGCGATCGCAGTGGCGACCCGCCCCATCGTCTGGATGCTGACGGCCTCGACAAACGCCGTGCTGCGCATGATCCGCATCAACCCCGACGACCCCGAGGAAAGGGTCACAGAAGAGGAGATCCGCCTTCTCGTCGATGTCGGCGGCGAAAAGGGCACGATCGACGAGACCGAACGCCAGATGATCGACAACGTGTTCGAGTTCAACGACACGACCGCGGAAGAACTCATGACCCACCGCACCGACGTCGTTGCCTTCTGGGTCGAAGACGGCGAGGAGGAGATCCTCGAAACCATCCGGCAGAGCGGCCTGTCCCGCTTCCCGGTTTATGACGAGGACATCGACGACATCATCGGCGTGCTCAATACGCGCGATTACCTGCTCAATTTCGTCGCGCCCACCAAAAAATGCCTCCGCGACCTTCTGCGCCAAGCCTATTTCGTCCCGCTCAGCGTCGCGGCGAACGTTCTCTTTCACGACATGCAGCGCGAGAAAATTCACATGGCGATTGTCGTCGACGAATACGGCGGCACGAACGGCATTGTGACGATGGAAGACCTCGTCGAGGAGATCGTCGGCAACATCTACGACGAATACGATCCGGCCGAAGAACTGATCCGCGACCTCGGCGAAGGCGTCTACCGCCTCAGCGGCAGCCTGAGCACGAGCGAACTGTCCGACCTGCTGCGCATCGAACTGCCCACCGACGAGTTTGACACGCTCAGCGGGCTGATCTTCAGCCAGCTCAGTTCGATCCCCGAAGACGGCAGCCGACCGCACATCTGTGTCGCCGGCCTCGACATCCAGGTCGAGCAGATCGAAGACCGCCGCGTCGAATGGGCGATCGTCCAGCGCGAGACCCAGAAAGAAGCACCGGTCTCCCACGACGACAAAGCGAAATCGGAGGCCCGCAAATGAAGATCGCTCCCATGGTCGATATGCTCTGCCTCAAAAGCAGCTTCGCCGACCCCGTTTACCCCGCGCTGATCCACGACGAAGCGTCTGCGATCCTCGTCGACACCGGCTTTCCCGACACGGTGCCTCAGCTCCGCGACGCCCTCGCCGAACTCGGCCATACGTTCCGAACCTTGACCGCCCTCCTCTTTACCCACCAGGACATCGACCACATCGGCGGCAGCAAGGCGATATTGGACGAATCTCCCACTTGTGCCATACTCGCGCACGTGGACGAAGCGCTTTATCTCAGCGGCGAAAGGACCCCCTGCAAAGTTGCCGCACTCGAAGCCCATTTCGACGCGCTCAACGAGGACCAGCGCGCCTGGCATGCCAGACTCAAGGAGGGCTTCGCGAACCGCCGCATGCGCGTGACCCAACCCCTGCACGACGGCGAAGTCCTGCCCGCGTGCGGCGGCATCGAGGTCATCCATACGCCCGGCCATACGCCCGGGCACATCTGCCTCTACCACCGCCCCAGCAAGACCCTCATCAGCGGCGACGCGCTGAACCTCTACGACGGCAAACTGACCGGCCCCGCGCCCCAACACACCGCCGATCTCAGCCAAGCCGTAGCTTCAAACGAAAAACTCAAACGTCTCGAGATCGCAAAGATCATCGTTTACCACGGCGGCCTTTACCAAACGTAAACAAAACGATTCGAATCCCAAGCGGCCTATCACCGGGCCGCTTTTTTGCGAACTCGTATGGCCCATTCCGCTCCCGAAGCGAATCTATCTGAGCGAATCCATGAGAGGCGAAACAATGAAAGCCCTGCCAAAATCGTGGCAGGGCTTTCAGGGACATACAGAAGTTCTTTTGTTTCTTTTCTTACAAGAAAAGAAAGAGAAAAAACAAAACTTCCTACTCATCAACCTCCCAGGTCGCCCCGTCGTAGCAGACGTCGAGGAGCTCGACGCGCCAAGCGTTTGGAAGCCCGCGCGTGAACTTCTTCATGCGCTGGACGAATTGCCGGTAGTCGCGATCGAGGAGGGCGATCATCGTGGGTCCGGCGCCGCTCAAGCAGCAGCCGAGGGCGCCAAAACGTTCCGCTGCTTGCTGGATCTCGTCGTAGCCTGGGATCAGCGCTTTGCGGAAGGGTTGGTGCAGGGCGTCGCCCAGGGCGGTCCGCACGAGGTCGAGGCGTCCCTGCGTCATCGCGCCTACCATAAGGGCGGTGCGCGAGCTGTTGTGGATCGCGCTGGCCAGCGGCACCTGTTGGGGGAGGATTGCGCGGGCTTTGCTCGTTTCGAGGGGGAAGTCCGGGATCATCGCGCAGCACTTCAGCGAACGCGGCGGCTCGATGTGGACAAAGCGCACTTGCCCGCCCTCGATCGCGCCCGCCGTCATGCCGCCGATGAATGTTGGAAGGATGTTGTCCGGATGGCCCTCGATCCGCGCCGCGATCGCGATCATTTCGTCGGTGCTCAGCGCCGCGTCGGAAAGGATGTTGGCTGCGATGATGCCGCCGACGACGCAGGCCGAACTCGACCCGAGGCCGCGCGTCTGTGGGATGCGGTCGCGCTGAAAGATGCGCAGGCCGGGCATGGGCACGCCAGTCGCGTGCAGCCCCTCGCGGATCGAGCGCACGATCAGGTTGCTTTCGTCCAAGGGCACTTCGAATTGGGCATCCGGCGTTTCGACGACGATTTCCAGGCCTTTTGGCATCACTTCGAAGCGGATCTCGTTGTAGAGCGTCAGCGCCAGGCCGATGCAGTCAAAGCCCGAGCCGAGGTTTGCGGTGGAAGCGGGGATTTGGATGGATGGCATCGTTTTCCTCCTCACGATGAAAAAACAGGACGCGCACTTACGTCCTGTTCGCAGCGCAAAAAATGAATTACGGTTTCTCTATCTTCTGGATCTGCACGCGGCTGCGCATCTCTTCCATGCCAGCGCGCGTGACGAGACCGGTGCCTTCGAGCGTTACGCAGGCCGTGGCTGCCGCCACACCCATGCGAAAAATGTTGGGCAGCTCCATCTTTTTTTCCAGGCCGATGCAAAAGCCCGCCATCATCGAGTCGCCCGCGCCAACCGTGCCGCGCACGACGATGCCCTCGACCGGCGGCGCATAAAAGCACTCGTCCGGCCCACAGATCAGCGCGCCGTCCGCGCCCAGCGATACGGCGACGATCGGGATGCCTTTGCGTGTGATCGACATGGCGGCTTCCTGGATGTAGGCCAGCGTCGGCAGCGGGACGCCGACGGCGCTTTCGAGCTCAAATCGGTTCGGCTTGACCATGTAGGGCTTGGCCGCAATGCCCTTGAGCAGCGATTCGCCTTCCGCGTCGAGTATGACCTTGCATAGGTCGCGACACTTTGCCACCAAGCGCCCATAGGTGTCGGTCGGCGCGCCCGGCGGCAGGCTTCCCGACAGCACGAGGTAATCGCTCACCCGCGCGAGGCCGACGATCTTGTCAAAGACGTCGTCGAGATCGCGCGCCGAGACGCTGACGCCCGGGCTGTTAAACTCGGTGACGGTCGCTTCGTTCGCGTCAAACACCTTGGTATTCGTGCGGATGCGCCCCGGTTTCCAGACGCAATCGACCACGACGCCGTCGTCTTTGAGCGTGCGCTCGGTGTCGGCCCCATTGTCGTTGTAAAGAAAGCCGGTCGCTGTGGCTTGTCCGCCCAGGCGGACGATCCCGCGCGCGACGTTGAACCCCTTTCCCGCGATGTCGAATCGCTGGGATCGGACGCGGTTCATCCCGCCGATCACGAGCTCGTCGATGCGCAGCGTCATGTCGTTGCAAGGGTTGAGCGTTACGGTAGTGATCATGGATTGCCTCCTATCAAGCCTACGCGCGAAACGTCACTGTGTTCTTACCTTCCCTATCATAGCACTCCGGCGCGAAAAAGTCTTCCCCTTGGCCCAAAAACGGTGGCGAAACACGCGTGATTTTCACCCCGACAGCTTGTTTTGTGATATATTGAAGTAGTAGGGAAGAAATGAAAGCAGCGTACAAAAGGAGGAGACTGCGATGAAGCACAGACGCATTTTCATGGCCCTGTTGGCAGCATGCGTCCTCGTAGGCGCATCGGCCCCCGCCCAGGCCAAGAGCTGGCCCAAGCTCACAAACAGCCAGTACGACCTCAACGGTGACGGCAAGAAGGACAAGATCACCGTGACGATGCAATCCCTCGACGAATACGACTCGGTCGTCAAGACCACCATCGACGTCAACGGCGCGAAGGCGACCCTCACGCTCGATAGCCCTGAAGGAAAGCTGCGCATTCTCGACATCAACACGAAAGACAAAGTCAAGGAAATCGCCATCGGCGAGTATGGTCCGAGCAGCGATTTGGAGACCTATTTCTACGGCTACACCGGAAAGGCAGTCTATCGAATCGGCTCGACGGTCGGACTCGTCGGCAAAAGCAGTGACCAAATCGGTTACGGCGGCGTTTGCGCGACGAAGGGCGACGGCCTCGTGCGGGCGTCCTTCCGCGCCGAGCACCTGCAAACCTGGTGGCTCCAGGCCGACTATAAGCTCACCAAGACGAGCGACGCCAAAAAACCCTACAAGCTCGCGATCGTCAAAAAGAGCATCTACCCCGCCACCATGACCTCGAAAGTCAAGGCACTCGTCAACATCAAGGTCTACGCCAGCATGAGCACGAAGGCCAGCACGCGCACGATCAAAAAGGGCGAAAGCCTTCAGCTCCTGGGCAGCGACGATGTGAAATGGGTGCAGATCAAGGACAAGAACGGCAAGATCGGCTATGTTCTGCTCAGCTTCCTCGAAAGCGGCGAGTACGACGACAACGCTGCCGATCCGAACAACAACGGCATCTTGTCCGGCTTGCTCTTTGCCGACTGATGCGCGAAAAACGACAGAAGCCGCAAACGCGGCGAAAGCCCGGCACGATCGAGGTGTTTGGCATCGTGGGGCTCGCGATATGGCTGCTGACTCTCGTCGTTAGAAAGACCGGAGCCATCGAGAACGCCAGTTTCAATTGGTTCTGGTTCGCGCCCAATTTCGGCGGCGCCTGGTTTGCCACGGCTTGCCTCAAGCAGTTCTTTGCGCCATGCGCGGCTGCGAAGCCCATTCTCCCGATCGCCTTCACAGTCAAAACCTTCCTGGCAATTTGCCTGGGCGTCGTGCTCCTCGCCGTGATCAACGAGTGGACCACGCCGCTCCAGACGGGAGGCCGCTTTGACCTCGGGGATCTGCTGTCCACCATCCTCGCGGAGGCGATCGTCTTTTTCGCGGTGGTCGCTCGAAACGGCAAGCAAGAATCCGCATTCGAAGCCTGAATGCCGAAAACAGCAAGAAAAAACGGCTCGGATTTTTCCGGGCCGTTTTGGTGTCGAATGGGTGGTTTTATTCGTCGTCTTCGTCGACGTCCTTCTTGGACTTTTCGATGACCTTTTGGGCGATGTTGGCGGGCATTTCCTCGTAGCGTTCGAAGAAGGAATCGTAGCGCCCGCGTCCCTGGGTCATGGAGCGAAGGTCGGTCGCGTACTTGAACATCTCGCCGAGCGGCGCTTCGGCGACGACCTGCTGGCCTTCGTCGGTGGGGTTCATGCCCATGATGCGGCCGCGGCGGCGGTTCATGTCGCCGATGATGTCGCCCATGTATTCGTCGGGCACGTAGACTTCGTAGCGGTAGATCGGCTCGAGCAGCACGGGGCCGGCGTCCGCGACGCCCTTTTTGTAGGCGATGCGGGCTGCCGTGCGGAAGGCCATTTCGTTCGAGTCGACGGCGTGGTAGGAACCGTCGAAGAGGGTGCAGCGAATGTTGATCGTCGGGAAACCGGCCAGTACACCGCGGGTAACGGCGTCGCGCAGGCCCTTTTCGACGGCGGGAATAAAGTTCCTCGGCACGACGCCGCCGACGATCTTGTCGACGAACTCGAAATCGGCGCTGCCGTCGAAGATCGGCTCGAACTCGACCCAGACGTCGCCGAACTGGCCGTGGCCGCCCGACTGCTTCTTGTGGCGTCCCTGGGCTTTGGCGCTCTTGCGGATCGTTTCGCGGTAGGGGACGGTCGGTTCGTCGAGCTTGGCTTCGACGTTGAATTTGTTTTTCAGCTTGCTCGTGATGACGTCGAGGTGCATCTCGCCCAGGCCGCTGATCAGCATGTCGCCGGTGTCGAGGCGCTTTTCGAGCTTGAAGGTCGGGTCCTCTTCGAGCAGCTTGTTAAGGCCGCCAAATACCTTGTCTTCCTCGCCCGACTTCTTGGCCGAAACGGCCATGGTAAAGGCGGTGTTCGGGAAGGCGAGGTCGTCAAAGCGCACCTGGTGGGCGTTGTCGCAGAGGGTGTCGCCCGTCACGCTGTTTTGCAGCTTGGCAACGGCGCCGATGTCGCCGGCATAGATCGCGTCGTCGAGCGGGGCGGTCTTCTTGCCGCGCATGGTCAAAACGGCACTGATCTTTTCGGTCTTTTCGCTCTTGACGTTGTAGACGATATCCCCCGCCTTGACTTTGCCGGAATAGACTTTAAAGAGCGAGATCTTGCCGACGAAGTTGTCTTGCAGCGTCTTGAAGATCTGCGCGGAAAAAGGCTTGCTCTCGTCGCAGGCGATCGCGATGTCCGAACCGTCTTTGACGTTTTTGGCAGCCTTTTCTTTTGTATTGGGGGCGGGCATAAAGCCAATCAGGTTGTCCATCAGCGCGGCGACGCCGAGCTGTGCGGGCGCAGCCGTGCAGAAGACCGGCGAGAAGGTGCCGCTGTGCAGGCCGATGCCCAAGCCTTTGACGATCTCGTCCTTGCTGAGCTCTTCGCCGCCGAAGAACTTCTCCATCAATTCTTCGTCGTTCTCTGCCGCCGCTTCGATCAACTGGCCGCGGTAGGTTTCGATTTCGGTCGCGATGTCGGCGGGGATCTCGGTGGCTTTGGTCTTGGCACCGTCGAAGAGGAAACCCTTCTGTTCGATGACGTCGACGTATCCGGCGAACTTGCCGCCCTGCATGATCGGCCACTGCGCCGGCGCAACCGAAGCGCCGAATTTATCGATCAGCGCGTCAAGCACTTTTTGGAAGTTGGCGTTTTCGGTGTCCATGCGGTTGACGACGAAAGCGCGGGGCAGGGCGCGGTCTTTGCACATCTTCCAGGTCTTTTCGGTGCCGACCGAAAGGCCCGACACAGCGCCGACGACGATCAGTGCCGCTTCCACGACGCTCAGCGTCTCGATCACTTCGCCTTCAAAGTCGAAGTAACCCGGCGCGTCGATGACGTTGATCTTGTGATTTTTCCATTCGATGGGGGCGAGTCCGGCCGAAATGGTGATTTGACGGCGCGTTTCCTCCGGATCGTAGTCGGTGACGGTTGACCCGTCATCGGTCTTGCCCATGCGGTCGATGTGGCCGGCCGCGAAAAGCATGGCTTCGGTCAGCGTCGTCTTGCCTTCGCCGCCGTGTCCTACAATGCCGACGTTGCGAATCTGCGCTGCATGATAAGCTTTCATGTTTCGGAGTCCCCCTTATGGTGTTTTGAAATGGCGTAATTTTGATGCGGCATGCGATCGATCGGCGTCGAAAGGCCGCAAACATACGTGGGAAGCATCCTTCTTGGGCCGTTCATCCCCAGCGTTCTGGGTTCCACGTTCAATTGTAACAGCACGCTGAACGATTGTAAACACTTTTACCGCCGCTAGGGACTTTGACGCATGCAGTCGCTTCGCGCTTTGCATGAGCATAATTTCGGTGACTTTGCAAAAAATAGCGTCGTTGGATCTCGCGATCAAAAAAGGAGCGTCGCCATGCCGAGATTTTTTCACAAACGATTCAAACAGATGCGGCGGGAGGCCGACGAGGCGCTGCCGCCCGAAGCACAGAAAGACGCTGCGCCGATCGAAGACGCCCCTTCAACGCCACAGCCCATCGAGTCCCAGCACGGCACTTTAGGCGGCGGCGAAGCACCCGCGTCCGCGCAGCGTTCTTCCCCCGAAGAACTGCACGGCGCGATGACGGGACGCGACGCGCCCGCTCCCCCAGCGCCTGCCGGAGAAACGGAAAGCGATCCGAACCCCGGCGCGCATACCCCCGAGGCACAGCGCCAGGCGGAAGGACTCGTGCCCAAGCAGCCTGCCGTCGGCTACGATCCGAGCAATTTTGACCCCGATTCCCAGGAGTACAACAACGCTCCCAAGCCACATGTGCCGATCTCGAACGAAAGCGTCGAGCGTACTTTTGCCAACGCGAGCGACTTCATCCGGCGCGACCTTTCGTCAATGGCGACAGCCGCTGGCCGGTGACGATGTTCATGATCGACGGTATGGTCGATTCGGGCGGCATCGCGGAAAACATACTCAAACCGCTCTTGCAGGAGCGTTCGCTCTCGGAAGCGGCGAACATCGACGATCTCCTCGAGCGCATGGAACGGGGCCTGATCTACAGTGCCTTTGTCAAGCGGCGCATCAACGTCAACGACCTCGCGTCCGACATGATCACGGGTTCGGTGGCGCTGGTTTTCCCCGGATGCCCGACGGCGCTCTCATTCGAGGTCAAGGGCTTTGAACGTCGCAGCATTTCCGAGCCGCTGAACGAAAACGTCAACAAGGGCTCGCGCTCGAGCTTCACAGAAGTCATTCGCACCAACACAGCCATGCTCCGCCGCAAGATCGGGACGAGCGATCTGCGCTTGTGTTCCATGACGGTCGGACGCCGCAGCCAGACCCAGATCGTCGTCTGCTACATCGAAGGATTGACCAATCCCGCCATGGTATCCGAGGTCGAAAAACGCCTCAAGGCCATCGACATCGACAGTGTCATCGCGACCGGCGAGATCGACGAATACATACTTGACCCCGGGCACTCGGTCTTTCCGCAGGCCTTCGCGACAGAGAGGCCTGATCGCTTCGCGTCGTTTTTGCTCGAGGGGCGTGTCGGCATTTTGATCGACGAGATCCCCGTCGGCTTGATCGTCCCCGGCACGATCGGCATCATGCTCCAGGCGCCGGAAGATTACGCCAAGCACTACGTCGATGTGTCGGTGACCTCGCTCATTCGTTATTCGGCGGCTTTGATTACACTGCTGCTACCGCCGCTCTATATCGCGATTACAACCTTTCACCCCGAGATGCTGCCGACCGATCTCGCGCTGTCGATCATCGCCAGCAAGCAAGGCGTTCCGTTTCCGACTTACGCCGAAGCAAAGGTGTCTTATCCAGAGAAAAAACTAAAAAATAAAATTGATTGTGACTTCCTCACCGTCAATTGTTACTGATCGTATCAGTTGTCGTACAGCACTTGAACGCTCATTTTTATCCATGTCTGGCCAAGCTTCTTGCAGGTTGCTTGCCAGCTCGATTTCTTTGTTCATAAGCATTTCAGGATTCAACGCTTTAGCTGCGCTCGCATCTAGTTCGCTGGATACTGTCTCAAGCTCAGCACGTGTCTCGTTTACTACATCGATTAACTCCTCATTACCACCATCCCCCATTAAATGGTAGAGCTTGCGAATTTTCCGCTTCAGGGCTTCTTGGCGTGCTAGCAGCGCTGCATTCATACCATCAAATGCTTTTACACGTTCAGAGCGGTTTTTTATTTCATGACCAAACTCGAAAAGCGCTTGCAAAACACCTTCTTCGACCTGTGCAGCCCGCAACATTGGCTGTTTGCATGTCGGGTCTTTTACCATATACTGCTTATTATAGGCAGTAGTGCGCGAAAAGCAGGAAAGATTATAAGCATCCTTTCGATATTTAATATACTGCAATCGAGCACCGCAGCGACCACAGTAAATTATTCCGGTAAGGAGATGACCTGCTCGCCCACAAACGCGGGCTTTTGCTCGCTGTTCTCTCATAAGGCGAGCACGTTCGAAAGTTTCTTTATCTATGATCGCTTCATATGCTCCGGAAAAGACCTGTCCCTGAGCCTTAATATTGCCAATATTTGAGTCGCTTGTAAGAATGTTGCGAACCATGTAATGTCTATCGCCAAATCCTGCTCGAATTGCTATAGTCTCGACGGACATTCCTGAAAGATACCACTTGAAAATATTGCGAACAGTTTCAGCGTCATCGTTTGGATGCAGAAGACCGGTCTCGGGGTCATAATCATAGCCAAATGGAACACGTCCACCTCGCCATTTACCAGATTTTGCACGGGCAACTAGGCCAGAAACCATTCGTTCGCGAATAGTCTCTTTTTCAAACTGTGCAAACATCGCAAGCATAGAAATTACTGTTCTACCAACAGGCGTTCCTGTATCAATCGATTCTGTTATAGACACCAACGAAATATTTCTTTTGTTGAAGACATCCTCCACCAAATAAAGGATGTCTCGTTGGTTACGCGACAAGCGGTCAAGTTTTAGCACTACAACGCGTTCAATAAGCCCTTCTTGCATTTCGAAGAGAAGTCGTTGCATCTGAGGGCGTTCAAGAGTTCCGCCAGAAAAGCCAGGGTCAGTGTAAAACTCGTAGTTCGTGTGCCCTTGGCTCTTGGTGTACGCTTCGAGTCTTTCCCTTTGAATCTCAAGGCTGTACCCTTCATCAGCTTGATGCTCTGTTGAAACGCGCATGTAGAGAGCCGTTTTAGTCGCCATTCATAACTTCGCTCCTTCTCATATTTACCTTTTTTACTAAATCATCAATGGTCTCGTTCCTAATTGTCATAGAGCGCAAATCTTCAAATGCAATTTCTTTTTCGTCTACTAAATACCTAAATATCATGCTAAACACCTCCGGTGGCGAGTATCCCCAAAAGTGTCATCGCGTAATCATTTTACCACAAACAATGAAGAAATCCAGAGAACATGGAACACAGAAAATGAGCGAAGCTTAGTAATCGCTTCGCTCAAGTGCAAAAATGCACGATAAAGTTGTAGTAAAACGCTATATGCCGCAAGTTTCGTTCAACACACTGCATTAGAGAGCTTGGATGTTACTTCATCGTACTCCCAAACCCGCCATTCCTGACGCCATCAGCAGCGTCATCCTCCGCCACATCGAACACCTGGATGATTCCCTGCATGAACGCCTCACCCGCGCGCACCGTGACCCGCTTGCCTTCCTTGCCGTCGTTCGTGAGCTTGGCGAAGATGTGCCCTTCATTGTCACTGGAGAAATAGTCGGCGTCGATGATCCCGATCGTGTTGTCGAGCTGCAATCGGTACTTGAAACCCAGACCGCTTCTTGGCGCACACATCAGATAGCGGTCGTCCTTGAGCATCGCCCGGATGCCGGTCGGAAGCTTGATCGACTCACCGGGTTTCAACGTGAAGTCAATCGGCGAGAAAAAGTCGTACCCCGCCGAATGCCGGGTTGCACGCATCGGCAGCTTGAGAGCGTCAAACACATCACGTATCAGGGCATCATCTGGCTCCCAGCCGAAAGTCGCCGCATAATCGGATCGAAATTGGTCGAAACTAATCAGTAGAAACTTATTTTGCAAGAAAGTTATCCTCCTTCAGAATAGCTGCCGGGATTGGGGGCGGCGTAAGCCGCCCATCCCAGCAAGTCTCAGTCGCATTTGGAGTAGCCGCAGCTCATGCACTGCACGCAGCCACCTTCATGTCGCAGTTCGGTGTCGCATTTCGGACACGTGGGATACCGAACTGCCACCTCTTTTTCAGTAGCCGACAACTTGTCGGTTACTTTTTTTTCTTCTGTTCGGTCAGTTACCGACAAATTGTCAGTGGCTGATTTTTCGTTCTGCTCCAGATCAGCCTGCGCCTCGTTCCACATGTCGAGCAGCGCGTTGCCGATCGCCATCGGACAGCAAGAGCCTTTGGATGTATCCTTTTTGGTTGCCGCACGAACCGCATACGATGGACAAGCGCCCGTGCTCATGAGCTGGTCGACAATCGCGTGAACGTCACAGCCTCCGCGTGCAGCTAGAGAGAGCATGCGAGACAGACCCGTCATGTAGTTGGCGCAACCACCCTGGGAGCCTTTACTGAGATAGATTTCCAAGAGATCGCCGCTGTGCTCGTCGAAGAAGGCCGCGCAATGCAGGCTTCCGCATCCTGTTGTCAGCTTGCGTTTCTTCCCGATGGCGCTTTGGCTGACCTCAATGATCTCGCCGCGCTTCCAAGCGAAGTCGTCCGTTGCGGTTTCACTTTGCTGTTCTTCAGGCGCTTTGGCCGTCTCAGTCGTCAGAATGCCCGAACGATTGCAACCCTGCCGGTAGATGGTGACGCCCTTCAGTCCATGCAGCCAGGCTTCCACGTAGAGATCGAAGACCTGTTGCTTGGTGAAATTTTCCGGTACGTTGACCGTCGAGCTGATCGATGCGTCGATGTATTGCTGCCACGCGGCTTGCGTCTCGATGCGTTCCGGAAAGGGAATATCCGCAGAGGTCACGAAGAAATCCGGCAGTTCAGAATCGTCCGTGCATCCGAAGCGTTCCATGTACTCCGCCACGACGGGCGTATAGACCGTGTAGGTGACATCCTCACCATGAAGGGATTCGGTTTTGCGTTGGTACGATGTGGCGAACACAGGCTCTATTCCGCTCGACACGCCGAGCATCGTAGCCAGGCTGCCCGTGGGCGCAATGGTCAGGAGCTGCGAGTTACGCAATCCATGCTCGCGAACATAGTCCAGCACGTTCAAATCGAAGTTGGCTTTGGCAAATTTGCTTGCCAGAATGTCGCCCACGCGGCATTTCGGGAACGCTCCCTGTTCCTTGGCAAACTTCGCCGAAGCATAGACCGCCGTATTGAGCAGGTAATCCGCAATTTCGCCGCAAAGCCCAACCGCCTTCTCGCTACCGTAGCGTAACCCCAGCTTGATCAGCATGTCGGCGATGCCCATGACGCCCAGGCCGATTTGCCGCCAGTCACGAACGCTCTCGCGCTGTTCTGTCAAAGGATGGAGCGGCAATCCTTCGTCGAGCACTTCGTTCAGAGCGCCAACCGCAATGCGCACGGCTTTCTGGAATGTGTCGAAGTCAAAGCGCGCACCGGAGGAAAA
>JAVBLF010000083.1:0-15597 GCA_031553675.1 Eubacteriales bacterium | reverse complement strand
GTACTTCATCGCCGTCGCGTTGCCGAATTTCGCCAGCGTCATCGTGATCGCCGCCGTCAGCGTCGTCTTGCCGTGGTCGACGTGTCCGATCGTTCCAACATTCACGTGCGGCTTATTCCGCTCAAACTTTGCCTTCGCCATGGTTGCAAGTACCTCCTCGGTTGCGTTGGTGAAAATAGTGACGTTCCAAGGTTCGCGGCGATGACGCTGCCTGCCCATCGTCCGATCAACGGATCCGGGCATGTCGCGGTGTGACAATTGGAGCGGGTGATGGGAATCGAACCCACACGACCAGCTTGGGAAGCTGGAGTTCTGCCACTAAACTACACCCGCACAGCGGCGCGGTGCGAACCGATATCATTCTAATGCAGGCGAAAGGCTTTGTCAATACTTCGCGCTTTCGATTCGAGCGGCAAACAGAGCCGCGAAGCCGATCTTGCGGTGTATCCAAGCGCTTTTTCAGCAATAGGAAACGCCCCCCGCGAATCTGCGGGAGGCGTTTCCTAAAATATCGAATGCTGTGGAGGGTGGTCTATGAAGAAGAAGGGGAGGAAGCTTTCTTGGGTCTCATCTCAGGAGGATCCGCAGAAACCGCGCACCGGTTTGTATTCGTAAGGTGTGAGTGTGAGTGTGGAATAGGTGGGCTGCGCGCTGCTGGGGCGAAACCGCCGCTGAAGTCGTCTTGCGGTTTCGCGAGCACGCAATGCCCGGTGCGCGTTTTCTGCGTTTCACTTCTCAGCACCGGACGGAGGAATCGCGTCGGGTGCTTCGAGGTCACGCTGAAGAGCTTGGAGGTAGGCTCTTGTGTAAGTCATTGCGCTGCGGCCTGGTGTCGGGGCTTGCCGTCTGCAACTTCCTTACACTTTGGATTATAGCATACTATTTTTGTATGCGCAACCTCTTTTTTACATTCATTCCCATCTTTTTTATCGGTAACTGTCGCGTCGCTTGCGAATCTGTCGCGTGAAGGCGAAGGCCGACGCCGCGCTTCCCACCAATAGGGCTATTCCAAGCAGGATCCCGTCGTTGTCGCCCGTCTTGGGCTGCTGGCTGCGGATGGAGCGATTGACCTGTTCTTCCTCGACGTAGCCCGCCTCTTCGGGCAGCGTTTCGTCGAGAGGCTCCACAGGCAGCTCTTCCTCGTTCATCGGGACAGTCTCTTCGGGCTGGCGGAGTTCGCCAAGGATGTCGTCGTCGGGAAGCGGGTCTTGTGTGAGGATGGGCTCCTCATCTTCGAGCGTAAAGGTCTCGAGGGGGACGGTGGCGAGCGGCTCGGTCGAGGTGGCCGGCTTGGGTGTGACGATGACCGAAGGGGTGTAGGGGGTGTTGACGACGCCGTTTGGAATGACGTAGATGGCACCGCTGCTGCCACGACGGGTCGAATTGCGGGTGCGGGTGTCGTCGGCGCGGTAGTCGTGCGCGGCGGGTGTTGGGTCGGTCCAGGTTGATTTGGGGCTGGTCTTTTCCTCTGTCCAGTCATTGTGCCAGTTCGTTGCGGCCGGCGTCATGGTTGGGCGTTCATTCCATGGGTAGCCTGTGCTGCCGTAGCCATACAAATTGGACGCGGCCAAAAAAACGCCGCACGTGATGAATGCCAGCGCCGAAACGATATGGCGCGGCAAAAGACGCTGATTCACTCTATCTCCTCCACTTGGCGGTCATGGGTAGTCCTAGCAATAACACAGTTATACTGTATGTAATTGTAGCATAATTCCCAGCAACTTACAAGCAGTGTATGTGGTAAATTATTCCGTATATTTCTTCATCTTGGCAAATATGTCGCGTGTTGCCGCTCCCTTTCACACACAAAAAAGGCAGCCTCCGGATGAGCCGCCTTTGTGCTGTTGGCTTGTTTATGCCGCTTTCTTCGCGCCGGACGTGCCGTAGATCGCGTCGTAACCCGCTTGCACCTTGTCGAGGTAAGCCGTTTCGCCCGCGAAGTTCATTTTGCAGTAGTCGACGACGTACTTCGCCTTGGCCTGGACGACCTTGTCTTCCCGCAGACGTTTGAGGGCTTTTTCCCCATATGGCGCCGCCATGAGCACGGCGTAGGTCTCGGCGCGGTCTTCCATGACGCTGTAGCCGGCGTAGTTGGTGACGAAGCCGGCGCGGTTGGCATAGCCGCTGAGATCGCCGCTGGCATTTTCCCAATAGACGTTGTCGTCATCGCTGCCGACGATTTTGATCCATGCCTTGCGGTCGCTGGGGAGGGCATACTCCATAACGTGCATCAACTCGTGGTGGAGGGTATACACAGCGCCGTTGCCACTGGGCACGTTGAGGTACATGACGCTTTCGCGCAGCTTCGGGCCGAACATCGACGCGATCGACAGGCCGTCCGCGCTGTATTTGCCGCTGGTCAGCTCCTTGACGAGGTAGACTTTTTTGAGTTTGATGGTCTTGGCAAAGTCTCTGGGGTAGACCGAAAAGACGCTCTCCATGTCGTCGAGCTGTTGGCTGAGTTGGCGGTTGGTCACCTTGGTCGAAAAGGTAACCCCTTTGCGTTTGGGAATGTCCTGGTAGAGCACCTCGACGCCGTACTTGGATTCAAAGTCTCGGACTTTTTGATCGACCTGCGCCGTCGTGGGCTCAGGGTCGCTTGGGCGCTGTTTGAAGCCCGCCATGGCCGTCATGGGCAAAAGCATCATCAAAACGCACGCGATCGCGATCGCGGCGAAGATTCCTTTTCCGAGGCGTTTCGACTGATGAAACATAGATTCACGCTCTTTCACTGTGATCGAATGACAGAGATCCATCGTATGCATTATAGCGCGTTTGCGCCCGCATTGCCAGTTGAACGAAATTTGTTTACAAACACACGCTTTCCATTTTTGGTGTCTGCATGGTCGTATCCGATCGCGCCATGTACATCCTCACATACTAATTATAGAATGCATTGGGGGGAAATGTAAACGATAACTTTTCTTGACGTCTCGAAACCGCTGTCTAGAGGCAATGCGCTTTGACATCGCCCGCCCGCAATGCGATAATGAGGGGAAAGCTACGTCCATTCGCGGCAACGAAATGCGTCGCCGCATCGTATAACAAAGGAAGGCATATGTTCTTATTCGCATTCGCACGTCCGGCGCCGCTCGATCCAGGCGGCGGCATGGAGGAAGCGCGTCTGACCGCCCTGGTCGACCTGCATGCCACCCGCGTCTTGCGCACCGCCTACCTCTACGTTCACGACCGTGGGCGCGCCGAGGACATCAGCCAGGAAGTGTTTTTGAAACTCTACCGGATGAATCCGCCGTTTGAGAGTGACGAACACGCAAAGGCCTGGATCTTGCGCGTGACGATCAACCTGTGCAAAGACCATCTCAAGAGCTTCTGGTCGAAGCGCATCGTGCTCGACGACACGCAATCCAGGGAGTCTGCGCCCGACACCGCCGAGATCGTGTCGCAGCGCGACGAAGCGCAGAGACTTCTCGAGGCCGTCATGGCCCTGCCCGAGGTCTTCAAAACCCCCATTCTTTTGTATTACTACCAACATCTGAGCAGCCACGAGATCGCCGAGATCATGCAGACGCCCGAAGCGACCGTTCGCAGCCGACTCAAGCGCGGCCGAGACAAACTCGAAGCGTCGCTCTTGAAGCGCTCGTCCGGCGTCGATTGACGCGTGCCCGCCACTGCCGATCCCGAACGCATCTGCTCACAGAGAGGGTTTTTCTTCCCATGACGTACAAGTTGGAACAGCTGGAAGACGCGGTTGACCTCGCGCTCTTCGACCTCGTATTGACCGACGAAAAGCGCCAGCTCCTCGTCGAGCGCTGTCTGCAATCGCCCGCCACGACGATGGCCGAAGCGCAGACGCGGCCTTCCTGGCCCTGGAAAAAAGTCGCCGCCATCGCATCAGCAGCCGCCGCGGTCTTGCTTTTGGTCGTTGGTTTGCGGGTGTTCGGTCCCGTATCGGCGCCCAAATCCGCCATGGAAGATGCGGCCGATTCCGCGATCGACAGGGAAGCGGGGGGCGTTCTTCGCTCGGAGATGGTCGAAGAAAACGCCGCTCTGCCCGAGGCCTTCCCCGAAGCGCCGAGCACAACAGCGTTGCCCATGCAAGACGCCCCCGC
The DNA here is from genome assembly GCA_031553675.1 of Eubacteriales bacterium. Classification (GTDB taxonomy): domain Bacteria; phylum Bacillota; class Clostridia; order Christensenellales; family CALWSW01; genus JAVBLF01. Next base: position 11,527 of record JAVBLF010000083.1, on the reverse strand, counting down.
CCAAGCGAGCACCATGCTGGCGCCCGCACCCACCGCCGCCAAACAAGCCCGCCCCGAAATCGCCGCCATGAAAGAAGAAGCGACCGCTGACGCGGCGCCACAAGCAGCGCCGGACCGCCAACGTTTCTTCAACTATACGGACGCAAACGCAAATGGTTTCTATCCGCCCATTCCCTCTTTTTTACCAGGCGACCTCCATTTGCTCGTCATCGAGACGAAACCGGACGATCAGAGCAGCGCTTCCCATTACGGAAATGACGTCGATACATCCTATCTGCAAATCGACACCACGCCCCAAGCGCCCGAAGGCTGGTTCAGCGGCGCGGCCGAGGCGCTCAAGATGAACGGAACGACGGTCTACATCACGTCCGAAGCGCTGCAAAACGCAGATTCCACGGAAGGCGAGCGTGCCGTTGCCGCCTGGCAGGGCAAGAGCGCGTGTTATCGCCTGACGCTCTTCCGTCCGTCCGGCCAAGCGCGCGATGAACTGATCGAGATCGCGAAAGGCATTACAGACAAAGGTTGATCGATGAAGCCGCGACACGTCGATCCATGCTTACCAAGTCCTTCGCCTTGCCGCCCGGCTTTGGCTGTGCTACAATCCCAATCAGAAGACGAAGGGAGAGCATCCGATGACGCAGATCCGCAAAGACAGTAAGCGCGCGTGCGCGTTCATATTGGCCGCAGCGATCGCCTGCATGGCGGCGCTCGGCGCTTGTGCGAAGCGCGAACCCGTCGCGTCGAGCGAAGACGAAACGCTCTCCGCCGCCGTGACGGAAGTGCCGAGCGCCTCGCCAGCTCCGACGGCCGCCCCTGCATCCCCGACACCCAGCCCGACGCCATCGGCGTCGCCGGAACCGACGCCCTCCCCCACCCCGACATCCGCGCCGACCGATCCGCCCTTGGCGATCGGCGAGAGCGGCAGCATCGGCGGCATGTATTTCCGCGTGAACGGCGCCCACCTCGACAAAGACGCGTCCGGTGCAAATGACCTTTGGGTCCCCAAGGAAGGCCACTACTTCCTCTTCGTCGACCTGGAAGTCCGCAACGACCGCACGACGCCCAACGTACTGAGTGCGTTGATCACCTTTCGCATCCAAGACCAACGCGGACAGACTTGGGGGGTCACGCTGGGCGACGAGGCAAACGCCTTGCTCGACGCGACGCTATTGCCCGGGCAATCGGTCGAGGGCGTGGCGGCGTTTGAACTGCCGAACGACGCGAAAGACAATCTGACTTTGATCATCAAGCCCGACTTGATCGGAACCTCGCTGCTCTGCTTTGACCTTCAGGCGTCGATGGCGACGTCGAGCGAGGACGTTGCAACGCCTCCCTCCCCCACCCCTGGCAGCCTCCATGTCGGCGACGCGGTCTACGGGGAAAACTGGCTCTTTCGCGTGCTCGAAACCCGCTACGACGCGGAAGGCTCGCCGCCCTTCTTCACGCCGCCCGTCGGCACGGTGTTTTACATCGTCAAGCTGCGCGTCGAAAACCTCGCCTCGGTCGAACAGACCATGACGAGCCTGTTGGCATTCGACCTGCGCGACGCCGAAGGAAAAAGCTATCACACGACCGTCAACCCGGGCATCGCCCAGAGTCTCGACGGCGTCGTCCCGCCAGGCGGAAACCTCGAAGGCGAGATCACCTTCATCGTACCGGAATCGGAAACGGGCTTCTCGCTCGACATCCACCCCGAAACGCTGGCACGAGAGTCGATCTCGATCGAATTGCAGTGATCCATAACAAGCGGCCGAAAGGGCTGCTTGTTTTTGCTTCGAAGTCCGCATTTTACGCAGTGATGTAATTCCCAGCAAAGTATGGTAAAATATTGGCGATATCACATGGACAACAGAGAGAAAAGGTGGGATTCCATGCGTCTTTTGCGCAACTTGCAGATCATCGACGTCGTCGAGAAACGCGTCGTCCCGCGCGACATCGCGATCGACAAGGGCCGCATCGCCGCCGTCGGACGCGATCTCGGCGCGCTCGTCGCATCGGCAGACGAGGTTCTCGCGTGCGACGGCCTCTTTGCGATGCCAGGCCTCGTCGATGCTCATAGCCACCTGGGCATGTGGGAGGATTCGATCGACTTTGAGGGCGCGGATGGCAACGAATCGAGCGACCCCATCACGCCGCAGATGCGCGCGATCGACGCGATCAACCCCTTTGACCGCTGCTTCGAAGAGGCGCGAAACGCCGGCATCACGACGGTCATGACCGGCCCCGGCAGTGCCAACGTGATCGGCGGGAGCTTCGCGATCGTCAAAACCCATGGCGATTCGGTCGAAGCGATGCTCGTCCGGCATCCGGCGGCGATGAAGATCGCGTTTGGCGAGAACCCGAAACGGGTATACAGCGAACAAAAGCGCGCCCCGCTTACCCGCATGGCGACGGCGGCGCTGCTTCGTGAGGCGCTGCAAAAAGCGCAGGCCTACAAGGACAAGCTGGAAAGCGCCGACCCCGACAAACGCCCCGATTTTGACGCGAAGTGCGACGCGCTTTTGCCGGTGCTGCGACGGGAGATCCCGCTCAAAGCGCATGCCCACCGCGCCGACGACATCCAAACCGCGCTTCGGATCGCGGCGGAATTCGGTCTCGACATCACGATCGACCATGCGACGGACGGCGTGCGCATCGCGACCCAGCTCGCGTCCCACAACGTCAAGCTGATTGTCGGCCCCCTCCTCTGCGATCGCTGCAAGCCCGAACTTGCGTCGCTTTCGCTGGAGACACCCCGACGCCTGGCCGAAGCGGGCCTGTCCTTCGCCCTCATGACCGACCATCCCGTGACGCCCGAACCCCATCTGCCCGTCGTGGCAGCGCTCTGCGTGCGCGAAGGTCTCGACGAGTGGACAGCCCTCCGCGCGATCACGATCACGCCGGCCGAGATCCTGGGCGTGCAGGACCGCCTGGGCAGCCTCGAAGCCGGAAAAGACGCCGACATCGTCCTTTTCGACGGTCACCCCCTCGACCTGCGCTCCCATGTGCAGCAGGTCTTCATCGACGGCGAACGCGTCTTCGCGCGAGACGCCCAGGGAGGCCAAACGCAATGATGACCTTCATCACAGGCGGCACCCGCAGCGGCAAAAGCGCCTACGCCGAAGCGCTCGCGGACGGCTACGATCGCGTCCACTACCTCGCGACGGCGCGCATCGACCGAAGCGACCGCGACATGCTCCGCCGCATCGAGCAACACCGCGATCGTCGCCCGACGCACTGGACGACCGTCGAGCGTTCGACCGACCTCGCGCCGGTCTTCAAACAGCTCGCGACCGAAAACGGCTGCGTGCTCGTCGAGAGCGTCGGTACCTTCGTTCTCAACGCGATGATGGACGCCTCCCTCGACTGGGACGCCGCCAAGCGCGCCCAACGCGACGCCTTTGAAGAGCGCGTCCTGGCCGACGCAGAGTCCTGGCTCGACGCTCTCCGAGGCGGAACGATCGACGCCATCTTCGTCTCCGAAGAGGTCGGTCTTTGCCTCGTCAGCCCCAACGCCATGGGGCGCGCCTTTTCGGATACGCTCGGACGCCTGAACCAACGCCTCGCCGCTGCCGCCGACCACGCGACCCTGGTTGTAAGCGGGATAGGCCTTGTGCTCAAATAGCTTTTTTCTCTCCTTTTCTTACAAGAAAAGGAGCAAAAGAACTTTGCACGCCTGCGGCGCCCCGGCAAACGCGCCACGATCATGGCGCGATTGCCGACGTTACGCGCAGCTTGGCAAGTTCGCTGCGAGGCCTGTGCAGAGTATGCCATATAGGGATTCCAAAGGGCCCTCGGCCCTTTGGCGGGGGGTTTGGGGGCAAGTCGCCCCCAAGGTCCCCCCGAGAAAGCGAGAACCTCGATGCGCCGATGGACGCGAAGGTTGGCGTTTGCCATCCAGTTCCTGACCCGATACCCCTTGTGGGCCAATCTCAAGCTGCGTTCGAGCGACTATGCCCGCAGCAGTTTTTGGTTTCCGCTCGTCGGTGCGTTGGTGGGCGCGTTTTCGGTGCTTTTGGCGTGGATGGCCCATTTTTCGGCCAATTCCTTTGTGATCGCGTCGTTCGCGGTCTTGGGGAGCTGCTGGATCACGGGCGCTTTCCACATCGACGGGCTGGCGGATACGGCCGACGCCTCGGCCCACCACAGCAGCCGCTCGCGTCTCAAGGCGATGAAGGACAGTCGGGTGGGCGTGCGGGGGACGATCGCGATCGTTTTGGATCTCGTGTGCCGGACAGGCTTGCTCGTCGCGCTGCTCAACCAGGTCGAGCTCGAGCAGGCGTATCGGCTGATCGTCGCGGTGCCGGTGTGCGGGCGGATGGCGATCGTGGCGGGTGGCTCGATCGCCAAGAGTGCAAAGCCGGACGGTCTGGGAAAGCTCTTCATCGACGGCATGGGCGGCGGCGATTTCGTTCGGGCGTCGCTTTGGGCGTTGCCGCTTTTGTATTTGGCGTGCGGACTTTTTTCCATGGCGGTACTCTATGGGCTGTCGATCGCCGTCGGCATGATCGTCGTCGCGATCATCAGCGCCAAGCTGCACGGCATCACAGGCGACAGCTTCGGCTGTGTCGTCGAGATTGCGGAGATCGCGGTTTTGGCGGCGATGAACGCCATTCAGATGCTTTTGGTTTCGGGCGTGTTGCATCTGCAATAAAATGAACAGGGAGGGATGGGCTTGCACGCATGGGGGCGGCAATTGGCGTTTGGCTTTCGTTTCTTCACGCGCTTTCCGCTGCCGGTGAGCGTGCGGCTCACGCCGGGCGACATCGCGCGTTCGAGTGTGTGGTTCCCTCTCGTCGGTCTTTTCGAGGGCTTGTTTGTCGTGCTTGCCGCATTGGCGGGTTCCTTTGTCCACGAAATCTACGGCGCGGCGATCGCCAGTGTGCTGGCGCGGGTCTTGATTTCGCGCGGGCAGGTCAAGGGACTGGGGCATGCGATGGACGGGCTTTTCAGTTCGCGCGATCGCGAGCGCATGGTCGAAATCATGCTCGACGACCGCTACGGAACGATGGGTGTCGTGTCGATCGCGCTCGATGGGATACTCAAGCTTTCGCTTTACATGCAGGCGTTTGAGGCGCTTCCGCTCAAGCAGGGTGTCATTCCGCTGCTGTTCGGATCCTGCATCGCGGGGAAGCTCGCGATGTGCGTGGGCATCGGCACGTCGAGCAGTGTGTATCGGCGGGATCGATTGATCGACGACAGCGGCACGGCGAACATGATCGTGGCGATGGTTTTGAGCGCGGGGGTTTTTGCCCTGTTTTACCGAACGCAGGCATGGTTGCCGCTCTTGCTTTGCTTCTTTTTTGGCTTGCTGATGTCGGGTGTGATCGTGCTCAAGCTCGGCGGGCTGACGAAACAGACGCTGGGCATCATCCACGAGACAGGCGAGATCATCTATTTGTTCATCTACGCCATTATGTGAAAAACTGGTCGCACTCACTTGGTTTAGGGAGGGATTGGATGCTGGAATTGGATTTGCTGCGGCACGGCGCGATCGCGTTTGAAGGCAAAGGGGTCTTTTACGGGCGGACGGACTTTCCGCTCAGCGAAAAAGGGCGGCAACAAGCGATCGAAGCGGGGCGGCGTTTTCGCGAAGAGCGCTACGACGCGATTGTGTGCAGCCCGCTCGAACGGGCGCGAGAAACGCTGGCGCTGGCGGCAAGCGAGGCAGGTTGGCCGCTCGACGGCGTTCGCTATGACCCGCGCTTGCAGGAGATGGATTTTGGGATCGTCGAAGGGTACGATTTCGCGCGGATCGCGGCCGAGTATCCGGCGATCGCGAAGAGCGTCGAGACGAGCTGGGGGGAAACCGTTTTCGAAGGCGGCGAGTCGGTCGCATCTTTTTTTGCCCGCGTGGAGGAAGGCTTGCGGGAGATCGCGCGCCTGGACGACGGCAAAGTGCTCGTCGTCTGCCACGGCGGCGTGATCAAGGCGGCAATTTGCTTGCTTCTCGGCTTGGAGCCCAAGGCGAGCGCGCAGTTCGCCAGCGAATTTGCCAGCCTGACCCGCTTTCACATCACGGGCGATTGGGCGTCGATGCGGGCACTGAATTTGTGAGAACGCCGCTTCCCATTGCGAGGATGCAAAGCAAGGGTTTCGACATTCAATTTTCATTTGTCCCAATCTTTGCTATAATGGGGCGGTAATGATGAACCCAAGGTCCCACAGGAAAAACGATGGGGCGAATGCGGGGATTTTTAAGACGTGAAAAGGAGCGTTCGTTATGGCTCGATCCACCCGTCTCATCATCGACACCGAAGCGCTGGCTTCGAACGCGCGCGCACTGAAGAGCACACTTCCGGAGGGCTGCCGCTTGATGGCGGTCGTCAAAGACGACGCGTACGGGCACGGCGCGGTCGCGTGTTCGCGCGCGCTGCTCGAGCGCGGTGGCGCGGACTGCCTTGCCGTGAGCATTCCGGAAGAAGGCTTTTTGCTGCGGGAGAAGGGCTTCGACGTACCGATCCTGATCATGGGTGCATCGCCCTTGAGCAGCGTCGATGAGATCGTCCGGCTTGATCTGGCATGCTGCCTCTACGAGGAGAACCTTTTGATGGCGCTGCAAGAATCGGCGAACGCGCAGGGGAAAAAAGCCAAAGTACACCTCAAGGTCGACAGCGGCATGCGCCGTTTGGGGGTCGCGTCCGAAGAAGAGCTGCGGGCGCTGCTGGAGAAATGGAAGGCTTGTCCCGACGTCGAGATCGAAGGCGTGTTCGCGCACTTTGCCAACGCCGACGCCGAGACGCGGGAATACGTCGATGAGCAGAAAGAACGCTTCTTGCAAGCCGTCGCGATCGTGAAGCAATACGCCGGAGCTGGCGTCATCGTCCACCACGCGAATACGGCGGCTACGCTCAACATCCCCGACTGCCACTTCGACATGGTGCGCTGTGGAATCGGGCTGTATGGGTACTATCCGTCCGAGACGACCAGCCACGTCGCGGCGCTTACGCCCGTCATGCGCTGGGAAGCCGAAGTGACGCGCGTGTTCACCATCCAAAAAGGAGACACCGTGGGCTATGGGCGGACGTATACGGCCCCTGCGACGCGGCGCATCGCGACGGTGCCGATCGGCTATGGCGACGGCTACCACCGCCACATGACCCACAAGGCGCAGGTGCTCATCCACGGCAAGCGCGTGCCGATCGTGGGGCGCATTTGCATGGATCAGTGCATGGCCGACGTGACGGAGATTCCCGACGAGGTGCGGATCGGCGACGAGATCGTGCTGCTCGGGCGGCAGGGCGACGAGTCGATCGACGCTGACGAGATGGGCGCTTGGGCGGACACGATCAGCTATGAGATCGTGCTCAGCGTCAACTGGCGCGTGCCGCGCTTTTACGTGTAGGCCGATGCGGATCATAGCGGGAAGCGCACGCGGGCGCAAGATTGAGGCTCCGACGGGAGAAAATACGCGGCCGACGGGCGATCGCGTCAAAGAGGCGCTATTCGGGATCCTCCAGCGGGAAGTGCCGGGCGCGTCGGTGCTGGATCTCTTCGGCGGATCGGGGAGCCTGGCGCTGGAGGCGATCAGCCGGGGGGCCGAGCGCGCTACCGTCAACGACGCGCAAAGGGATTGTACGAGCCTGGTTGCAAAAAATGCCGAGGCACTCGGCTTCGGCGATCGGATCGACATCGCGCAGATGGATTGGAAACGATGCCTGGCGTCGCTGGCAGGCAGGGGCGCGCATTTCGACCTGATCTTCCTTGACCCGCCCTATGCGACCGATTTGGCGCAACGGGCACTCGAGGCGATCGGGACGCAAGCGCTTTTGGCGGACGGCGGCATCGCCGTCGTCGAGCGCGACGCGCGGAGTGTCTGGCAGCCGGACGATTTGGAGCGGGTTGGATTGGAAGCCTACGACGACCGCCGCTATGGCGCGACTTGGCTGAGCTTCGTACGAAAACGGCAGAATGACGAGGTGACGACATGAAAACAGGTATTTACGCGGGGTCATTCGACCCCTTTACGAACGGGCACCTCGACATCCTGGAGCGAGCCAGCCGCGTGTTCGACAAAGTGATCGTCGGCGTATTGACCAACAGCGCCAAGACGCCCACGTTCACGCTCGAAGAGAGACTCGACTTCATTCGCCGCAGCGTCGAGGCGGCGGCGATCGACTGCGAAGTTTCGACCTTTTCGGGCCTCCTGGTCGATTTCGCCAAAGAGCGGCGCGCGACGAGTCTGGTGCGCGGTCTGCGGGCGGTGACCGACTTCGAATACGAACTTCAAATCGCGTCGATCAACAAGAAGCTCGCGCCCGAGATCGAGACGATCTTTTTGATGTCCAGCACGAAGTATTCTTACCTGAGCGCCAGCATCGTGCGCGAGATCGGGCATTGGGACGGCCCCATCGCGGAATTCGTGCCGCCCGCCATCCACGACGACATCAAGCGGATCTTGCACGAACGGCGCTAGGTTTTGGGGAAGTTTGGGAAGATGAGGATGTAGCCAATGAGTAACCGCATACAAGAACTGATCGCGCTGCTCGAAGAAGAGATTGAACAGAGTCCAAAGCCCCGCTTGGGCAATGGAAACAAACGTGTCGTCGACTGCGACCGCATACTCGACATCCTGGGCGACATCAAGGTCGTGCTGCCTGAGGAGATCCGAATGGCGCAAATCGTGTTGAACGAGCGCGAAGGCATGCTGGCCGAGGCAGACGAGGAAGCGACGGCGCTACTGGCCGAGGCGCGAATCGAGGCCGAGCGCCTCGTCGCGCGGGACGACATCATCATCCAGGCCAAAAAGCAAGCCAACCAGATCATCGACCGCGCCGAGGAAAACGCCGCCGCGATTACGACGGGCGCGCGCAACTACGCACAGGAGATCCTCGAGGACGTACAGCGTTATTTGCGCGAGTACAACGACATCGTGGCGCAAAACCGCGAAGAGCTGAACCAGCAGTACCAGCAGATGCGCAGCCGGACGCACGACGTCGCTGTGAGTGCCGAAGACGAAACGGCCAAGGGTGCACAAGCGCAGCCGACGGAAAGCGCGGTGGAGGCGGAGGTCGATGCGGCAAGCGAGGTCGTTTCGGTCGTCGCAGAGGTAGACGCCTTACCCATGGCCATTCAGCCGGAAGATCTCGCGATCGACGAAAGTGACGCCACGCTGTCAGAGAAGGTCATGGCAGCGGCGATCGCACGGAACGAGAGCGCTCTCGATTGGAACGCATAAGTCGTTTACCGATAAGGCAGGCCAAAAGCACGACGCCGCAAATCAAAAGCGACGCCGTGCTTTGTCGTTCTGGTGCCGCTGCCGGGGCAAACGCAAAGACGGGGGCGCTCAGGTGTAGGCTCTGTGTCCAGGCCCACGTGATCACACCTGCGATCGCTCCCTGCGCGGCTTTATACGCAAGCAGGACGCCAAAACGCACGGGCGCGAAATGTACGCTTTGCAGCAGGACACTCAGCCCGCCGAGCCCCAACACAAACGCGCAAAGGCCTGCGACGACGGGCATTGGCAGGGCGAGTTTTCCGAGCGCGGCGCATCCGTAAGACATTTCGAATAGACCTGTCAGCACGGCGTTTGTGACGCCCTCGGGCCAGAAACGCGAAAGGGCCCCCGCGATCGGCCGAAAAGCGCCCGTCGCCTGGATCGTTCCGAATAGCACGCTCGCGAAGACCATAAAGCCCGCCACCCGCAGCATGGCGCTTACGCCATCGCCGATCGACTCAGTCAGCGTCGAAGCGAGGGATGGGGGTTGGGACGTGCTTGGCTGTCGGTCCGGATGCTTCGGGCTGATGGGGGTTTGGGGGACCAAGGCCGTTCCGATCAGGGCGACGATCAGCGCGGCGATGTATTGCGAGACGAGTATGGGAACGCCGAGCGCACTGCGCTGGAGCATGCCCGTCGCGACGCTCCCCAGAACGAACATGGGGCCTGGCATGTTGCACAGCAGCAGCAAGCGCTCACAGCCACGGTTATCGATGGCACCGCGTTCGAGTAGGTCGCCCGCCAGCACGGCTCCGGCCGGATAGCCTGACAGACTGCCGAGCAGAATGGCGATCGCGCAGTCGCCCGGCAACCGAAACAGGCGCAGCAACGGCGCGAAGGCGGGTGCTGTCACCGCGGGCAGGCCGCTTTTTGTCAAGATGGCGATTAGCACGAAAAAGGGCATGAGTGCCGGAAAGACGTTTTGAAACCAAATCGTCAACGCCTCTAGACCGGCGGCGAGTGCCGCATCGGGATGCCACAAAAAGAGCACAGCAAGCACGATCGCGCCGATTCCGATTGGCACTGCGCGTTTTATGCCTCCGTTTCGAATGCTTCGCGTCCTACCCATCGCGATCCCGCCTTTCCGCAAAGTTAAATCCATCTTGCAAAGATGTATGCGGCGCGTGTTTCGCCTATGATGAGAAAGCGCGAACAAGCGGTTTTCAACCGCGACACGTGCGGATATAATAAAAGCAGAGATGATAGATGGACATGGCGAAGGAGCGTCGGATGGAACAAGAAACGCGGAACACAATTTTAACGGAAACGCAAGCGCCCGAGGAGACGGGCGATCGCCGCAAAACGCTGGGCATCGCGCTCGGCGCCGGAAGCGCGCGCGGTTTTGCGCACCTGGGCTTTTTGCACGAGCTCGAAGAAAGCGGCGTACCCATCGACTATCTGGCCGGTTCGAGCATGGGTTCGGTCGTCGGCGGGATCTATGCCTGCGGTTCCGACCTCGACACGCTCTGCAAGATCGTGCCCCTCCTGCGGGAAAAAGACTACTTCGACGTCGTTTTTCCAACGCACGGGGGCTTCGTGCGCGGCGACCGCTTCCGCAAGCTCATACAACTTTTTACGAAGCACTACGAATTTTCGCAAACCCACATTCCCTTTGCTTGCACGGCGGTCGATCTGATCAACGGCGAACTCGTCGTGATCGATGAAGGCCCGCTCGACGACGCCATCCGCGCGAGCATCGCCATACCTGGCGTGATCGAGCCGCACACGTGGCGCGGACGGGTGCTGGTTGACGGTGGCGTGATCCTGCGTGTCCCCAGCCGCGTGGCGCGGGCGATGGGCGCGGACGTCGTCGTGGGCATCGACGTCGGATACCGCGGCGAGACGCTCGAATCGCTCCCGACCAGCTTGATGGAGTATCTTTTCGTCGCGACTGACATCATGAGCTGGACGGCAGCCCAATACCAGGAGAGCGAAGCGGACTTGCTCGTCGTGCCCAAGGTGCGCGACTGCGATCCGAACTCCTTGCGCGACTTCGAAGCACTCGTCGATGCGGGACGTTTGGCTGCGCAGGATGCGCTCCCCAAGATTCGGGCGCTTCTGGGGCTCGAAGCACCGCTGGGCGTCGATGCAGCCAAAGCGGTGAACGCCGGCAAAACCACCTTGCGGATCAAAGACAGCGACCCAACGACACCGGCGCTTGATTAGCGATGCCTATCAAGGGTTACGAACCACAATGTTTCGGACGTTTTGCGCAACGGGCGATTGATAATGCGAATCAAGGGTTACCAACCTAACGTATCGCGAGGCTGTTTTGCTGCAACGGGCGATTGATAATCGCCCCTACAGGCGCACAAACAAGGTTATCGGGAT
>JAVBLF010000070.1:0-50865 GCA_031553675.1 Eubacteriales bacterium | reverse complement strand
GATCAAAAATCCGAAGCGCGCCGCGCGCAATAAAATCTATAGGAAAACCACCGTTGGGTGTTGTCTTCCTGCCCTTTCATTGGTGTTACTTGTAGCAGCAATATTGTTTTTGGCTCTGTGAATCTCCTTTTCCCATAATTTCAAATTTCTTTCGAATGCGTGATAATATTTTATCACGCATATTCCGATTATGCATAATGCGAAAGAGATATTGCAATTATACGATTTCTATAGTTATAATTCCATAGCAAATTTCTTGTCGAAGTTTGTCTTTTTGGCATGCAATTTCCATATGCTAACATTGATATGTTATATGCTTTGGAATAGAATAGACTCCGAGGTGATTGCATGACCAGGCGCGCAGAAGCTAGATGGGTCGAAAAAGAAAAGCGTTGGCGTATCCGCGTTCAACGGAATGGAGAGTCGAAAGTTTTTTATGACACCGATCCGCGGATTAATGGAAAACGCGAGGCTGAAAAGAAAGCGGATATTTGGCTCAAGACAGGCGCAAGTGGAGACATATTGTTTTCAGATCTATGGGATCAGTATCTGAGGGTGTGCAAGGAAACTACCGGCATAGAGAACTACACGAAACATGAGCAAATGGGGAGATTGTGGCTACTCCCCCGCTTGAAGTACCGCAGGATGACAGATATCACGCCGCTAGACTGGAAGAATTGTATCAACGACGGCGTCAAACATGGTCTGAGCAAAAAATCCTGCTCAAATATTCGGGCTTCTATCATAGCGGCAGTCCATTTCGCGCAAGAGATGCGATTGCCAGCCGAGCTACCCACGATAAAAATTCCCAAGACTGCACAGTCGAAAGGCCGTTCTGTTCTTCAACCCCAGGCACTCGAAATGTTATTCAAGCGCGATTCCGTTTCGTATAAGCCAGGACGCCACAAAAAAGGCGATGATGCCGTTGAGCGACCTGTCTTTTATATTTATGCGTATCGTTTCCTTGTCCTAACGGGCATCCGCTGTGGCGAATTATGCGGACTGAAGAACGAAGATATTGTTGGCGATCATATCTACCTGAAACGATCTTTCAATAGTAAGAACGTTGAGACACGAGGAAAAAACGAAAATGCTCGCCGATCGTTTGTGATTCCTAAGAGGGCACGCCAGGTATTGGTTGACCAAGCTGTAATGCTGAAAAAGCACGGAATCATTTCGCCGTGGGTCTTCCCAACAGAAAGTGGCCAGCAGACGAAGCATAGCCAGATATATAAAAGGTGGTATGTGATTCGAGAGGAGTTCTATGGAACGAAGTGCAGTTTGCATGAGATGCGCCATACGATGGTTTCGATAGCTAAAACGTGCGTGCCTGACCCTTTGCTCAAACCGTCAATTGGGCATTCAGAGCATATGGATACACACGGTACGTACAGCCACGAAATCGATGGGGATGCGGAACTCACCGCCGAGCTGATCGATAAAGCATTCGATCGTTTTTTGGTGTGATGATGGGCTGGAGCTTGGCAGATTTCGACGCCTCAAATCCGAAACAGAACCATTAGCAGCACCAAAATTTAAAGAATCATGTGATATTGGCCTAAACTATTGGCTTCTTCGAGTTTATGTCAAGGGGTTCGAATCCCCTATTCTCCACCAGACAGGCTAGCTGAAGAAGCCCACAGTTACTACGCTGTGGGCTTTTTCGTGCGCTTGGAAACAGTTACACACGCCGATACATGGAATGCAGAAAAGCCCCTGAACGACATTCAGGAGCTTCTTTGCAAGCTGATTTCTTATGCCTTTTTGATGCGCGCGTCGACCGCGACGAAACCTCGCGTGGGATCGTAAAGCACGGGGTTCATATCGAATTCCGCGATGGACGGCAACGCAAGCAGCACGTCGCCGACTTTGACGAGCAATTCCGCCAGGGCGTCGAGGTCGACGCCCTCAACGCCGCGCACGCCTGAAAGCAGCGGTTCGCAGCGAAGGCGAGCAATCATGGCGCGGGCGTCGGCATGGTCGAATGGCGGAAGCCCGAACGCCACATCCTTCAAAACCTCGACGAATACGCCGCCCATCCCCACCATCACAGAATGACCGGTCTGGGGATCGCGCGTGCCGCCGACGATCAGCTCAAAACTCGGCGATACTTGCTCTTGCACGAACACGCCACGCGCGCCCGGGAAACGTTCGAGCAGGTCAGATGTCACCTCGCGCAGCGCTTCGCGCGAGCCGATGTGGAGCACGACGCCGCCGACGTCCGATTTGTGAACGATCTCGGGGTGATCGATCTTCGCGACGACAGGATAATGCAGTTCCAAGCCATCGACTTCGGACGGTGCGCCGATCAAGGCGCTTTTCGCCGCGTCGATGCCGCAGCACGCCAGCAAGGCATACGCGTCATCCGAAGCGAGGTAGCCCTCATTCGGCGCCGCTTGCAGCAAGCTCTGCGCTTTGTGAAGCGCCTGGGCCGGCAAGCGGGAAGCCTCCCGCGCCTGTGACGGCGTCGCCGTACGCATGCCGGAAAGCATGGTGGCGAGCTGCTCGGGGTAGTCGCAGGTGGGGATTCCGCTGTCGATCAGGATGCGGCGCGCGTCGCCGCCGAGTGTCGGGCCGAAAAAGCAAGCCATGACGGGGATCCCGGCGCCTTGCACGACGGGCACGAGGGCGCGCGCGACGGCCGCCGTATCGACCGTGGCGGGCGGAACGCAGCAGATCAACAGCGCGTCATAGGCAGCGCTCTGGAGCAGTTTTTCGGCACAAAACACATAGTGCTCGGATGGCGCGGGGGCCACGACGTCGATCGGGTTGGCGGTGGCAGCCTCGCGCATGAGGTGGGCGCGGAGTTCTTCGCGCAATTCCGCGCCGGTGGGGGGCAGCTCGAAGCCCGCTTTGCACAGCGCGTCGGCGATCAAAATGCCGGGTCCGCCCGCGTTCGTCAAAAGCGCGACGCGGTTCCCTTGCATGGGGGGCATGTGCGACAGCGCGGCGGCAGTGAGAAACAAGTCTTCCAGCGACGCGACCCGCGTCACACCCGCCTTGCGCAGCAGCGCGTCGACGAGCGCGTCGTTGCCCGCCAAGCTGCCTGTGTGCGAGCTGGCAGCGGCGCTCCCCGCATCGGTGCCGCCTGCCTTGAGCACGAGTATCGGTTTTTTGACCCGTGCCGCCACGCGGGCAAACCGCACCGGATCCGGAATCGATTCGAGATAGAGCGCGATCACGCGGGTATACTCGTCTTGATCGTAGTGCGGAAGCAGATCGCAAGCCGTGACGTCGGCTTGGTTGCCAAGCGATACGATCGACGAAAAGCCCAGACCCAGGCCTTCCGCAAAATCGAGCATGGCCGCGCCGATCGCGCCGCTCTGTGTGACGAACGCCACATGCCCATCGATCAGTCGGTTGTGCAGGATGGTCGCGTTGAGCTTGGCCTTGCGGTTCATCTCGCCCATGCAGTTCGGACCGATCATGCGCATGTTGTAGCGGTTCACGATGGCGACCAACGCGTCTTGCGCCGCATCGTCGCCGATCTCTTTGAATCCGGCGCTGATGCAGATGATCGCGCCGACACCCTTTTGTCCACACGCCTCTGCGATCTCCAGCACCGTCGTGCCTGGCGTCGCGATGATCGCGAGGTCGACCGCGCCTTCGATGTCGCCGATCGATGCGCATCCCTTTGCGGTCAACACGTCTTCGCCGCGCAGGTTGACCGCGTAGAGTGCCCCCGCGAATCCGTCGCGCACCAAGTTTTCGACGATCGACCTGCCGATGCCGGGCTTGTTGGACGCGCCGATCACCGCAACCGAATGCGGATTCAGGAGCTTGTCCATGGAGCGCTCGAACAACGGCTTGTTCTCTTGCCAGCTTTCGATCCGAACGCCTTGGGGAGCCGGTTTGCCTTTGTAATGGAGCGTGCCGTCGTCGTCGCGCGCAAAATGCCCTTCCGCGATCTCGAGAAGCGCGCGCTCGCCAGCCAAACGGTTTTGCTCATTGACGAGCTTGAGATAATGGCGCATGCGGCTGTCGTCGTCGGCATGCAACGCGTAATCGATCGGCACGCGTTCCGAGACGATCAAGATGGGACCGCCGTCGATCTCCTTCGTTGCGAGATGCGCCGTCGCGCAGATGGCGGGCTCGCGCGCCGCCAGCGTATCGCCGACGCCGTTCGCCCCGGCAAACGCGCGCCGCCCCTCCCTCTCGATCGTCAGATCGGCGGGGTGGACGTTGATCATCATGTATTCGTCTGCCACGATGTCGGTCGTTGCCCAAACGTAGCCGGCGAGAAGCACGCAGTCGCCGCCAAACGCGCGGATCTGCTCCAGCGCAGCAGCGTCATACGCCGCTCTCACCTCGCGATCCTTCAGCGGAACGCCGCGTTCCTTGTAGAACGCGCGGATGTCGATCGCGGCATACGGCAAGCCGACCTGCTTCGCATATGCGACCGCCTTGGAATGGAGGTCGTCGGAGAACAAGCCGACCACTTCAAACGGGCAATCGCCCGTCATCTCTTCCATGCGCTTTTGCGTCTCGTACGCCTTCCAGAGCGTATTGCCCGATCCCGAGGCGTAGCCAATCACGCGCAGCCTGCCTTGTGCGGGGTTGTGAAGCGGAGTGAGCATCGCATTGGCTCCTTTCTTTTTTCTCTACTTTTCTTTATAAAAAGAAAAGTAGCAAAAGAAAATCTGAGCGTCTGCGACGCCCCAGGCAAAGCCGCCACGATCATGGCGGCTTTACCGATGTGTTGTTGGTGGGGGTTGTTGGGTTGCTTAGTCCCCGAAAGGCTTCCCATTCGCCGCGTCTGTCATGCGGCGGAAGGCTTCTTTCAGCACTTCCGGCGTGCCGTTGCAGGAGATGCGGACAAAGTGATCGCCGTTTTTGCCGAAGGAGACGCCCGGCATCACGACGACGCGCGCTTCGTCGATCATCTTGAGCGAGAAGTCGACCGAATTCATGCCGGTACCCGAGATGTTGGCCATGACGTAAAAGCTGCCCTTGGGCTTGATGCAGCTCATGCCCGGCGTTTGGTTGATCAGATCCGACACGAAGGAAACGCGCTCTCTGTACGTTTCGACCATCGCATCGACAAAGCCGCGGCAGTCGCGCAGGGCGACGAGTCCGGCGCGCTGCACCATCGCGTTGACGCCCATGACGGTGTCGGTACTCAACACGTTGAGCACCTGTAGGTTGGCCGCGTTGCCCATCAGGTAGCCGAGGCGCCAGCCCGTCATAGCGTATGTCTTCGAGAAGCCGCCCAGCGTGAAGGTACGTTCGCGCATGCCGGGCAGCGTCGCGAAGCAGACATGCTCGCCTTCAAACACAAACGCTTCGTAGATTTCGTCGGACAGCACGACGAGGTCGTGCTTTTCGCAGACGGCGGCGATCTTCAGCATCTCTTCGCGGTCGATCAC
Source organism: Eubacteriales bacterium (assembly GCA_031553675.1). Lineage (GTDB taxonomy): Bacteria > Bacillota > Clostridia > Christensenellales > CALWSW01 > JAVBLF01. The sequence goes on along the minus strand of JAVBLF010000070.1, from coordinate 45,499 downwards.
GCCGCCGGTGGGGTTCGCGGGCGAGTTGAGTATCAAAAGTTTGCTTTTCGGCGTGATGTGCGCTTCGAGCTGTTCTGCCGTCAGCGTAAAGCCGTTTTCCTCTTGCACGGGGATGGGGACGAGTTTGCCGCCGACGTACCTCACCTGCCCGATGTAGCTTGGGAAGCAGGGGTCGGTGACGAGCACTTCGTCGCCGGGTTCGACAAAGGCGGTCAGCACGAGATAAATGCCCTGGATGCCGCCGGATGTGATCAACACTTCTTCGGGCTTGAGGTCGAAAGCGTGGTGGCGGCCCCAATAGTTGCACACTTCCTGGCGCAGATCGGCATAGCCGTTCATGGGCGGATAGTGGGTGAAGCCGTTGTCGGCTGCGTCTTTCATGGCCTGGATCACTTCAGGCGGCGAGTTGAGGTCGGGTTCGCCGACGCCGAGGTTGATCAGGTTGTTGTACTTGCTGGTCGCCTGGAACATTTTGAGCATGGGCGACGCTTCCAGTGTCTGAAAGATCGGGTTGAGTTTGTGTTTCATCGTCCGCACCCCCTACAGTTCGGCAACGAGTTGTTTGAATTCTTCGACCGTGAGGTCGCGCTTGCGTGCGATCGAGAGCTCTTTGACCTTTTGCAGCAGGATTTTCTGATCTTCTTCGCCGACGGTCAAGTCGTTGTCGGTCAGCCACTTCGTCAGATTGTCCTTGCCACTTTTTTTGCCGAGGTAGATCTTCGGCTCGGTCTGTCCGGTCATCGTCCAGTGGTAGGGCAACATCGCGAGAGGCTGCTCGTCCTTGCAGTTGAGCCACATGCTCGACGGCATGCCGGTTTCCCAGCCAAAAATCTTGTCGCCGACGACGGCGCGCCCCGCCTGGATGGGCGATCCCGACAGCGTTTCCACCGTGCGGGACAGATCTTTGAGCATGTCGAGACGGATGCCAGTGTCGTAACCGTAGCAGGCCTTCAGAGCGAGCGTCAGCGGTTCGAGCGGCACGCTTCCCGCGCGCTCTCCGATGCCGTTGACCGTGACGTGCGCGACTTCGGCGCCCGCTGCCAGCGCGGCGATGGTCGATGCCGTGCCCAAGCCGAAATCGTCGTGGAAGTGCGCTTCGATCGGAACGTGGAACTGTTCCTTCAGCTTGCGGATGGTATAAGCCGCGCCTTCCGGCGAAAACGCGCCAAAGGTATCGACGAGGGCGAGCGCGTCCATGTGGCCGTTTTCGGAGATTTGGTGGACGGCGTCGATCAAAAAGTCGAGGCTGGCACGGGAAGAGTCGGCGGGGAAGAACGTCACATACAGCCCCAATTCGTGCGCATAGGCCGTCGATTCGATCGCGGCTGCAATGGCCTTTTCGGCCGTCCACTTTTTGCCGAATTTGAGCAAATGCTCGCTGCCGGGAATCTCAGCGAGTACGCCATAGACGCCACATTCCTTCGCGAGCTTCATGTCTTCTTTCATGTTGCGCACAAAGGCGAACAGTTTCGCCTTGAGCCCCAACGACGCAATTTCCTTGATCGCGGCTTCGTCCTCAGGGGATACGGCGGGCGTGCCGCATTCGATGCGGTGGATCCCCGCTTCGTCGAGCATCTTCGCGATTCGTATTTTTTCACCGCGCGTAAAGGCGATACCGGCTTGCTGTTCGCCGTCGCGCAGGGTCGTATCGAGTATTTCGATCTTCGAGGGAAAATGATATCCGGCTGTGACGTCGTCGGCGTAGTTCGATGGGCTGACCCACCACTTGCCTTCTTCGTAGAAACCCATTGTCGACCTCCTCTTTTTTGGGAGCAATGTGCTCATAGCGTCGCTGCATCTTGGCAAATGCGCTCATAATCCGGTTGGCTGGCTGTGTCTCAAGTGTAATATTTTTTCTTAACATTGTCAACGTTAATTTATAAGTTTTGAAAATTGCCTTTCTCGATTTCCTCCCATTCGAGAGCCGATTCGGAGCCGAACATTGACAGCGCCACATGATTTGTTATACTGGATAGAAACCATAGTATCCGCGGGCTTGTAAATATTTTGCGCCCACGCAGGAGATGACGATGAAGAACGATACACCGCGCAACGACACGATTTCCTTTCGCATCAACGAGATCGCAAAGCAGATCGGCGTCGTGCCGGCTACCATCCGAAACTGGGAAAAGCAAGGTCTCTTTACCGCCAAACGTTCGGAAAACGGCTACCGTGTCTACGACTTCAAAGACCTCGAAACCTTGCGCGAGATCAAGCAGCACTCCAAGGATCAACGCATGGGCATCAACGCCATACGCGTGCTCTACGGCAGCCCGTCTGAAACCCACCAGCGCGAACAGTCGGTGGGTGCCGTTTCGCGGCGCCTCATGAGCGAAAAATGGAAGGACACCCGCCTCAAACACGGCTTTTTGCTCGACGACGTCGCGAAGGAGGTCGGCATCTCGCCTTCTTACCTTTCCAAGATCGAGAACAGCCATGCCAATGTCTCGCTGGAGGTATTGCAAAAGCTCGCCGCCTTCTATGGCGAAAGCTTGCTCTACTACGTCGGAAAGGCGGCAGAAGAAAGCCATCTCGTCCGCAAAGGCAAGGGCGAGAGCTTTTCGATCGGCTTGGAAGGCGTCATGGTCGAGTCCGTCGTCGCGATGCAAAACATCCTTCTTTCCACGCTGATCTACACCGTCGAACCGGGCAGCGCCAGCAATGGCGTTTCGCAGCACGGCGGCGAGGAATACGTCTATATCCTGTCCGGCAAGGTCGAATTCACCCTCAACGGCAACGAAGTCTATGCACTCAACACCGGCGATTCGCTCACCTACCGCTCCCGCGAACCCCATAGCTGGCGCAACAATGGCAACAAAGTCGCCCGCATCCTATGGGTCTACACGCGCGGACCCGAAATCTGAGGCGCACCATGAAAAAGTTCCGTTTCGCAGTTGTCACGCTATTGCTCGCACTCTTCCTGCCGTTGACGGCAAGCGCAGATGTCATCCCTGAAAAAAACGCATATGTGAACTTGGGTAGCATCTCGAGAACAAGCGTCTCTCCCCAAAGCGAGTTGCGCGCAAAGGCGCCGCCTACGGCGACCGCCTCGCCCACTCCCGCGCCGAACAAAGCAAACGCCCCGTCCCGCATGCTCTACCTGGGCGCTGCGTTGGTCATCGTCGTCGCGCTGGCTGCTCCAGCCTTGCGACGATTCCTCAAGCGCTGATCGGATGCGCGGGCGGTTGACTACCGCCCCAACACTCGGTTTGTCGTTGATCGATAGAAGAAACATCATGGCTTTCTAATGAAGCAAATGAAAAAGAGTGGCCTCGCGGCCACTCTTTTTTTGCGGAATCGTTCTCAGCCAAGCGAGATGACGCCGACCTGACCCAGGAAAACCAGGAACATCAGGACGGGCACGACGTAACGAACCAGCGCGAGCCAGACTTTGCCGGCTTGCAGGTTGATCAGGCCGTTGTTCGAGATCTCTTGGAAAGCGCCTTTGTTCCAAACCCAGCCGCAAACGATTGCGCTGGCGAGGGCACAGAAGGGCAGTACGATGTTGGAGCCGATATAGTCGAAGATGTCGAGCACGGTCATATCGTTGATCGACAGGAAGCTCCACGCGCCGTATCCCAGCGACACGACACAACCCAGTCCGAATCCGATCGCGCCGACGAGGATCGCGGCCTTGGGACGCGTCATGCCCTTCTTTTCGATCAGGTAAGCGACGGGCATTTCCAGGATCGAGATCGAGCTCGTCAGGTTGGCGACGATCAGGAGCGCGAAGAACACAAACGCGAAGAAAGAACCCAGGGGCATCGAGCCGAAAACGGTCGGCAGCGTCATGAAGATCAAGCTGGGTCCTGCCGCAGGCTCAAGGCCGTAGGTGAAGACCGCCGGAAAGATCACGAGGCCCGCCATCAGCGCGACGAGAGTGTCAAAGAAGGTAACGATGCCTGCCGTTTGCAGCAGATTCTCGTCGCCCTTGAGGTAGCTCGCGTAGGTCAGCATGCCCGACATGCCGACGCTGAGCGAGAAGAATATCTGCCCCGATGCAGCGACGATGACGCCCGGCGTGATCTTACTGAAATCAGGCTTCAAAAACCACGCGATGCCTTTCGCCGCGCCGGGCAGCGTGAGCGAGCGCACCATCAGCACGATCAGGAAGCCAAAGAGGATCGGCATGAGAATCTTGCTGTATTTTTCGATGCCGCCTTGGATGCCGCGGGCAATGATGTAAACGGTCAATGCAGTGAAGATAAAGTGGAAAATCAAGGGCTTCCAGGGATTGGCGACGAAGCTGAAGAAAAAGTCCGCAATGCCTTCTGCAGGGATGGACGTGAGGCCGGTGAAGGATTTGATGGTGTAGAAGATGGTCCAGCCGCTCGTGACGGAGTAGTAGGCAAGGAACAATGGCGCGGAGAAAAATCCGATGTAACCGATAAACTTCGTCTTTTCGTTGATCTTGCGGTAGCAGTCGATCGCGTTGACTTTGCCGTGGCGTCCAATGGTGAACTCGACGAGAAGCAACGGTATCCCGAGCAGCGCGACGGCGATGATGTATACGAGCACGAACGCGCCACCGCCGTTCATACCCGTCATGTACGGGAAGCGCCAAATGTTTCCCAGCCCGACGGCCGATCCTGCCGCCGCGAGGATAAAGCCCGTTTTGCTGACAAATGCGCCACGTGATGCCGAGGGTTTTTGATCGTTCATGATTTTCCCTCCTTGGTGATTGATTTGACAATGTTGAGAAAATGAAGCCAGCCGTACCATGATGATCTCAAGGTAGCACATTATCATAACGTTGTCAATTCATTTTTACAGGTTGATGAAAACCACGCAGACCGGCTGTGCCCCAATGGGGATGCATGCGGCGAAGAAATCGGTCGGAATTCACAATTTTGCTTGCGCCGTGATATAAATCACCGAAAGAGTTGTCTACAATTAAAGAGGTCGGTGAAAATCACGCAGATCGGCTGTGCCCCGATGGGGATGCATGGGTCGAAAAATACGGTCGAAATTCACAAATTCGCATGCACCGTGATACAAATCACCGAAAGAGCTGTCTACATGATATATAGGTGTCTCTTCGTGCTGCAATCTGAGTTGCGCAGGATCCCAAAGCGCCCTGCAAGCCGTCTCCCTCGCTTTGCTCACGGTAGTATTTCACCCCGAATTCTCAATATTTTACTTTTTATTGCATTCTTCGTATTTTTGCAGTATACATAGCTGCTTATGCAGCTTGAATAAATCATATTGCTTTATTTAAAATTTCAAATTTTTATTTGACAAATTGCCCCAAATAACATATCATAATGGTATCTTATTTAAAGGAGAGTGATAATCGATATAATTATTTTTTTGCGATTCCCGAAATGAAAGGGGATGGTTCGTCGCTTATGAAAACCGAAGCCCTGGAACTGGAAGATGGAAAAAAGAGGAGAAACCAAAATGAAAAACCGCATGAAGTCTCGCTTGTGTATCATTTTGTGCATCGCGCTCGCATGCACCAGCCTGTTCGCGGTCGCACCCGCTGCTTTTGCTGCTACCAATCTGATCCAAAATGGAAGCTTTGAAGAAGGCGCGCCTTCGGTTACAGGCATTTCGTTGCATACAAGCTACCCAGGTTGGCAAATCACCGGCGGTCGGCTGGAAATCCACCGCCTGCCCTTTAATCTTGGCGGAGACACCTATTTTGCATCAGCGGCGGCGGGGAATGCCAGCGCTGAGCTGAACTCCGATAAGGGCGCCGCTGCGACAATCTACCAGGATTTCGCTACGACCCCCGGTTCTGTCTTGTCTGTCCGTTTTGCTGTTTCTCAGCGCAATTACGCTGACACCATGATGGAAGTTCGCATGGGTGCGCCCGGCAGCGAATCCGCCGTGAAGAGTGTCGGCAAAGTTGCCGTCGCAAAGTGGACCTATGTGCAGTTCGACTACACTGTACCTGCGGGCCAAACGACCACCCGCATCAAGTTCGCTTCCCTGAACGGCCACCTGACGAGCGTCAGCAACGATCTTGACGACGTCAGCGTAACGGTCACCAGCAGCCCCGAACCCGAATGCAAAGCCACAGTGACGACAGGCGACGCCCAAAACGTGACCGCCAATACGGCGACCATCGTCAACAACACCTTCACCAGCACGCAGTCCGTCCGGTACGCCGGCATCGTGTTGGCCGACAACGCCGCCTTCGCCAACCAGGACGTGTACACCGGCTCGGTTGCTTCGCCGTTTTCGATCACCAACATCGCGAACTTGAGACCCGTCACCACCTACTATTATCGCGCCTTTATCCAGACGACGGATGGCAACTACTATTTTGGCGCGGTCAAGACCTTTACCACGCGTGAAGGTTCTGTGCCCAGCATCGTCTCCGTCACGACCGGCGATCCGCAAAGTGTCACCGACACAACAGCGACCATCGTCAACAACAGCTACGCTGGCACGTCGAGCGTCAATGCCGTCGGCATCGTGTTGGCGAACAACGCCGGTTTTGCCAACCAGCAAGTGTACACCACCGGCGTCGGCACGCCGTTCACGATCAACAACATCGCCAACCTGACCCCCAACACCACGTACTATTACCGCGCGTTCATCCAGACGACGGACGGTAACTACTACTTCGGTGCGGTCAAGACCTTTACCACTGTGTGTGGCCAGCTTCCCACCACGGTTACTGTGACGACCGGTGACCCGCAAAGCGTTACTGCGAATACCGCCGCCGTCGTCAACAACAGCTACACCGGATCGAACGTTCAGGTTGTCGGCATTGTCCTGGCGAACAACGCCGGCTTTGCGAACCAAAACGTTTACACCACAGGTGTCGGCTCGCCGTTTGCGATCAACAACATCGCCAACCTCCTGCCCAGCACGACCTACTATTACCGTGCGTTTGTGCAGACGACCAACGGCCAATACTACTTCGGCGCGGTCAAGACCTTTACGACGACCCCCGGTAGCCAGGGCCCGACCTGCACGATCCTGATTGATCAGAACTTTGAGTCCGGCTATTCGCCGTTCGTGAAATGGGGCTACCCGTCGATCAGCCTCGTCGCGAAAGCTGGCGTCAACGGCTCCACGGCAACCTATTTCAAAGGCGATAACGGCGGCTACGAGTACAAGTTTACCGCCACACCGTACACGACCTATGAGCTGTCCGGTTACGGCAGAGTGGGCTGCGCGGGCCAGAGCCTCAAAATCGGCATGAAGGATGGTTCGCAAGAGTTCTATCAGACCTTTACCAGCACGAGCTACCAGCAACAGACCGTCAAACTTACAACGGGCGCCAAGAGCGTAACCGTGACCGCCTATATCTACGTGCCGAACACGGGCGGCAAATCCTATGACACCTACATCGACAACGTCGTTCTCAAAAAGTGCAACTAATTTCTTCCAGAACCAAAAGAACAACGGACTCGAATCCAGATTAACCCGAATCAACGTTTCAGAACCCGCATACAATTCCCTTGCAGCGATGCTAACATAGGGGATTGCCCCTGTTTTTGAAAACAGCGTAAGCCTATATCGCTAAGGAAGCGCCCGCAACCGACCAGTTGCGGGCGCTTTTTTGCGTGTGAGCTTCAAAGTCCCGCTTCGGAGGCGATCGCTACGGGATCACATGTCCCTCGAACACGCCCTCTTCGACATTGTCGGCGACGATCTGAATCGAGGACGACACCGGCGCCGTTTGGATCGGATCCCGACCCGACCCGAAGGGATAGACGGCGACGGCAACCAGGCCGTTGCTCCCTCTCGATGTATTGCCATTGCCGCCGTTGCTCGCCACCGCGCTCCGGACGGCAAAGGTGCTCGTCGCGTCGCCGTCGGTGAAGTGCATCGTCATCGTGTGGTTTCCGACACCCAACGCGTCGACATAAGCCTGTGTCAGCCGCACATAGGTGCCGCTCCAGCTCGTAAAGCTGCTGCTGCTCAGACGCGTGCCATTGACCGATACGCCCAGGAACTTGCTGTACGAAACCTCGCTCTTTGCCGTGTAGCTGTTGTCCACGCCGGGCACTTGCGCGACGGCGTATGACGAATGGGTCGGCCTGGGCGTTGGCGTGGGATAGCTGAACGATCCGCCGCCGCCGTTCCCGCCGCCGTTGCCACCGCTTCCGCCCGGTACGCCGTTCCCTCCACCGCTCCATGTCGCCGTGAAGGTCATGTTCTGGGCGGGCATGGTGTAGGTGTCGCCCGGCTGGTAGGTGTTGAAACCGTCACTCCAACCCGCGAACGTCTGTCCCGCCTGCGTGAACGGATTGGCAGGCAGAACGAAGCTGCCGCCCGCTGCCATGGCAGGCTGGGTCGGCGCGGTTCCACTCCCACCGCCGCCGGCAAAGACGACCGCGTACGACGCAGCAGGCGTCGTTGTGATCGTGATCGCCAGGGCTTTCGTCGCGTCGGGCAGAATGCCGTTCGATGCCTTGATCGTGAAGTTCGACGTGCCGCCGGAAGTCGGCGTGCCGGAAATCACACCCGCAGACGAGAGCGTCAATCCGGCCGGAAGCAGGCCGCTGTCCAGGCTCCAGCTCACCGGCAAGAGGCTCGCAGCGTTCAGCGTTTGGCTGTAGGCCACACCGACAGCTCCGGTCGGCAGTGCCGTCGTCGCGATCGCGGGCGGCGTCGGCACAGAAATCCGGATCGTATAACTCTTGACGGCGTTGGGCAAAAGGCCGTTCGACGCGCGAATCGCAAAGGTATACGTCCCTCCCGTGGTCGGCGTGCCCGCGATCGTGCCGCTCGCCGAGAGCGTCAAACCCGCCGGCAACGCGCCGCTGTCGATGCCAAACGTAACCGGATCGGAACTCGTCACGAGAATGGTCTCGCTGTACGGGAATCCGACAGCCCCATCCGGCAAGCTCGCCGTCGTGATGCTGGGCGGCGCTGGAGGCACGATCTTGAGCGTAAATGCCTTTGTTGCGTCGGGCGCGGTCCCATTCGACACTTTGACCGTAAAGGTCGCCGTGACCGCCGTCGCCGCCGTGCCTGCAATCGTGCCGTCGGTGGCGAGCGAAAATCCCGCGGGCAGCGATCCGCTGTCCAGTGTCCACGTCATCGGGTTCGTCCCCGTCGCCGCCAGCGCGAAGCTGTAGGGCGCGTTCGTCGCACCGTCGGGCAAAGACGCCGTCGTGATCGTCGGTGAGATGGCGTTCCACTGCGCGTAGAGCGTCACACTGCCCGACACGTTGATCGTGCTGCCCACCGCATACGCATTGCCCGATCCATTGGCGGCCGTGTTCCATCCGCCAAAGTTGTACCCGCTTTTTTGCAGGCCACCCGCCCCTTGCACTGTACAAGTCTGGCCGAGGCCATAGAAGGTCGCGTCGGTCGGCACCGTACCCGACGTATTTCCGTTGCCGTCATACGTGACATAGCCGCCGCGACAATCGATCGCGTTGCTCTTGAGCGAATGCGTGCCGGGCGCGCCCGCGTAATCCGCTTCGAGGTTGCCCGCTCCGCTCACAACACAGTAGTAGATCCCTGGGTTCGAAGCCGGTGGCGTAAAGGTCGCGTTCGTCTCGCCAGTCAGCAGCGTCCCAGTCGTCCAGTTCGGGTTGACCTGGTACCACTGGTAGCCCGTGGCTGTCCCGACGACGTTGCAACTCAGTACGCCGCCCGATTCACTGGCCGTGCATCCGCGCAGGAAACTGCTGTCCCAGACGCCCGTCACGCCGTCGCCTTCCCAGTACTTGTAGCGGTTGTTCAGCCATCCTTGTAGGCTGGTCGAAAAGCCGTCCCAGGATGACTTGCCCCAAACGGTATGGTTCATGTGCCCCGAGATCCGCGCCTTGTCGACGATGTCACTGAAGGTCTCGACCTGAGACGCACCTCCCTTGCCGACCAATTTTTTGAAGGCCGGCGCGAGCTCGTTCGCGTTGACGTCGTACATCGCCTTGACGAAGTCGCCGTGCTGGATCAGCGCCTCCGTCCAGAAGCGCTGGCCGCTCCCGAGCGCAAAGAGCAACTTGGATTGGATTTGGCCCATCGAGTGGTCAAAGTCCCATGCCGGACCCGACATGATCTTGTCGGTCGCCTGGTCTTTGTAGAAGTTCGTGTTGTTGTACATGTGGTCCCATTCCGTCACCAAGCTGAACAGGTCCATGTACCCCGCGAGGGAATTCATGTCGATGTAGTCGGCGTAGTACTTCCCCTCCGCGTTGAAGCCCGTCTGCGAATAAAGCGCATTCTCGAATTCCTGCACGAACTTCGCCAGGTACTGCACCTGTGCCTGCGTCGCGAATTCCGGACTCTCGATCGCGAAGCCGCTGCGGGTTGGATAGCCGTTGGTCGACGCCATCTTGGCCGTGCGAAAACCGCTCAGCGCCTCTTCGTCATAGTAGAAGTCGATCCCGAACAAATACCCGCCCGAAATGTCGGGGTTGGTCGTCGTCGCCGTCGGCCAATAGCGGTAGGACGAAATGCCCGCGTCGATCGCGGGATCGCCGACCGTCGGCGCCGCCACAGTCGCACTGCCGCTCGCCGATCCTTCTGTGCTGAAATCGTCCTGATCGACGATGTCGATGCGCGTCGAGCCGACCTCGGTCTTTTCGGAAATCTGGTAAAGCCCGCGATACTCGCCGTTGATGTAGACGTCGGCCAGGCCGACGCTTCCCGGGCTGGCGCTCGAACCCATGGCCTCCGACAAACTGAGCGCGATGTAGTAGCGGATCAGCGAATCATCCGTGTTGTCGTTGCTGATCAGGCACCAGTTTTTCGCGGATCCCGCCCCGGGGATGAGCTCTGCTTTTTTGTCGAGCTTGATGTTGTAGGGCTTCTTCTGTCCGGCGCTGTGCCACGAACCGTGCCCGCGCCCCTTGAACGAAGTCAGGATGTCGTCGTAGACCACCGAGCCGTCCGGATCGATCATGGTAAGCGTGCCGGTCTCCTTGTGCTCTTTGTTGGCGTTGATCGCCGACAAGCTCCCGCTGTCCGTCGTGAGGTGAAGGGCGGGCAAAAGTTCGGACTTCATGATCGTAAACGTCACCGAACCACCTGTCGCCGTGTCGGTCAACGTGACGGGGTATTTGTAGTCGGCAATCGTGACGCCCGCAAAGAGGCTGCCAATGTCAGCCGGACTGCCGGACGTCACCGGCACCGGCGTGGCCGCACTGTTTTTGCTCGTCGTCGCGACGACGACAGCGCCGGGATCCGCGTCGAAATGGAGGGTCAGTGCGTTCCAATTCGCTGCGGATGGCAAAAAGAGATACTTGACCCCGCCGATCGTCTGCGCGTTGATCTGCGACGTGTTGGTCAAAAGACTGCCGACGTGGGCGCTAGGAACGGCGGACGCGCGCATGACGACGTGCAAATTGTTGAACGAACTCGCTGCCCGAACCGAATACGGCAGCATGGATAGCAACAGGCAAACCTGCAAAACGATGGCGAGGACTCTCTTTTTCATGTCATACCCTTTCGAAGTCCGGTACTTTTTCGATCGTTGCGAAACCACTCGATGCCAGATCCATTCTCGTTTCCATTTTCACCACCATTTCGTCGTCAATTGCTATAATCGAATAAGTTAATTTAAGCCATATTTGGCAAATGATAGCATATATATTGTATAGGCGAATCGCTCTCTTTGTCAAGCCTCTGATATTGCAATAACATCCCACATATTTGCATTTCTCCTGCCGTCCCCCCTTTCGGCCCACACAAAAAAGCCCCCTTGCATCCCTTGCAAGAGGGCTTTCGAAGAGGCTCTCGCCTCCTTACACGTTGTACTCCAATGCTTTTTCCTGTCCGCGCAGCACCCGAAGCGCACCCTCGGCGAGTGCTTTGAGCTCGTCTTCGCCCGGATACACCTTGACGGGGGCGATCGTCGCGACCCTCTGCTTGATGCTGGCGGTGAAGCGCGTCGAATATGCCAGGCCACCTGTCAGAATGATGGCATCGACCCGCCCTTCGAGCACGGCGAGCAACGAGCAGATTTCCTTCGAGACCTGGTAGCCCATCGATTCGAGCACCAGCGCCGCGAATTCGTCGCCCTCTTTGATCATGCGCTCACAGACGCGCATGTCGTTCGTTCCCAAGTAGGCCTGCATGCCACCCTGCTTTGAGAGCTTCGTGATCATCTCTTCTTTGGTGTACTCCCCGCTGAAACACAGGTCGATGATCGCGTTGGCGGGAAGTGAGCCCGTGCGCTCGGGCGTAAACGGTCCTTCCCCGATCAGTGCGTCGTTAACGTCGATCACGCGCCCGTAACGGTGGGCCCCGACCGATATGCCACCGCCCATGTGCGCGACGATGAAGCGCGCGTCTTCGTACTTCATCCCCATCGACTCGGCACAGCGCCGAGCCACGGCTTTTTGGTTCAGCGCGTGGAAGACACAGCGCCTTTCCACCCCCGGAAGCCCAGCCAGACGCGCACTCTGGTCGAGTTCATCCACGACAACCGGATCGACGACGTAGCAGGGGATGCCCAGCGAAGCGGCCATCTCGCGCGCGATCAAGCCCCCAAGAGCCGACGCGTGCAGCGACGCGGCCGATCCAACCAGGTCTTCATACATGCGCTCGTTGATCGTATAGGTCCCCGAATCGATCGGCTGCACGATGCCGCCACGTCCGACGATGGCATCCAACGAAGCGAGGTCTTCCCCCCGCTCCCGAAAAATGCGCTCGATGTGCGCCCTGCGCATCACCTTTTGCTCCGGCATGCTTCGGCAGGCGGCGATCTCTTCGTAGGGGTGGCGCACAACCTCTTCCCAGATCTGCTCGTCATTTTCGAACAGCCCGATCTTCGTCGACGTCGAGCCGGGGTTGATCGCCAGGATGCTGAAATCCTTCCATTCTTCAGCCTTCTTCGGCATGGCTGTCACTCCCTTCCCGTTCCACGAGGGCGACCGCGCCCGATCGCGCGACGCGCACCCGTCCATAGGACCCGAGCGCCGCGAGAAACGCATCGACCTCTCCCAGCGGCCCCGTCAGTTCGTAGCGGGTTTCGCTGCCCCCGTCGCGCAGGAGCCGCGCCCCAAAGCGCGACGCGATCGATTCGATGGCGGCACGATCGCCCTCTTTCGCGTCGTGGATCGACACGACACCCAGTTCTCTGCACTGTTCGGGCGCGCAGACGCCGATGTCGCGCACACAGGTCATCTTGCCGAGGCGGTTGAGTACGTGCGGCAAAAAGCCAACCGCGCACATCACCCCCACCGTCAGGCGCGATCGGCTGGGGTCGGCCGTCTCGGCGACGGTCAGGTCGATGATATTCCAACCCTCGCGCCGGATCAGGCCGGTCACGCGGGTCAGCACGCCGGGTTCATTGTCGACGTGCATGTTGATGATGTGATGCTTTTCCGTCATATTGTCATCTCCCCGTTGCATTGAAATGACACCCAATAGCGAGAAACGAAACAGATTCCTACCGAATCATTGTATCACCCCCTCACAACACAACGCAATCACGAAAAGGACATGAAAACAACCCTTGACGCCACGCAAAACTCCATGCTACAATACAAAAAATCGCGCCTTTAATTCGGCACTGCGAGGTCGAAAAGGCAACCCATATTGCAATGCCCTTTGGGTTACCCTTCCGATGCTCGCACACGGGAGGTTTTTTGTTATGTGCGGCCACCCGGGAACAAATCCAGGGCGTATCCGCGATGCCAAGCGTTTCGTGCGCCGCTCCGCGACGCACGAAATGGACCAGATGAAAGTTTTTGCGCAGCTTTTTTCAAAAAGCGCGTACCCCTTGCAGCCAAGTGAGGTAAAGTGATGCACCAAATGCAGGAAAAAGCGCAGATCATGGACGAGAAGACGATGGCACGCGCCATCACGCGCATCGGCCACGAGATCATCGAGCGCAACCAGGACCTCGCCGACGTCGTGCTGATCGGCATCCAGCGCCGCGGCGTGCCGTTGGCACAGCGCATCGCCAAGGGCATCGAGGAAGCCGAGGGCGTCGCACTACCCTTGGGCTATCTCGACATCACGCTCTACCGCGACGACCTGAGCGAGCTGACCGAGCATCCCATCGTCAACGACACGTCCATTCCGTTCGCCGTCGGCGGCAAGACGATCGTGCTCGTCGACGACGTGATTTACACCGGCCGCACGGTGCGCAGCGCCATCGACGCGCTGATCGACCTCGGCCGCCCGAAAAGCATCCAGCTCGCCGCCATGATCGACCGCGGCCACCGGGAGCTCCCCATCCGCCCCGACTACGTCGGCAAAAACGTCCCGACCAGCAAAAGCGAGCTCATCGGCGTCCGCGTGACCGAGATCGATGGCGAAGACAGCATCTGGATCCTGGAATAAGCGCCCGTATCTTTGCAATGAAACGTTAGCAGGAGGCAGCAAGTGCAGCAACGAAAACACCTTTTGGGCATGCGCGGCGTCAGTGCCACCGAGATCAGCGAGATCCTCGACGTCGCCACCTCGATGAAGCACATCCTCACCGCGCCCAGCAAAAAAAGCGCCCACCTCACCGGCAAATCCATCGTCACCCTCTTTTACGAAAACTCCACGCGCACGCGCATGTCCTTCGAGATGGCCGCGAAGTACATGAGCGCGTCCGCCTCGAATATCTCGGCCTCGGCGTCGAGCGTCGCCAAGGGCGAAACCCTCATCGACACGGGCCGCACCCTCGAGCGCATGGCCTCCGACGTCATCATCATCCGCCACCCCATGAGCGGCGCGCCCCACCTCCTCTCCAAGCACGTCCCCTGCTCGGTCATCAACGCGGGCGACGGCATGAACGAACACCCGACCCAGGCCCTGCTCGACATGTTCACCATGCGCGAGAAAAAAGGCGCGTTGAAAGGCCTGAAAGTCGCCCTCGTCGGCGACGTGCTCCACAGCCGCGTCGCGCGCTCCAACCTCTGGGGCCTCCAGACCATGGGCGCCGACGTCACCTTCTGTGCCCCCGCCACCCTACTCCCTCCGGAATTCGAGCAAGCCGGCGCGCGCGTCTGCCACAACATCCAAGAAGCCGTGCGAGGCGCCGACGTCGTGATGGGTCTGCGTATCCAGCGCGAACGCCAACAGAGCGGCCTCTTCCCTTCCGTGCGCGAGTACAACCGCTTCTTCGGCATCGACGACGAAATCATCGCCCTGGCCGACAAGGACGCCATCGTCATGCACCCCGGCCCGATGAACCGCGGCGTTGAAATCGAATCGGCTGTCGCCGACAGCCCCGCATCCACCATCGACGAACAGGTCGCCAACGGCGTCGCGGTGCGCATGGCACTGCTGTTCATCTTGACGAGGAGGGTCAGCGCATGAGCAAACTTTGGATTCAAAACGGCACAATCGTCAACCCGAGCGGCGCGGCCTTGCAGGGACGCCACGACATCCTGATCGAAAACGGCCGCATCCAAGCCATTGCCCCCGAACTGCCCGCCGCTGACGTCGAAGGCGCCGAGATCGTCGACGCCCTGGGCTGCCACGTCATGCCCGGCTTCTTTGACCTACACGTCCACCTGCGCGAGCCCGGCCAGGAATACAAGGAAGACATCGCCTCCGGCACGCTGGCCGCCGTCCACGGCGGTTACACAGCCGTCTGCTGCATGCCCAACACCGACCCCGTGATCGACAACCCTGCCCTTCTGAGCTTCATCCGCGAAAAGGCGAGCGCCGCCGACCACTGCAAGGTTTACCCCGTCGCTGCGATTACAAAAGGGCTCAAGGGCGAAGAACTGAGCGAGATGGGCCTCCTGCTCGAAGCGGGTGCGGTCGCCTTCTCGGACGACGGCAAGCCCGTCGCCGACCCGCAGCGCATGCGCCTCGCTTGCCAGTACGCCAAAAACTTCGACGCCCTCCTCATGCTGCACTGCGAAGACAAGGCACTGGCCGGTAGCGGCGTCATGCACGAAGGCTACTACAGTGTGACGCTCGGATTGGCCGGCATCCCCGCCGCCTCCGAAGCGGCCATGGTCGCCCGCGACCTCTTGATCGCCGAAAGCTATGGCACGCGCATTCACATCTGTCACGTCTCGACCGAGCAAAGCATCGCGCTCATCCGCGCCGCCAAAGCGCGGGGCGTGCGCGTGACCTGCGAAACTGCGCCCCACTACTTCGCCGCCACCGACGAATGGGTCGAACTCTCGGGCTACGATTCCAACGTGAAGATGAACCCGCCCCTCCGCAGCGCACGCGACCGCGACGCCATCATCGAAGCGCTGGCCGACGGCACAATCGACGCCATCGCGACCGACCACGCCCCCCACCACCAGGACGAAAAGCGCGTCGAGTTCAACATCGCGCTCAATGGCATCGTCGGCCTCGAAACGGCCTATTCGCTGGCCGTCACCCATCTCGTCATGCCCGGCAAGCTCACGCCCGAGCAACTCGTCGACCGCATGAGCGCCGCGCCCCGCCGCATCCTCGGCCTCGAAGGCGCCGAGATCGCCGAAGGTGCCCCCGCCGACCTCACCATCGCCAAGCCCGACGCCGACGTCGTGTACACGGCCGCGGGCCTCCACTCCAAGAGCAAAAACTCGCCCTTCCTTGAAAGGCCTTACTTCGGAAAAATCCAGCAGACCATCGTCGAAGGGGTTGCGAAAATCTAACGTCTCTTGGGGCGCTGCCCCAAACCCCGCTCAAGGGGCCTCGCCCCTTGAGAATCCCATTTTTGGAGACTTGATTGGGGAGGATCGATGTGCATCAAATAGATCGCTTGGTTCAGGCCGTCGAGCAGCGGCAAAATCCGTCCGTTTTGGGGCTGGATACGAGATTGGAATACGTGCCAAACGCCGGAAAATGTGATACGCTGGAAGAAAGTTGCGCAGCCATCGGCGCGTTCAACAAGGCGCTCATCGACGCGCTCGCGGACCTCGTTCCGGCGGTGAAGATCCAGATCGCCTACTACGAAAGGCTGGGACTGCCCGGCATGGCACTGTATGCGCAGACCGTGCGCGACGCTTCCGACGCGGGGATGCTCGTCATCACCGACGCCAAGCGCGGCGACATCGGCGCGACGGCACAAGCCTACGCCGAAGCGTTTTTGACGGAGGGCGCGCCGCTGGGTGCGGACTGCTTGACCGTCAATCCCTACTTCGGCACGGACGGCGTACAGCCCTTTGTCGAGGCGTGCGAAGCGACGGGACGCGGGATTTTCGTGCTTGTCAAGACCTCGAACCCTTCCGGCGCGGAACTGCAGGATCTCGTCTGCGACGGAAAGCCGATCTACGAGCACATGGCCCAACGCGCTGCGGATTGGGGGCGGACGTCGATCGGCGCGCGTGGATACAGCTTGGTCGGCGCGGTCGTCGGCGCGACCTACCCGGAACAGGGCGCAAAGCTGCGGGGCTTGTTGCCGCACGCCTACTTCCTCGTGCCGGGCTACGGCGCGCAGGGCGGCACGGCCGCCGACCTCGCCGCCTGCTTCGACGGCAAGGGGCACGGCGCGATCGTCAACGCTTCGCGCAGCCTGCTCTGCGCCCACCAAAAGCGTCCGGGTATGCACTTCGCCGACGCCGCTCGCGAAGAGGCGCTCCGCATGAAGGCCGACCTTTTGTCGGTGCTCGGCGGGCGGATCGGAGGCTGAGATGGTCGAAATGACGCTCCATGTCGAGCACAACGTCCCCATCGCCGCCTCAACCTGGCGCATGGTGCTGCGCTGTGAGGACGATCGCTTTTTCGACGCCTTTTCGCCCGGGCAGTTTTTGCAGCTTCGCGTGCCGAACGCGCCCCACTTGCTGCTGCGCCGCCCCATCAGCGTACACATGGCCGATCGGCGCACGGGCTTGATCGAGCTGCTCTATTTCGTCTGCGGGCAAGGCACGGAAATACTCGCGAAGGTGGAACCCGGCACGCCGATCGCCGCGACGGGACCGCTGGGAAAGGGCTTCGACCCGGGCGACGCCAAGACGATCTGGCTGCTGGCGGGCGGGCTAGGGTGCGCGCCGCTCTACAGCGTCATGCAAGCTGCGCCCGATCGGAACTACACCTGCTTTTTCGGCTTTCCGGAGGCGGCACAGATCATCGACTTGTCACGCTACGAAAGCATGGGGACGGTGAAGCGCTATACCGACGACGGCTCAGCGGGGGTGGCGGGTTACGCGCTCGACGGGCTCTTGACGGCGCTCGTAAGCGAGAGGCCCGACCTCGTCATGGCTTGCGGGCCGACGGCGCTGCTCCGCGCGATGAAGCGCAAGTGGCCCGCCGATCTTCCCTGCCAGGTCTCGCTCGAATCGCGCATGGGCTGTGGAACGGGCGCTTGTCTGGTCTGCAACTGCAAGATCGCCGCCGACACGCCCGAAGGCTGGACGCACAAGCGGGTCTGTGCCGACGGGCCTGTATTCCCGCTCGGGGAGGTGATCTTCGATTGAAGCCGAATCTTTCGACGACGATCTGCGGTGTACCGCTGAAAAACCCGCTCATCGCCGCTTCAGGAACTTGCGGTTTTGGGCGCGAGTTCGCGCAGTTCTACCCGCTCGAAACCTGGGGGGGCCTGTCGCTGAAGGGCACGACCCTGCACCCGCGCGAAGGCAACGCCAATCCGCGCATCGCCGAAACGCCGTTGGGCATGCTGAACAGCGTCGGCCTGCAAAACCCCGGTATCGACGCCTTTTTGCGGGACGAGTTGCCCCATCTCGCGCAGATCGACATCGCGCGGATCGCGAACGTCGCGGGCGACACGGTCGAGGACATGGCCGCCGTCGTTGCAAAGCTGCGCGGCACGGCGATCGACTTGATCGAGCTGAACATCTCCTGCCCCAACGTGAAGGCGGGCGGCATGGCCTTCGGCATCGTTCCGGAGAGCGTCGAGGCGACGACACGGGCGGTGAAAGCGGCGTGCGAACAGCCATTGATCGTCAAGCTTTCCCCCAACGTGGCCGACATCGCCGAAAACGCCCGCGCGGCGGAACGCGGCGGCGCGGACGCCCTGTCGCTGATCAACACGCTGACCGGCATGGCGATCGACCCGGTCGCGCGAACGCCCATCCTCGCGCGGGTGACAGGCGGTTTGAGCGGCCCGGCGATCAAGCCGGTGGCGCTGCGCATGGTCTACGAAGCTGCCAAGGCGGTGTCGATCCCTTTGATCGGCATGGGCGGCATCATGACGGGGCGCGACGTCGTCGAATTCCTGCTGGCGGGCGCGTCGGCCGTCATGGTCGGCACCGCCAGCATCGCCGACCCCATGGCCGGCCCGCGCATCCTCGCAGAACTCGAATCCTTTCTCGCCGAACAGGGCGTCGCCGATCTGCGCGAACTGGTCGGCGCGCTCCAAGTCTGACTGTAAAGGAGGCAGCTATGCGGAGAGACGAAATCATCAAAGTGCTCAAGGCCGCCCACGTCATGCTCGACGGACATTTCGAGCTGACGAGCGGCAAGCACTCCGACCACTACATGCAATGTGCCCAGCTCTTCCAATACCCCGCGTACAGCAAGCAACTCTGTGGCGAACTGGCCGAAAAGATACTCGCGCGGGGCATTGGCGCCGACATCGTGATCGGTCCGGCGATCGGCGGCATCATGATGGCCTACGAAATGGCCGAGCAGTTGGGTGTACGCGCGATGTTCGCCGAGCGGCAAGAGGGCGCGATGACCTTGCGCCGGGGTTTTGCCGTCGAGCCCGGGGAACGCGTCGTCATCTGCGAAGACGTCGTGACGACGGGCGGATCGGTCAAAGAAGTGATCGATCTGGTGCGGGAAGCGGGCGGCGAAGTCGTCGCGGTGGGCGCGATCGTCGATCGCAGCCGGGGAAGCGCGTCGTTCGGGTGTCCCTTCTTCGCGGTGATCGACCTCGACTTCGAGACTTACGAGCCCGCCGACTGTCCCATGTGCAAAAACGGCGGCAAAGCCGTCAAGCCGGGCAGCCGAAACCTGAAGTAGCAGCAAAAAAGTGGCCTCGAGGCCACTTTTTTTGATGGGGCTTCTATTCGTCGCCCAGGAACTCGTAATTGGATTGGAGCCTCGAAGCCGTGTTGATGATCGTCATCTCGCCATCCGAAAAGCCGACGATGTCGTAGGTCACGTCGGGCGTGAAGTTGTTGCTCGCTTCCCCCTCGATCGTGGCGGCGGTGTTGTGGATGATGAGCTGGCTGTCTTTGTATTCCCAGGTCCCTTGGTAGCAGTTGTTTTCGTCGCCCATCGACTTGTAGCGAACGTACTTGCCGTCGTCCTTGAACAAAAGTTGCAAATCGGATTCGCCGTTTTCCTTCTTTTTGCCCCATTTTCCGATCAGGCCCGATCGGTCGCTGAGGTTCTGCTTGACGGACGCAACGTCGACGGGCTGCTTGCTCTCGCTCGCGTCGGCCGTTTGGACCGCGTTGGCCTTGTATTCGGCGCGGATGTCGAGCGTCGAGAGCATGGCGTCGACTTCGGGCAGGAACTTTTCGTATTCGGCTTTGTCGGCGCTGCAAAACTGGAAGAAGAGCGCGATCTGTTTCGTCGGATCGCAGACCGCCGTCCAGCGGTTCTGGCTCCCGTCGAGTTCATAGCTGTACTCGACGAGGAAGTAGCGGGCGTCCTGGCGGGTCGAGAATGTGATGTCCTTCACGACGTCCTGCGCGATGACGCTTTCTTTGACGTATGCGGCGTAGTTGTTCATGTCGCCGACGTACTGGTTGTCGATCGTCGCGCAGCTCCGGTAATAGAGGATCGAGACACCTTTTTGGAATTCGTTGTAGCGTTCGTTGACCTTCCAGCTCCCGTCGTAGAGCATGGTGTAGTCGGCCTGTGGATCGACGTAGGTGTTTGTCAGCAAGCCCTGCTCGGCGGCTTCAAGCGGGCCTTCCGGAGCGTAATCGGTCCCTTCGGGGCTGGTTTGCGCTGTGGCATCGGCTTCTTTCGATCCCACGGTCTTTTCGTCGCGTTTGCCGCAGCCCGTCAACGCCATGGTGAGCGCGAGCGCGACGCAAAGCATCATGCGCGTATCACGTTTCATATCCATTTCTCCTTTGCGCCCGGCGAACCCGCGCATCTGCGCGTCAGTTGCGGGATATAATTCCATTTTATTCCATTCATTGCCCTGCTGTCAATTTGCTTTCCACAATCCGCATTTTCCCATATTCTGTTCTTCTGCTATGGCGATGCCCTGTGGTATACTGGGGATGTCCAACTACAAAAACCCTCGGTTGATCCCTCTCTCCCCATGCCTAATGTGCCAATTCTGGCGGAGGATATCCATGAAACGAACTGCGATCTTCGTGGTGTGTTGCGCCATTGTCACGGTTTTTGCCTTCTCGGCTTGCATGGCGCAACCCCTGCCCGAAGCGACCGAAACGCCCGCGCAGAACAGCCCGCCCGCCGCCCCAGCGCGTGCCACGGCCAGCGCCCCCCCGTCGGCCACGCCCTCGCCGAGCCCCAGCCCCACACCTTCGCCGTCGCCCTCGCCCATCGAAGTGGAGGAAGACACCCCATTCGACGCAGCCCAGACGCCTGAGGAGATCGAGGCCTACAAAAGCTGGCTGGCCAAGGCCGACGAAACGCTGAACGACATGCGCACCCGTCTACCGGAAATGGGCCAGGATCTCGCGGCGCAGCGAAGCTTCCTCCAGGCCTACATCGAACAATACGCCGAACTCTTGGCGCAGGCCGAAACGATTCCGGTCGATCCGGCGCAAATGGGCGTCCATGAAGCCCTCGTTACATCACTCCGCGACGGCATCGTCACCGCCGAAACGACATTGAGCGGTCTGCCCCAGCCGTAACGCCGAACAAAAAAAGTGGCCGACAGACCACTTTTTGTTTGCCCTTTTCCGTTCGGGCTGAACGTGCGATGCTCCATTTGTTTTGACAATTGGCTTTACCAGCCGATGCCGGCGGCACGATTGACGGCGAGGCGGTGCTCCGCGTCGGGAAGCTTGGAGATGTCGGAAGTGCTGCCGCTAAAGTAGAGCGCGCAACTTCCTTCCATGCCGTTGCCGGGAATTTTGTCTTCGCCCTGTGGCATGCCTTGAAGCGAGGCGGCGCAATGTTGGCCCGCGATCGTGACCATGACGGGGCGTTTACTCCAATTGTTTTGGCCCCCGAAGACCTCGAGGAAGACCGTCGTATCGTGTTGCGAAGCCGTTTCGACGCGGGCATGGCTGATGCCGCCCACCCGCTTGACTGAAAACGTCTTGTTGGTGTTCAGGTCATAGACTTCAAAGGAAGCGCCTTCCGTCATGTCCGGATCGATCTCCGTCCACGGGATGTCGTCGCCAAAAACGCTGGGCGGCGCGTTGGAGGAGGGGCCGATCGGGATCTTGACGTTGGCGGCGATGGGCGCGCGGTTGGCCGTATGGAGGAAAAGCTGTCGAAAAGTCTCCTCGCCGACGACGCCGTCCGCGCCGATGCCGTTGCCCTGCTGAAAGCGGATAACGGCGTCCTGTGTCATGGCGCCAAAGCTGCCCGTGCATTTATACGAGAAATAATTCAACTCGCGCAACCGTTGTTGAACCATGAGAACTTCCTTGGAAGACTTATTGAGCGACAACATTTCGAAATTCGAACTCGCGACACCACAGCAAGCTGCACCGATGAACGCGATCAACAGCATACATATGGCGCGTTTTTTCACGAAACCCATGTGCACCCTCCGAGATCGTGCCGAACGCAGGACCCAAGCCGTTCCGACGTTGGACCGTTTTGTCTATTAGTATACCATATCGGGAGGATATGAGCAAAGGCAGTCAAGTAAAAGGAAAAAAATGTATGGCAAAATATGGACATATTAACTTATATTGCTCGGTGATCCGAGATGATTATGTATGATGTCTGAAATTGTTTCCAATTTCGTTACAATTTGACCCCCTTCCCTCGATTGTTTCTTTTATTTGGATATGTTATCATTTCTTTGACAATCCTGGAGTAATGCAAAATCCTAGCCAGAAAAGAGTGATTGCACTTGCAATGTGCTTGTCCGTCGTGTGGCCTCGTGATGGGGTGGGTACAAAAGGGCATCGATAGCCACTGCAAATGTCCCCATTGCGCTTATGTGTGTGGTGCTTGCCTCGGAACGGACAGTGTGCTCGATCGCGAGGCGCTGATCCGCCACGCCGCTTCGATCGCCGCCATGGAAGCATTCGATTGCAACGGCGAAGACGACAAAACCTGATACCGATACTACATGATTTTTAAGTATGCCCATGATCGCAGGCCCGCAGGCTTGCCCGCCAGCGCTTGCCATCCGGATCGCCAACGGGTTTGGCCTCCTGCGGTCATTCGGACGATCGAAAAAGTGCCCCTCGGACACTTTTTCGATCGCTGGTCAATGTGCCAATTGGCTAACTGCCTGCTTGATCTCTTGTACTTCCTGCGGCGTTGCCTGTTTGGTCGGGTAATAGCCGCGCTTGCTCATTTGATCAAAGAGATTGAACTGATCCTGGCTGATGCCGTCCATATTGTTACGAAGGACGTCGCGCAGATGGGTGCAGCTCGCTTCGGTCACACCGTAGCCATAGGTGCTGAAGAGCGCTTTTTCCTGGGTCAAGAGGTCGTTGAGCATTTCTTTTTCGCTCATGGGCGATTGTCCACCCGTTTGGACACCGCCGCTCATCGTCGTGTTGTTCATGCTGTTTCTTCCTCCATCGACGCTTTAGTGTTGGTTGAGATACTGGTTCAGTGCTTCGAAACGCTGGCTGTGCCGCTGGGCGATGCCGCCGACGAGCGTTTTGAGCTCCTGGTCGGGAAAGGCGTTGGCATACCACTGGCATTTGCGGCAGGCGAGGGATTCGGCGTTCATGAGTTCGTGGATGACCTCGAGCGATTTGCTTGCGATTTGTCCTTGCATGAAGGTGCCTCCTTTTGAATTGCTGACATCGCTTTCGCGTTCAGTCGTAGTATGTGCGGCAGGACGTTCGATAGCGGTGGTAAAAAATAGCAATTTGGTGATAAATCGAATATATCTATTACTGCTGTATTACATTTCTTCTATATTCGCGCTGACCGGATGCAGCGCCCGACACCCGACCGCGAGGACGCATGGACGACAACGAACACCGCCGCGCCATGGACAAGGCGCTTACCTACCTCGGCTATCGGGCCCGAAGTGTCGCACAGATGCGCGCTTACCTCGCAGGCAAGGGCTTCTCCGAGCCGGCTGTCGAGGCGGCGATCGGCAAGCTCAAGGATTACGGCTATCTCGACGACGAGAAGCTCGCCGCGCACATCGTCGAAGTACTTGGGCAGGAACGCGGCATGGGAAAGCGCGCCGTCCAGCAAAAGCTCTACCGCGCCGGCATCGACAGCCAACAAGCCAAAGAAGCCGCCGATGCGATCGAGCCCGACGAAGAACGCGAACATGCCCGCGCGTGGGCGGACAGGCTCGACGCCAAGCTCTCCGAGGACGATCCGCGCAGACGGAAAGAAAAGCTATTCCGACGCTTAATTGCCAAAGGCTTTGGATATGATATCGTCAAAGAGATACTCGACAAAATGGACGAAGAACGGGGTTGACCGATCGAATTGATGGAAGGAACAGACAAGCTGTCGCGCGACCGCATCCAACAGCTGACGAAGGCCGAACGCTTCGGCGCGGACATCGTCGTGCTGCCTCTGGTCGATTCGACCAATCGCTATGCCAAAGAGCTGGCCACACACGGCGCGCCCGAAGGAATGGTCGTGCTGACCGAATGGCAGCTTGGTGGCCATGGACGCCATGGCCGAAGCTGGCAAGCGTCTCCCCGCAATGACATCGCGATAAGCCTCATCCTGCGCCCGAAACGCCTCCCGCAGCAGACGGGCGATCTGGCCTTGATCGCGTCGGTCGCCGTTCGCCGCGCGATCGCAACCCAAACCGGACTGACTGCCGCCATCAAATGGCCGAACGACCTCGTTCTCAACGGCAAAAAGTGTTGCGGGATTCTCGGCGAAATGGCGACTTCCGGCGAGACAATCGCCCACCTCGTGCTCGGCATCGGCCTGAACGTCAACACGCTCGAATTCGACGGCGACCTCGCCCAAACGGCGACCTCGCTGCGACTCGAAAGCGGAACGGTTTGGGATCGCAATGAAATCGCAGCACAGCTTTTGACCGAACTCGAAAGGGCGATCGACGGCGCTTGGCTGGGCAAATGCCGTGCCGACATCTTTGAAGACTATCGCGCGCACAGCCTCGTGCTCGGCCAAAATGTGACGCTGATCGATGGCGAGGGAACGCATGGCGGCATCGCCGAAGACATCGCCGACGACGGCGGCTTGATCCTCCGCCTTCGTGACGGGCGGATGCGCCATTTCGTCGCTGGCGACGCGTCACTCCGGCTCGACTGATACGGCGTCTGTTTCATCCCCGATGGATGGGCAGGGCGCGTTTGATATATGCGTGTTCGTAAGGTGAATGGGAGTGCAACAGGTGTTAAGGGGGGATGGATTTGATATGTGGCGTGGGGGTGGACAGCGTCGAGATCGATCGCATCGCGCAAAGCATGCGGCGGCGCGGCTTTCTCGACCGGCTGTTCACGAGCGAAGAATGCGCGCATTTTCACACACGTGGAGATCCGCCCGAAAGCGTTGCGGGAAGTTTCGCCGCCAAAGAAGCCATCAGCAAAGCGTTGGGTGAGCCTTTGCGCATGGCCGATTGGAAGCAAATCTGCATACGGCGCGAAAACGGACGCCCGTCCGCCGTCTTGACAGGGGAACTTCGCGCGCGCATGGCCCGCAAGCAGGGCCGACAGATCTGGATCAGCATCGCGCATGACAAAACGCGCGCAACAGCGATGGCGATTATGGAGGGGTAAGATGGGGTGCAAAGTACTCGCAAGGCAGGAAATCCAGCAGGTGGAAGCCCGCGTGTTGGAGTCGATACCGTCCTTGCTCTTGATGGAAAACGCAGGCCGTTATGTCGCTGAACGCGTCGCGGCCGAGCTCGATACCGGCTCGACCGCGCTCGTTTTGTGCGGTATGGGCAAAAACGGAGGCGACGGCTACGTCGCCGCCCGTCAACTGATGACGCTGGGCGTACAAACCATGGTGTGGGCCGTCGGCGGCACGGCCAACCTGTCGGGCGATACGCTCACCATGATGCGCGCTGCGCAGGCTAGCGGCGTCGCCGTTCACGACATTCTGACGACGGACGATCTCGAAGCGTGCAGCTGGCAGATCGCCGCCGCAGCCTACATCGTCGATGCTTTGACGGGGCTGGGGCTCAACCGGCCGATCGAAGGCTTGATGGCCGACGTCATCGGCATCGCCAACCGCGCCGACGCGCCGATCTGCGCGATCGACATCCCCTCGGGCATCGACGCCGACAGCGGCCAGATCCTCGGGCGGGCGATACACGCCGACGTCACGGTGACTTTCTTCGCCCACAAGCCCGGACAGATCCTGACGCCCGGACGCCTCTACTGCGGCGAAACCCTCGTCGTCCCGCTTTGCCGGATCGACTGCCTCCCGCGCGACGGCGAGAGCGGCGAGTTGATCGAGCGGCACGATGTCGGTCGTTACCTGCTGCCGCGGCCGCTCGACGCGCAAAAGGGCGACTTCGGGCGCGCGCTTCTCGTGGCGGGCAGCGTCGGCATGGCAGGCGCGGCGGGCATGGCGGCCTACGCAGCCGTCCGCAGCGGCACAGGGCTGCTCTGCGTCGCGGCACCGCAAAGCGTCGCCCAGAGCTTGTGGAGCCGTGTACCCGAAGCGATGACCTTCCCCGTGCCCGAAGCGAACGGCAAACTATGTGCCGCCTCGATCCCCGAGATTTCCCGCCTGCTCGAAGACAAGACCTGCGCCGCCATCGGCCCGGGACTCGGAAAGGGCGAAGGCATCGCGGACGTCGTGATCGCCATGAGCCGCACCGGCATCCCGCTCGTGATCGACGCCGACGGCCTCAACGCCGTCGCCGAACGCATCGACGAGCTGAAGGACAGCCTGTCGCCGCTCATCCTCACGCCCCACCCCGGTGAAATGGCCCGCATGCTCGGCTGCGACGTCGATACCGTGCGACGCGCCCCCGTGGAAGCCGCGCGCTCGCTCTCCGAACGCATCGGGGCCGTCGTCCTCCTCAAGGGCAGCACGAGCGTGATCGCATCGTTTGACGGACGGCTCTCCTACAACATCGCCGGTGGCCCCCAGCTCGCAAAGGGTGGCAGCGGCGACGTCTTGACCGGAATCATTCTCGCTCTTCTTTCCCAGGGCTTGACGCCCTACCATGCCGCGCGCATCGGTTCGCTCGTGCTCGGACGCGCCTCTGAATGCGTCCAAAAAGACGAGAAGTCGGTGCTCGCCCGCGACGTCATCGAAGCGATCCCGATGGCTTATGCGCGGTAATGCGACAGCATCAAAAAAGAGTGCCCTCTCAGGGCGCTCTTTTTTTGATCGCATGGCGGCATGGATCTCGCTGATAACTACGCGTTGAGAGGCCGTTTTGCTGCGCGGGCGATTGATAATCGCCCCTACAGGTGCACAAACAAGGCTATCGGGATGTAGGGGCGATTATCAATCGCCCGCGCACCAATGGATCATCCGATTTTAGCCTGAACAAAGTTCAACCCTTGAATCGCATTGATGATCGCCCGCTGCAGCCAAACGGCCTCACGAGCAGTCAAAAACGCCATAGGAGCTTTGCCTATGGCGTTTTTTTGTTCTGATGTAAATGCAAAAGATTGAACAGGACAAGATCTTGGGATATACTACATAGTATATTGATGGGATTTTATCGATCCCGCTCATGATTGGGCATAGCCGCTTCGAGGGCGGCGCGGGCGTGCGCGACGTAGAGCGCGCGAACTTCGGGATACTCGCCCAGCCCACGGAGGACGCAGCACACGGCATAGCCTTCCGCCTCGAATGCGCTTTTCCACGAATCTTCGTCGTCGCTCGCCATGTCGTTGACCGCGTGATCGCCCGCCACGACCATGAGCGGCGTCAACACGACCGATGCGCAGCCCTTGCGCTTGACCTGGCGCAATAGGGTATCAAAATCGGGGTAGCCTTCGACGGTGCCGACAAACACGTCGTCACGCCCCATGTCTTTGAAGCGATAATCGAGCGCCGCATAGGCGGCGTCTGCCATGTGCGTCGAGCCGTGACCCATCAGGCAAAGCGCCGTACCCGCTTCGGGCGGAAAGGCGCGGTCGATGATGCCGCAAAGCGCATGGTAATCCTCGCCCGAGGTCAGCAGGGGGGTGCCGAGGGCAAAGCGTTGGAAGCGATCCCGATAGGGTGCGATGTCGGCGACGATGTCGTCGTATTCCTCGCCGTTGAGCACGTGCGTGGGTTGGACGAGCAGGTCGTCGAAGCCGTCCGTGATCAGGCGCTCCATCGCCTCGCGCACGCAATCGATGTGCAGGCCGTCGCGCACGCGGAGTTTTTTGAGTATCATGCCGCTCGTGAACGCGCGCCGTACCGCGCGATCCGGGAAAGCGGCCGCCAGATCGCGTTCGATGGCAGCGATGTTCTTTTCGCAGGTGTCTTGATGGCTTGTACCAAAACTCACGACGAGCAGCGCACGTCGCGCGGGGACAGATGGGTTCAAAGCGGCACTTCCTCTCCGTTTTCGCGGCTTCCGGTCGATGCCGGCGCGGTCGTTCCATTATATATCGGCGTGCATGACTTGTCCACACAGGGAGCTTTTCGAAGCGGGTACGCGGCCGTCGGGGTGCGATCCGCGAAAAACTTGCATACAGGACTTGCCGGATAGACGCAAAGCATGTAAAATATTGGTAGGTAACTGTGAAATCTATCGACCGAATGAGATTGTATTCGAATATTCGTTAAATTGTGCGGCGCTCGACCCTGCGCCTCGCGTGCGGCAAAGGAGACCTGGATGCGCTGTCCCCACTGTTACAAAGACATCGCGGACGACACGGTCGTCTGCACGTTTTGTGGACGTCCCCTTCCGTCGGGGTGGTGCGTTGGTGTTCCCGCCAACCTCCCATCGCATCCGGCCCCACGCGCCACGTCAGGGCGAGCGCTTGGAGCGCGCGCGATCGCCGTTGCCACCATTCTGATCGCCCTGGTGATCGCGTTGGTGTTTGCCCTTCCCCGCCTCGATCGCACCCAAGTCCTTCGCAGCGATATGGAGGGCGCACTCGCCCGGGGCGATTTCGAGGAAACGCTTGCGATCGCCGCGACCTTATCCGCCGTCGAGCCGAAGAACGCCTCGGATTGTCTGCTTGCGGGGCTCGCCTACGAAGGGCTTTCGCGCGACGACGAAGCGGCGGAAGCGTTCGAACAGGCGATCGCGCTCGATCCAGGCCTTCACGCGCCCTATGCGCGCTTGATCGCCCGCTGTGGGCGTGAAGGGCGGCCCAAGGATGCCGAAGCGATCTACGCGCGTTGGCTTGCCCACAATCCGGGAAAACCCAACTTCGAAGCGTGGACGATCCTGAAGGAAATCCGTGCTACCGAGAGCGGGCAACCCCTCTTCGCCGGAGGTCAACCGTGACAAAACGAATCCGTGCCGTGATCGCGCTCGTGCTTTTCGTACTGGCGCTTTGTACAGCGCAGACGGCGGGCGCCCTTTCGCTCACGACGCTTCGCATCACCCAAGTGGCACAAAGGGGCGAGTCGCTTTACGTTTACTTCGAGGCGCTGGACGACAGCGGACAAGCGATAGAGGGCATCGGTCCGCAAGACGTGTCGATCGCGCTCGGAGACGCCTGGTTGGACACCGACCTTTCGTCCTTTGCCGCCACAGGCGAAGGCGTCGCGTTGGTGTTCGCCGTCGATCGGTCCCTGCCTGTGGACGACGCGCACTCTGTGCGCCCCATCCAGGCGATGCTGTCTTACATCGGCGGCATGAGCGAGCGCGATGCGGTAGCGGTCGTCGCCTTCGACGAGAGCATGCACACCGCGCAGGATTTTACGAGCGACAAAGACGCTCTCACCGACGCCCTCCTGGCGCTGTCGTTTGGCGCACCCCATGCGTCGTTCCGTTCGGGCGTCGTGCGGGCCGTCGAGATCGCGGGGCGCCTCGACGAAGACTTGCCGGTCAAACGCGCCGTGATCCTCGTTTCACGATGCGATTTTGAGGCGACAGGCGGCTTGACACCCGTCGAACTGCGCGAACGCGTGCTGGAAGCGCACCTGCCGATCTATGCGATTGGGCAGAGCACCGACGGCAGCTTTTCCGCCTTTGATGAGGTGGGCGCATTGGCCCGCGCGTCCGGTGCTTCCTTTGGGGTGGCGTCCAGCGCCGAAGCGATCGACAGGCTGATCGGCGACGTCCGCGCGCGCGTCCACGGCGGCTACCGCGCGCTCATCACCCTTCCCGCGGACATGGCGGATGGGCTCACCCACGGTTTGACGCTCTCGCTGCAATGGAATGGCAAAACCGTAACGAGCACGACCGAGATCCGTTTGCGCCCGACGACGGAAGCGAACGCAGCCAAAACGATCGCTACAGCGTCCGCCCTGCCCGTCGAAGACAGATCGGTCGGCGCGCAAGGCCAGCCGCAACGGTCGCACGAACCCGCCTTGCTGATCGCGGTGCTCGCTTTGCTCCTCATCGTAGCGGCACTGCTCTCGATCGCGATCCTCCGCGGAAAGATCCGATCGTATCCCGCCCCGCATACCGCCAAAAGACGCGCGCATGGAAAGGCGGCGTCCGCGGCACCCGCCGGCATCGGGCGAAGTGGCGGAACCTATGGCGGCGATTCGGCCCTTTCGATCGGCCCTGAAGACGGCGTCGCGCTCCGTTTCGTCCAACTGGATCGCCGAAGGGACAAGTACGACCTTTTTCTGAAGGATACGGCGACGATCGGCCGTGCCCCTGGACACAACGCGATCGTCATCGCGGACAAGACCGTTTCCGCCTGCCATTGCGAACTGCGCTTTGAGCACGGCGTTCTCCAGGTGCGGGATCTCAAATCGCAAAACGGCACCTATCTCAACCACACGCGCGTGCGGGATTTCGCCATCGTGCAACACGGAGACGTGCTGCAAATCGCGGCCACCAAACTCAAGATCACCGTGAGGCACAAGACATGAAACAAAGGCCAACGCGCGCGAAGTCAACCCTGCTGATCGCCGCGATCGCTCTGATCGGACTGGCGCTCGCAGGCGCGACCGGTCTGCCTTCGAGCCAGACGACGCGGGTAACAACTTCTCCCAAGGCGACGATGAAGGCGACGCCCCGACCGTCCAAAAAACCCACAGCGAGCGCGCGCAAAGCGACGCAAAAGCCAAGCGTCAAACGAACGCCGACCCCCACGCGAAAACCCGCGGCGAAGGCGACGCGCAAACCGACGAGCCGACCCGTGCAAAAGCCGATTCCGACGCCCACTGCCATCCCCACGCCCCGCGAAACCGATAGCCCGACCCCTCGGGTGACGCAGCCGGAAACGCCATCGCCGGTTCCCGTCGTGGAATTCTCGCTGTGCTGGGACGATTTTTTGGACGCGGGATTTCCGGCATATGGCGAAAACATCGACGCGTATATGACGCGCCATGGCCTCTCCGGCGCTGAGACAGGAAAGCGCATGGACGCCTCCGATGGCAGCACTTACGTTTACTTCGCGCGGGATCGCGCGCAAATCTACGACGTCGGCGGCGGAAACGGTGCGGTCGCCTGGTTCGACCCGCAGACCGGCATCTGCGTCTACGAGAGTCTCAACCCCGGCGTATTCGATGCGTCCGGACGCTTTGCCGGTCCCAAAGGCATCGCGCTGGGCATGACGAAGGAGGCCGTCTACCGTCGCATCGGCCTTTCGCCGCCCGATGGTCGCTTTCAGGGCAGCAATGCCGACGGCAACCTTCTCATCGCGACCGGCGACGCGATCGACTGGCGCTACGAACGGGCACTCGACGAAAACGTGTGCAACATTCTGGTGCGATTCCGCTTTCAAAACGGCATGCTCGCCAAAGTTTCCTGCCGTTACGATTACGAGCCTTTTGATCAGCCCCTCCCGCCTTCGTAGTGGCAAAATAGACCCGTCCGGAAACCCGCTTTCGGGAGGTATCCGAGCAAATCTTTCGTTATGCAAGGAAGCGCCGACGACGCATAATCGAAGAAATTCTGCTAGGTGGCGCTGACGCGGCAGAAGGGAATATTTGCCGGATAGATGTCGGAATGGGTTTTCGGACAGGGATAATGAACGACGAACGTGAAATCGAGTCTCGAAGACGTGTGCGCCGCGCGCTTTCGCGCACTTTTTCGAAAGGAAGTATGCCATGCCCCGCATCCAATCTGCCGTCCGCAGCCACATTGGGCGCGTTCGCGCCAACAACGAAGACAACTTTTTTTTGGACGGCCTCACGATGTCGCCCGAAAACTGCGACAGGGGCGCTTCTTTCGAGATCCAGCGCGACGCCCTCTTTCACGTCTACGCCGTGTCGGACGGCATGGGTGGCGAAGCGGCAGGCGAACTCGCGTCCTATGAGGCGGTTTTGGCGCTCGTTCCGCTCAAAGACGACTTGCGGCGCGGTTCGCTCAGCGGGATCCACCAGGCGCTCAAGAGCGGCAACGAAGCCATCCTCCAGCGGGCGCGCAAGATCGGCAAACGCATGGGTGCAACGATCACACTGTTCTGCCTCGTCGGCAACGAAGCGACGGTGGCTTATCTCGGCGACAGCCGCGCTTACCTGCTGCGGGACGGCACGCTCCGCCAACTCACGAGCGACCACACCGAAGCCCAGCGTCGCATCTTCCTCGGCCTATTGACGCCCGAAGAAGCGCTTCACCACCCGAGCAACCACATGTTGACCCGCCACCTCGGCATGGATTCCGACGAGTATCCCTTCGAGGGCGACTTTGCACCACCCTTGCGCTTGCACGAAGGCGACGTCTTTTTGCTGTGCAGCGACGGTTTGACCGGCATGCTCCCCGACAGTGCCATCGCCCAGACCCTGCTCACGCACGCTGACGCGGGTGCCGCCGCCAACGCGCTGCTCGAACGTGCCCTCGCCGCGGGCGGACACGACAACATCACGGCGATGGTATTGCGCGCAATGGCGCTCGATGCCGTCGAAGAGGAGCCCGTCGAAGCGACGGCCGACCTCGACGAAAATCTGCGGCCTGACGCAACGAAATCGCTCGGCATGGGTGCTCGACGCAACAACTGGTTGTCGCGCTTTTGGGGACGGCACGGATAAATGAGGCGCGGACAAATGAACGAAGGGAGGGGTTTCCAATGCGACTGGGGCTTTGCGCGCTGACCGGCGAATGCCTGCGCACGATCGTGCTCAATGAACGCGACTGGTATAGCGTGGGCGGCGGATCAAACGACGCGATCCAGATCGACGGGCTGCCAGAGCGCTGCGCGATCGTCGAACGCCAGGGCGAAGGGTTGCAGATCCGCGCGGTCGCCGGCGCTTTTGTCGTGGACGGGCGTGAAGAGGGCGCCTGCCTCATTCGCTGCGGCGAAGGGGCGATGTTTGTGTGTGAAGACCATCGCGTCGTCTTGCGCGCCTTTGTCGCGGACGACGAGGCGCCGCTCTCCTTTTCCCTCTGGGGCTGCGACGAAGTGGCGATTGGGCGGGCCGGCACCTCGACGGTCGTGCTCAAAGACAGCCACATCTCGAACCGACACGCCCTCTTGAGCCGCAAGGGAGGCGTCTGGTGGATCGCCGACCAGAACAGCAGCAACGGCGTCTACCTCAACGGCAAACGCGTCGAACGCGCGGAACTCCAGGCCGGCGACGTCATTCAACTCATGCACTACGCGATCCACTTCGACGGCAGGGCGCTCCAATTCGCCAACGCCAATGGCGTGATCTCGTTTTCGCGCGCTGTCAAGCGCCCCACCCCACCGCCGCCACCGCGTTTTCGGCGTTCGCCGCGCATCCCTTCGCCCCAGCCGACCGGCGAGATCGACATCCAGCGCCCTCCGT
Source organism: Eubacteriales bacterium (assembly GCA_031553675.1). Taxonomy (GTDB): domain Bacteria; phylum Bacillota; class Clostridia; order Christensenellales; family CALWSW01; genus JAVBLF01. Next base: position 11,917 of record JAVBLF010000070.1, on the reverse strand, counting down.
CCAAACAGGAGAAACCCGAGATCAATTGGCTCCCCATCCTCCTCCAGCCCTTGATCCTCGTGACGACCTCGGTACTGCTCGGCTACGTGATCGCGCGATCGTCCGGCAATTATCTTTATATGTTCGCCAGCATCCCCTTCGGCCTGGCTTCGGTCTTGGTCGCGTCGCTGAACTACCGCTCGCAGATCAAGCGCTTCCAGGCGCGCGAAACGCTGCGCGAGGACACCTACCGCAAGTATCTCTTGTCGAAGCAAAAGGAGATCGAAGCCTGCGCCCAAGCCCAACGCGACGCGCTCGAACACGTCCATCCCGATCCGGCGACCTGCCTGCGCATTGGGATGAAACTTGAACGCCGCCTCTGGGAACGCAGCCCCAACGACGACGACTTCCTGCTGTTGCGCGCCGGACGGTCCGACCAAGCCCTCGCCGCCAAGATCAACCTCCACGCCCAAACCGGCGTCGAGCTCGATCGCGATCCGCTCAACGACTGGCCGGAAAAGCTCGCGGAGACCTTCCGCGCCGTCGAATCGCTTCCCTTCACGGTCGATTTTCGCCAACACGCTGCCATCGGTGTGACAGGTGACCGGACGAGCGCGATCGGACTTTTGCGCTGTCTGCTGCTCCAGCTCGCCGTCCACCACAGCTTCGAGGATACGCGCCTCATCTGCCTCTACGACGAACGCGAGTCGAACGACTGGGACTGGATGCGCTTTTTGCCCCACGTCTGGGACGGCAACTGCCAAAGCCGCATGATGGCCTCTTCGATGGCGGCGGGCGTTCACATGCTCGATCGCTTGCACGAGGCGCTCAAGTTGCGTCAAAGGTTCGGCGTGCGCGCGGGTGACGCGTCGCCGCTGCCCCACTATGTATTGATCCTCGCCGACCCTTACATGGCGCAGGGGCACGAGGTCATGAATCTGCTCCAGACGGCGCGCGACGATTTGGGCATCAGTGTCGTCTACCTGTCGAAATCGCTGCGGGAAGTGCCGGGATCGTGCAGCCTGCTGCTTCGTTGCGAGCCCGACAACGGCCTCTGCATCGACCGTCTCGTCGGCGGCACACAGACGGCCTTCCGTTACGATGCTGTGTCGGCTTCCGATCTCGACCCCCTGTCGCGGCGTTTGTTTTCGGTCAAGATCGACTCGTATGGCGGACAAATGGATCTGCCCGACTCGATCAGCTTCTTGCAGGGGTATGGCGTACACGCACCCCGCGAGATCCCGATCGCACAAAACTGGCGCGAACACGCCGCCCACCGCTCGCTGTCGGCGCCGATCGGCGTTTTGGCGGGCGGGAAGATCTTCTCGCTTGACGCCCACGAAAAGGCGCACGGCCCCCACGGTCTAATTGCGGGCACGACGGGCTCGGGCAAGAGCGAGATGATCCTGAGCTGGCTCTTGTCGATGGCCGTCAACTACCACCCCCACGAGGTCGTTTTTTTGCTGATCGACTACAAGGGCGGTGGCATGGCCGACCTTTTGCGCGAGCTGCCCCACACGGTCGGCTGCATCACGAACATCGACGAAGCGCGGATCTCGCGCTCGCTGATCTCGCTTCAGAGCGAGATCCAGCGCCGCCTGACGTTGCTTCGAAACGCCGGCGTCAACCACATCGACCGCTATTTGGAGCGGCGCAGCGCGGGCGCGTCCTTGGATGCGCTGCCCCACTTGTTTTTGATCGTCGACGAGTTTGGCGAGCTCAAGCGCGACCAACCCGACTTCATGCAGGCGCTGATCAGCGCGGCGCGCGTCGGGCGGAGCGTCGGCATCCACCTCGTTTTGGCGACGCAAAAGCCGTCCGGCCTGGTGGACGACCAGATCTGGTCGAATGCGCGTTTCAAACTCTGCCTCAAGGTGCAAGATGTGTCGGACAGCCGCGAAATGCTCCATCGCAACGACGCGGCACTGATCACGACCCCCGGCCGCGCCTATGTGCAGGTCGGCCACGACGAGATCTTCGAGCTCGTGCAGACTTTTTGGTCGAGCGCCGTCTTTGCCGAGGGGCAGTCCACCTACGCTTCCACGGCCGCCCTTGTGGCGCTCGACGGTCAACGCAAGCGCCTCCACTGGGACGAGACGCGCGACGTTCACACTGAGATCGCCGCTTTGACGCGCGAGATCGCGCGCGTCGCCGCCAACCTGGGGATCGAGCCGCTGCCGGGGCTCTGGCTGCCCGAGCTCCCGCCCCAGATCTCGCTCGACGAAATCGCCGAGCCGCGCTACCGTCACGGCGAATGGCCGGGCAAGGCCGGTCCCCGCCGGATTCCCGTCGGCCTATACGACGACCCCGTCGCACAAAAGCAGGCTCTTTTGTATGTCGATCTGGAAGAAATCGGCCACCTCGGCATCTACGGCGCGCCCGGATCGGGCAAGACGACGCTGATGAAGACCTTTCTGCTCTCGGTTTTCACGCAGTTTGCCCCCGACGAAGCGCAGGCCTACATGCTCGACCTCGGCGGCTACGGCCTGTCTTCGCTGGCGCACTTTCCGCACGTCGGCGCTTCCTTGACGGGCGCAGACGAAGAAGAAGCCGAAAAGGTACTCGACTGGCTGCTCACCGAGCTCGAAAGGCGCAAACGCCTGCTCGCGGAATCGGGCGTCAGTACGGTGTCGGCGTACCGCGCGGCAAGCGGCCAAAAGCTGCCGTCGATCCTGGTCGCGATCGACAATTTCCCCGCCGTTTTTGAGATCTTCGAGCAGCTCGACTCCTGCCTCGTCATTCTGACGCGCGAAGGGGCCAGCGCCGGCATCCACCTGATCTATACCTCGAACGGCACGGCGGGCATCCGCTACAAAGTGTTGCAAAACATTCGCGGTGCCTTGGCGCTGTCGATGTCCGACGCAGGGGAGTACAACTCGATCGTCGGCAGCATCGGAAAGCGGCCCTTTGCGCTGCCGCCGGGGCGAGGCTACACCAAAGGCCGCGAAACGCTTGAATTCCTCGCGGCGCTTCCGGTCTTCGGCTCGGACGAGGCGACGCGGACGGCGGCCATGCGCGCCCTCAGCTTCGAGATGGCGCGGCACTGGCGGGGCGACCTGCCGTTTGCCGTACGGACCCTGCCCGAAACGCTGCGCTATTCCGACATCGCGCCCGCCGCGCGGGAAGGCTTTTTACCCCTCGGCCTCGACACCGACGAGATCGCGCCGACCGGACTGGCGCTCGAACGCTTTCACTGCGCCGCGCTGTCCTGCACCACCTTCGACGCGGGCGCGCAGCTCCTCGCCGTCGCGCTGCGGGGCGTGCCGGAGGGTGCCATGATCGTCGCCTTCGACAGCCAGCAGATCCTGCGGCCCCTCGTCCCGCATGCCTACCGCCTCCTTTCCTTCGAACGCGATCCCGAAGCGATCGCATCCGTCATGCGGGAGCTGGCCGACATGCTCGACGAGCGCAAAGACGCGGCGGAATCGGGCGGGACGTTTGCGCCGATCTACCTACTCGTCGCCGACCTGCCCCGCTTCATCGAAACGGTTGCCGAGTCCGAACGCGACATCCTCGAACGCATCGCGCGCATGGGCGAGGGCCTCGGCGTCTACGTGCTCGCGCTGGGTTTGGCGCCGGAATGGGCGCACTGGAAAGAGATCGAAACCCTGGCGCGCGCGTTGACCGTGGGCGGGGTTGGCGCCGCGATCGGAGGCGTTGCGGGCGATCATGCCGTCTTCGCAGACGCGCTTCGCCCGATGCGCGACAAGCGTTTGGAAGGCCACTTTGCGGCGGTGATCGAATCCGGTCAGGCGCACCGCATCCGCATGGCCGATGAAAGGGAGCTATCATGACGGCCGACAACGCCCACCTGCAAACTCTGCTCGAACGGCACCGCAATGGCGATCCGGCGGCGGCTGACGCGCTGATCGCCGAGCTGACCGACGACTGCGCACGCATGGTGGCCAAACAGGTTTTCGAGCGCGACAACCGCGACGATGTGCTGCAAGAGGCCATGTTGCGCGTGCTGAAGTGCCTCGACAAAGTGCCCCCCCAACTCGACAACCCACGCGCCTACTTCCTCATGCTGACCAAAAACGTCTGTCGGGACTATCTGCGCAAGTACCTGACCGATAAGGCCAATTCGCTGCCGCTCGAACTGATGGGAGACATCGGCGATCGCGCCCCCGACGCCGCCCAGGAGTTGCGCGAAATGGTGCTCGACATCCTCTTCGAAGTGTCACCCTCCGCCGTCAAAAAGCTGGTCTATGTCTACAACAAGATCGTCTTGCCCGAGATACTCGATCGCGCGAGCGGCAGCCCCGCCGTCTTTCTGGAGCGGGTGGGGGCGCTAGCCCTGATCGTCGCGCTCCGGCAGTGCGAGGACGACTACGCCGGTTGTTTTGCCGAGCTCATGGCCGAACGCTTTCGCGATGCCTGGCAATCCCAGGCCCACAACGAAGGCGAGGATGCCATCGTGCAAGCCCTGCTCGGCCGCAATCCCACGCACAGCATCTCCCTCTGGTCCCAACGCATCAACGACCGCGTGGCGCTAGCCCTGCGAAAACGCATGGCCGACGGCGCGCTGACCCCATGAGTCCGCGAGGCCGCAGTATGTCCAAATCACGCCAAGCCACCGCCTGGATCGCGCTGATCCTCCTGCTTTTTGTGGGCTGCGCTCCCGCAAGCGACACCGATCGCTTGGAAGGGGCAAGCCTTCTGATCGCGCGGGGGAAGTACGGCGAAGCCGCCCAAACCCTCGAAGACGTCATCACGTCCGACCCGATGCGATCGGAAGCGTATCAGGCGCTTTACGACGTCTACATTGCCGCCGACCGGCCTGAAGAGGCGCTCGGCGTACTGGAACGCGCCTCGGCGCTGTGGCCGGACGCGTTTTCCTATGCCGACCGGATCGCCGATCACCTCGCGGCCTGCGGCGATGAAGCGCGCGCCGGGCAAGTGTTGTCCGACTTCCTGGCAAAGTACCCCGACGACCGCCCTGCCTACGACGCCGCCCTCGCGTTTTGCATTGCGAACGGCGACTGGGAGGGGGTGCGCGCGCTCACGTCCGCCCGCTTCGAACGCGATCCGCACGATCGCGCCACGCTGATCACCTGGGCACAAGCTGCCCTGGCGCTCGGTGACTGTCAAAGCGTGCGCAATCGCCTGGATGCCTTTGTCGAAAGCCACCCCGACGACCCGTTCGCGCTTCAGTGGCTGGCCTGCGCCTGTCTCAAGGCTGGCGATGCCGATGTCGCTGTCGCGCTGTTCGAAGGCGAGGGCGTGCGCGCCTCCATCGACGCCGCGACGGGGGCTGCCGTCTATGCGGGGGATCGCGACGAAGCGGGCTTGCCGCACGGACAGGGCGTGATCTACTACGGCGACAGCAAGGAGGTCAGCCTGCTCTACCTGGGCTCTTTTGAGCACGGACTTCGCAGCGGGTCCGGTACCGTTTTCACGAAAAGCGGCCTCCGGCTCAGCGGCCATTGGGACAGCGACCTCCCCAACGGCGACTGCATCAAGCGGTGGCTGGGCACGATCGCGACGCTTCGCATCCGCTACATCGGCGGACGGCCGAGCGGCAACGCCTCCTACGTTCACGTCGATGGCGCACAGTACGCGCTCGACGCGTCGGCCGGTGTGCCCATCGAAATCGAACGCGACGCGGAGGGCAACGTCGTCGTCGCACGCACCCGGACGGGCGATGAAGAGACGACGCTTTTCTTCACGCCCTGTGACGTCGAAACCGGTAGCTTTCGGGATTTTTTTCAGCCCTTGGCCGATTGACGAAAAAATTTCGCGAAAACTTTGCGCAACATGATAGAAGCCACCCTCCCTGTCGTCTCAATAGGCAAAGACAACGCAAGCACTCGCATATGGGAGAATAGTGGGAGGCAAATCATGGAAGCTATCACTTGGCGCATGACGGAAAAAGAGCTGCTTTACCTCGCTGCGCTGATGAATTACCAAGAGCTCTACTTCGTCGATTGGGACGTGCCGGAAGACATCGCCCAATGCAAAATCGAGCTCGCGCAGTGCAAGCGCGCCTTCAACGAAAGAGCCTGGATCGAAGAGGATCCTTCCGGCCAGCTTTGGGTTCTGCCCGAACTCAACGCCGCTGTTCACATGTGCTCGAAACCCGAAAGCGTCTGGATGCACGAAAGCGTCGACGAGGACGGCTTCGCGTTCACCGGCTGGTACTACCAGTGCGAGGGCGCGCTGCTCCGGCGCGACATGCAGACGGGCGTTCATTCCCTCTGGTTGGGGACCGACATGCTCCCCGACGACGCGCAACAGGTCTACCCCGAATTCCTGCCGCGACAGGAAGCGCGGGTCTATTCCGCCTAATGCGCCATGAATCTTGCAAGCGAAAACGACTCATAATACAAGCAAGCGAAGAGAGTACACACGAAAGGTGGGAATGGATGGCACTCATACAGGTCACGCCCGATGAACTCCGGAACAAATCGACCAGCCTGCGCCTGAGCAGGAGCAAACACGACGACGCCATGCGCGAGATCGACGGCATCATCAATGCCTTGGACAGCGTGTGGAAAGGACCCGCACAGTCGGCCTTCGTCGAGAAGTACCGCGGCATGAAGGGCAAGTTTGGCGAGTTTTCCGACATGATCGAAAACTACGCCCGCCTCATGGACACCGCTGCGGCCGAGATGGAAGAGGTCGATGCAGGCATCCTGGCAAAAATGCGCGGGTAAACCATGCCATTTGGCCACGGCCGGTGTGCATACGACGAATGTTGTAACGCAAATGCACAAAAGGCCTTGAAAATCTGGCGAAAAATGTTATGCTGGGAACGGTGGCACCATTTTTTTACAGGAATGCCCATTGGGCATTCCTGTCCCCTTAGAGCCCGTCCCGCCTCTCGCTTTCGATGGATAGCACGTCGGGATTGTAAGTGAGGCGCGGCGCACGCTGGCCAAACAATCACATGGAGGACAAGCGTCTTGAACCGCCTTCGAAACGCATGGGCCGACCCCGTCTCATGGCACTTTGATCGGCGTGAGCTGCTCGTGTTGGCGGCGCTCTTTTCGATCGGCGAGCTCCTCGGCATCCCACAGGACGCCGTGCCTGAAGGCTGCGACGACTGGCAAAAGCGCGGTCTGCGCTCCCTCGAACAACGGGGCTTCGTCAAAATTCGATTCGACGGCGAAGCGCGCGTGCAGCGGCCGCTCAACCTCGCGATGCGCGCCCTGGCCCAATGCCACGCCCAGGCTGTCAACACCCGTCGTTCGCCCGGCGAAGACGAGACGAGCGCCTTCTACCACTTTTACGGCGAATTGTGCGTGCGTTTCCTGCCCTCGCCGTTTCGCAACGAGTTGACACTTTACTCCGCCGAGGAAGCGCTGCTGGAACTGTCCCAAATGGGCGAAATCGATGCCGACGACTGCGGGCTGATCTGCGAAGGCATCGCGATCGATTCGCTGGCCGACTGCGAGATCATCAAAGACGCGCTCCAAGGCAGCATGACCTTCAATGCGCTTCGTGTCCGCCAAATCCATGAGAACCGCCCCGCCGACATGCAAAGCGTGCTGCTGGTCCAGTCGCCCGATTCGACCATGAAGATCGTGCCGGGCAGCGCGACCGACCCGCAAATCCGCGATGTCGACATACGGTGGATCCAAAAAGAATGGGACGACTGCATCGACGCCGTGATGCTGGATTGATCGAAGCTTGCGGCACTGGTATCGAAGAAAAACGACGAGGTATGGGGATGGAATCGGTAATCGTGACCGTGATCGATGAAGCCGGACGCTTTGCCGTCGACATGGATCTGCCGGCCAACTTGCCGCTTTGCGAACTGATGGAACAGATCGCCCAGCTGCTCACGCAGGAATTCCCCGCGCTCGCCATCGGCCAAGCCATCCTACGCGAATCATCGGGAGCCATTTTGCCGTCCGACCTCACGCTGGCGGAGTCCGGTGTGTTTGACGGCGCTACCTTGATCATGGCGCAGCACGTCGAAGCGGGGTGGTGAGCGGATGGCGGAACAGTTGCTGAAACAAGCGGCGGAACTCGCGCGGCTCGAAGAAGAATGTCGATCGTTGATGCGCACGATCGCGCGCATGTCGGATGAGCGCCCTGCCGCCCTGAAAGGCCATGCCGCCGGAGAAGCCGACCATCTTTTCGCATGCTGGCAGGACGAACTGCGCAGCTGTGCCGCCGCGTTCCAACGCAAGCAACAGGCACTCCTCGCCGAACACAAGCGTCTCCAAGCGATGAACCCCCATCTGTAAACGAGACAACGCCGGGCGCACACGCGCCCGTCCAAGATAGATTCGCAGGCCCTGCGAAAGCGCAATACGCAACACAAATTTCAGAGGTGGTGATGACGGTGCGCGTCGAAATGAACGAACACGCGATCGAAGATCTGGCCTCGCGCCTACACACCTTGTCGGTGGATGTCGAAATGATCGGCGTCGCGCTCCACCGTTTCGATCGGACGGCCTGGCCGTCGGAAGAAGCCGATGACACTTCACGCCAAATTCGCACCATACTCGAACTCTCCGAACAGATCGATCGTGCTTCGTCCGTCCTTCGCGCCGGCCTCGAACGCCAGCGCGCACTCGAACGCGAATTTGCCGCCGAATGCGACATTCTGGGCGATCGCTTCCAGAACATGGCCCTCGAAGTGCAGGCGCTCAACACGCGATTTGCCTCCCAGATGGATCGCGCTTCTCGCCAAGCTTGGCAACGCAGCGCGCAAGTCGAGTCGATGTTCGTGCCGAGCGCCGGGCAAGCCTGCCTGGTTCCCGCGCTCAGCGTACCGGTTCGCAGCGTTGTCGATTGGCCGGGAGAAAAAAAGCCATGAACGAAAACTTTTACCTCGACACCGACGCCCTCCGCGAAAAGGCGCACGCCCTGATCGCCCAAAACGAGGCGCGCGAGCGCGCCCTTCTCGAGATCGATGCGGTATTGGGCGACCTGAAGGGCGTGTGGAATGGCGATTCGTCCCGCGTCTTTTTGGAGCGCTACGAAGACCAGCGCGTCATTTTGTCCGAGTTGACGGACTTTTTCGTCAGCTATGCCCGCCTTCTCCTACGCGCTGCCGACGCCATCGAGGAGGCCGATCGCGACATGCAAAAGGCGCTGGCCGAACTGGCGTAGCCCCCTGCAAAGGTACCTTTTTTCACATCATTTCAAAACCTACCGAAAAAGTTTTATTTACTTTGAAAAAAAAGCCGCAGAAGGGATCCCTTCTGTGGCTTTCTATGATAAAATGGAAGTATATGCCACGATCACACTGTTTCGATGGGATTTGGAGAATTTGCATGCACTCACTACGCAGACCGCTCCGCGCGGCACTCATCGCGCTCACGCTCTTCATTCCATTTGCTTCGGCCGCCATGCGGGAGGCGCGCGCTTCACAGTACAAAGGCATCGGCGTATTGACGCCGACGCCGCAGATCACGCCCGCGCCGCAATCGACGCCCACACCGGCGGTCACGCGGCCTGCCGCTTCGCCCACGCCCAAGCCCACGGCGAAACCGGCCCGCAAGCCGACAGCCAAACCCCAGGCAAAAACCGCCCGCCCCAAATCGACCCCCAAACCCGCCCGAAAAACGGCCAAGCCGAGCGTCCCGGACACGCCCGGGCCCACGGCACGGATCACCCCAAAGCCCACCGCCAAGCCCGCCGCCAATCCGACGCCCATGCCCTCGTTCCAAGGCACGGTCAAGTTTGATCTGTCGAGGACGCGTGTGCGCCAGATCGTGCCCGCTGCCAACGGCTTTTACGTGCTGAACGACGACGGCGCCCTTTGGCGTTACGGCACCGCGAAGGGCAGTGCCTCGTCCAAGTGGACGCGGGTCGCCGGCAATGTGCTCGAAGTCGCGTCATCTGGCTCGAGCCTGCTCGCCATCCGGAAGGACGACACACTCTGGGCCTGGGGCAAAAACGATCGCGGTCAGCTCGGCGACGGCTCGGCGACCGACCGCACCGAGCCCGTCTTCGTCATGAGAAACGCCCGCCACATCTCGATCGGAGGCTCCCACACACTGGCGATCGACACGAACGGAACCGCCTACGCCTGGGGTGCCAACGACCACGGCCAGCTTGGGATCAACTCCACCAAAGCGCGCACCAAGCCCACACGGATCATGGCCGAAGTGTCGTCCGTGTCGGCCGGCGATGCGTTCTCGGCCATCCTCGCGAAAAACGGCGTCTTGTGGACCTGCGGCCGTCTCGTCGGCAAAGTCGCCAACGGTACCGCCGACATCGACCAACACGTCCCGATCGCTTCGATGAAAAAGGTCAGAGCCGTCTCAGCGGGTAGCGAACACATCCTCGCCCTGCTCGACGACGCGACGCTCTGGGCCTGGGGCAAGAACGACTGCGGCCAACTCGGCGACGGCACGCGGGAAGATCGCGGCGAGCCCGTCGAAGTGCTGCAAAACGTCGTCTTCATCTCGGCGCGTGGCGACCACTCTTTCGCGATCCTCAAAGATGGCACGCTCTTGGAATGGGGCAGGATCCGTTACGCGCTCAACGGCAGCACCCCCTCCAACGACAGCATGGAACCGCTTCAGGTCGCCGACAATGTTAAGATGGCCGCGTTGAGCGGCGGCGACTCCATGGTGCTCAATGAAGACGGCAGCCTATGGGTTTGGGGCAGCGCCATGGGAAAACCAAAGCGCGTCGGCTAGCCATTCGCCCCCGCGCCAACACAATACGCCCTTCGCCCCACACGCTCTGAATCTGCAAACGCGTCCGACCTGGTTTCGCATTGGGTCGGCGCTTTGGTTCGGATCGCAAAAACATCGCAGGAAACGCATCGATGAATACATACGAACGCCTACTGTCGCGGCAACCGCTCTTCGGAACCTGGTTTCTCGACGGCCTCATCGGCGAAGGCAGCTACGGCCAGGTTTACCGGCTCAAACGCGAAGAGTTTGGGCAGGCTTACCATGCCGCGCTCAAGGTCATCACCATTCCGCAGAGCGAAGCCGAACTCCACCAGGCCTACAGCGAGGGCATGGACGCCGCGTCCGTGCAGCAGTATTTCTATGCGATGGTGAGCGAACTTTTGCGCGAAATCCGCCTCATGAACCAGCTCAAGGGCACGAGCAACATCGTCAGCTACGAAGATCACCAGATCGTCGAGTGGGAAAAAGGCCACTACGACATCCTGATCCGCATGGAGCTTTTGCGCAGCCTGACGACCGCCATGCAGGAAAGCATGTCGCCCCGCACCGTCATCAAGCTGGGCATCGACATCTGCAAGGCGCTCGAGCTCTGCCAGAAATACAGCATCATCCATCGGGACATCAAGCCCGACAACATCTTCATCTCGCAAAACGGCGACTTCAAACTGGGCGATTTCGGCATCGCGCGGCAGCTCACGCACACGCTAAGCAACATGTCGCGCAAAGGCACTTACGCCTACATGGCGCCAGAAGTCTACAAAGGCGGGAAGTACGGCTCCAACGTCGACATTTATTCCCTCTCCCTCGTGCTGTACCGTCTGCTCAACCACAACCGCGCGCCATTTTTGCCGCCTTATCCCCAACCGATTGCGCCCAATTCGCGCGAACAAGCGCTCATGCAGCGTCTGGGGGGCGCGGCGCTTCCGCCGCCCGACGCCGCCGTCGGACGCTTGGCCGACATCGTATGCAAAGGCGCCAGCCACAACCCCAAGGACCGCTACGAAACGCCGCAGCAATTGCGCGCCGAACTCGAAGCGCTCTACTTTGCGGTGCCCGAAGCGCCCGACCCGCGCAACGAAACACCCCACCGCATGCCCGCGTCGAACGTCTCCCGCCCCGGGCTGGGCGGCATGCGAAACAAACCCCACAAAGGCGCGCCCTCCCTCTCAGCGCGAAGCAAAAAAGACTTTTTGTACCAGCCCGCCTCGCCGGGGGACTTGCCCCCAGCCGTGACGCCCCTGCCATCGTTGACGGAAGAAACATCGCCCTCGATCGACGACACGGTATCGCTCTCGCGCTCCGATACTCCCAAACACAGCTCCAAGCGCCGAAAG
>JAVBLF010000015.1:0-11642 GCA_031553675.1 Eubacteriales bacterium | reverse complement strand
ACTATGCGCCGGACGCCGATTCCCCGCAAAGCTACGTCGATGCCATTCGCGAACTCGTCGAAAGCGGTGAACCCTTCTCCTTCGTCTATGTCGGGCAAAGCTGGGACATCAATTTCCTTTGTTCCATGCAATCCCCTGTTTTCTCCGAATTGGGCGGTTCCTTCGACGTGGAATACAAGTTCACTCTCCGTAAATGGGTCGAGATCCAAACGCAGACCGCGCTCAAACCCGAAACACGTCCGCGCAACACCGAGCCTCGCCCCAGCGCTGCCAGCTATACCGTCAAGCAAGGCGATACGCTCAGCCACATCGCACAATACACCCTCGGCAGCTCCACCCGTTGGCCTGACATCTACGATCTCAACCGCGATGTCATCGGCAACCCGAACCTCATTTACCCCGGACAGGAACTCAAGCTTCCCGACGACAGTTCGACGAACGTCGTTCCGCAGCGTTCCGTTTCTACCCAATCCTCCTCTCGCAGCAGCGGCAGCCGTCACGAATCCTCCACGAATCGCAAAAGCGATGCCTCCGCCGGCGCCAACGCCAACACGATTTCCCCAGTAAGCAGCGTTTCCCAGTCTACGCCCCGTTCTGCTCCATCGGCTCAACAACGCTCCAACCCCAGCCCCGCCTCCCCCTACCACAACGCTGCCAGCTTCTACGACGACTTTGCCCCGTAAAGGAGGTTTCGCATTTGAACCTTCAACTCCAGATCGGCGAGGCGATCTGGCCCGCCATCGAGATCCGCTGGATCACCCACCGCGTCGGAAAACCCGCTTCCCTCCGCGCGGAACTCCCCAAGCTCGATGCCGTACCCACCATGGGCCAGCCCGTCTCCCTCACCAACGACGAGAAAACGCTCTTTCGTGGCTTTTTATTCGAAGCCACGCACACGCCCGAACGCCGCGCTATCGTCGCCTACGACCAGCTCCGTTACCTCATGTTCAAGGACAGCTACCTCTTTGAGCAAAAGACCGCCGATCAGATCGTCGCGCTCATCGCCAAAGACATGGGACTCTCGCTCGGTGAACTCGCGCCCACCCGACAACCCGTCGACCTCGCCATCGAAGACAAAAAACTGATCGACATCATTGACCAAGCCCTCCAAATGACCTTCGAACAGACGGGCGTTCGCTACACGCTCTGGGACGAGGACGGGAAGCTGACCCTCACCGAACGCGGTTCGCTCGACTCCCATCTGCTCGTCGGCCCCGATAGCTTGCTGACCGGCTACCTCCAGGCCGAATCGATCGACCGCGATACCTACAACCGCATCAAGCTCGCCCAAAAAGACCGCAAAAAGGGCCTCCGCACCGTCGTCGTCGACGCCGACGGCGAAAGCGCGGCCGACTGGGGCACGCTCCAATACTACGATCGGGTCGACGAAAAACTCACCCACGCGCAAGTCCTCGCACAGGCACGCCAAATTCTCAACGAAAAAAACCGAAGTACGCACTCGCTTCACATATCCGCCGTCGGGCATCCGGCCCTTCGCGCCGGCGTCAACCTCGCCGCCCAGCTCGACGGCGTTCCCGCTGCCTACGTCATCGAGCGCGCCGTCCATACCTGGCAAGGCCCTCGCTATGAAATGGCGCTCGACCTCGAAACACTGTGAGGTGATCCTTCCATTGAGCATACTCTACGACGCGATCAAAAGCGTCTCGCTTGACTACGACAAAAACCGTGTCGCCGCCGGCCTTCTGTTCGGCACCGTCCGCGCTGCCGACCCCCTTCGCATCGAGATCGACTCCCGAATCGTTTTGACCGAAACATTTCTAACCGTCGCGCAACACTTGACCGACTACGCGATCGACTGCGAAAGCAGCACCGACGAGATCAACGGCTTCGTCGCACGCAACGAAGGCGATCAGATCGTCGATGTACTGCCTGGCCTCCAAAAGGGGCGGATCCTCCTCAAAAACAAGCTCCTCCCCGGGCAACGTGTCATCCTCGCCCGCATGGAGGGTGGCCATCAGTACATTGTTCTCGATCGGATCGGCTCGCCATCCGGCCAGCATGGAGGTCTGTGATGCCCTTCGAACTCCTTCCACGCAACGCTCAGCTCGCGAGCGACGCTACGCTGCGGTCTGAAATGCCTTCCTACACATATGGCCTCGACCTCGTCAACATGCGCGTTCAGGGCAAAATCGACCGACAAGACGCCATGCGCCAAGCCATCATGAAGCAGCTTCAAACCTGGATCCGCTCCTGCGACATCTACGACGACAACTACGGTTTCGAAGCGCACGGTCTGCTCGGTCACGACGAGGCGTTCATCAAAAGCCAGCTCAAACGCCGCATCCGCGACGCCCTGCGCGCCGATAAGCGTATACACGATGTGCGCGATTTCCGCTTTGCGCGTGGCGATGCCCCCGATGCCCTGGCGGTTCAGTTTCGCGTTCTCACCCGCTTCGGCACGCTCGACTGGGAAGGGACGATCTCGTTCGCATAAAACAAACAGTGGTCTTTCGACCACTGTATTGGATGCATTTCCGCTGGGATCGTTTCGCACATGCAAACGCGAAGCAGGCTCCTACTTCGACTTCTTTACCACGCAGTAGGTCCCATCCTTCAGCATGCCTGTTCGCACGTAGTATTGCTTGCCCGACGCCGATTTGCTGACGCGAAGTGTCGTGTCGACCTCGACGATGTCGCCATCGTCTGAGGTGATGAGCTGTAAGTCCGAAGCCTTGTAATTGCCATCGATCGAAAAACGAAGCGAAAAAGGATGCGACACTTGTTCGTCATCGCCGTCAGCGACCGACACCGAAAGAACCGTGAAAATCTCGCTCACAGAACCCCGCATCTCGCTGTCCCAGCGTCGGATCATCGTGTAATTTTCCAGTGTCGGATACTTGGAAGCCGAACGCTCGACCGCGAGGCCGCTCACCTCGCAGCGGACCGTCGTACCACCCGCTTCGTAAAACGCTTCGCTGAGCTTTGCGCTGATCAAAAAGGCTGTGAAGTACGCGCTTGTCTGCTCCGCAGGACGGACGATCATCGTCGTGCCAGAGCCCGATACTTTGTTCGAAACCACGAAAGCTTCCATCGACTCGTCGTCCGAATCGTTGTACCTCGTGAGTTGTGCTTCGCTCGCCGCCAAGACCGCTATGTTGCTTTCGTTAAAGTTCTTGCTCGATTTCCAAAACGAAGCGTCGACGCTCGCCGCCGCCGCACTTGCTCCCGCCATCACAAGCGCCAGCACCGCCGCCAACAGCAACGCGATCGCCCGTTTCCTTCCAGCATGTTTCATGTTTGCCCTTTCTCGGTTCTTCGCTACGACGCGATCACAACCGCATAGGTTCCGGAACGCAAGCCAACCGCCTTCGCAAAGTAATTGCTACCGCTCTTGACGACGCTCAAGTTTGCCTTGACCTGCGCCGTTTTGCCTTCACTTGTATAGGTCATCAGTTTCAATTCGCTCGCTTTGTATGCCTTTGGAAGCTTGATGCGAAGCGTGAAAGGCTCGCTCTTATCCCCGCTGTAGGAGCTGATGTGCCATGCCTCCCCGATCGTTCCGCGTGGCCGCATCGTCGCCACCATCATGCGCGTGTAGTTCGTGGTGTGCTCTGCATTTGTCAGCGCGAACTCCACCGACAGTTCTTTGCTGTTGTAGCGCACCGAGCGGCCACCGCTTTTGTACAAGGCAGCCAAAAAGACATCCGACGTTCCGAAGATCATGTACTCGTTTGACTTCACTGTCGTAAGTACCAACGTGGTTCCGGCGCTTTTTGCCTTGGCATCGACGCTGTATTCGGCCATGTCGTACATCGTCTTGCCTTCTTCAAACTTCTCGAGCATCTCCATCTGTTTGCTGACCATGACGAAATAGTCGTGCCCTTCCTCACTCGAAAGAAAGGACGCGGATATCTCCGCCGCCTTCGCTGCCGATTCCGCCAAAACCGTTTGTGTCGGCATACACACGCTCAACCCGAGGGCGATCAACATCGCCCCAATCCTTCTCCTCATCGCTCGACTTTCTCCCTTCGTCGCTTTGCATCGTTTGCTTTGCACGTGCTTGCAGATTTCCATTTCTATCGTATCATAAAGCAGATTAGATGAGTAGTAAAAACTACTCAAAAATTACTGATTATGTAAATTACTTGCCTATCGTTTGTAAAGAATTTGAAAACTTTTTTCCAGCTGCGAAAGGATGAGCCCTCATGCACCTCGCGTCCCCACTCGACCAGAGCGTGACCGTATTCGACGCCCTCGGTTCGCCCGTTTCCTTCTCGCTGCGATCCCTTTTGTGCCGGCGGGGCACCGACCTTTACTCCATCCTCCGCGCTCTGGGTTTCGCCGCCGAATTCAAAGACGCCGACTTCGAGACCCTACTCGCACGCATGCTTGCCCGTGTCCCCGATACGCTCGACAAACGACAGGGCAGCATCATTTACGACGCGCTCGCGCCCGCTGCCGTCGAACTCACCGAAGCCTACATCGAACGCGACGCCAACCGCGCCCTCAGCTACGCCAGCATGAGCGCCGGTCAGTGGCTCGACATGCGCGTGTTCGAACACGGCGTCTCGCGACTGCCCGCCACGAAAGCCGTCCGCTTCGGCCTCTTCTACGCGGACGACGAACAGAGCATCCCCTTCGACGACGTTCCTATCGGCGGGCGCTATAGCGTCCCCAACGACGAGCTCAACTTCGTCGCCACCAAGCGCGTCGCCAACGGCGTCTACCAACTCACCTGCGAAGAGCCTGGTTTGATCGGCAACGATCCCACCACCGGCACCGCGCTCATCCCCGTCGATTATCTGCCTGGACTTGCGGCCATCGTCCTTGGCGAAACCGTCATTCCCGGCGAAAACAAGGAAGACGACGCCGCTCTTTTCGAACGCTTCGTGCGCACCATCACGCGCCCGCCCTTCGGCGGCAACCGAGCCGATTACGAAACCTACTTCCGCGCCATCGACGGCATCGGCAGCGTCAAGCTCTTTCGCGCCGATCCCGAAAAAGGGCACGTCACGGCCATCTTGCTCGGCGCCGACCTGCGACCCCCCAGCGATACCCTCGTCGAAGCCGCCCAGACCGCCATCGACCCCATCGTCAACCACGGGGAGGGGCTCGGCCTCGCGCCCATGGCGCACATCGTACACGTCGAAGGCGCGTGCCCTCATGAAGTGTCGATCGCGGCCCAAGTCGTGCTGATCCGCGGCTGGACGATCGGACAGGTCGAAGCCGATGTGCGCGCGGCGATCGAAGCCTACCTGGTTTCCCTCCGCCTCCATTGGGCCGATTACACCGCGCTCGATTCGCCGGATTACGTCGAAACCATCGTCCGCATCGCGCAGCTCGAAGCCGCCATCCTCACCGTCGAGGGTGTTGCCGACGTCGCCAACGCGACGATCGACGGTGCCGCCGCCAATCTGCTGCTCACGCGCGCTGCCGTTCCCATGCTGAAAGAGCTGACGCTCGAAGCCGTTTCGCCCAAAGGGGGCGCTGCATGACGCGCACAATTGACTATATGGCGCATTTGCCCGACTTTTATCAAGGGATCCGCGAATTTGAGGCGCTCGCGCGAACCGAGAACGCCACATTCCAGCAGCTCGCCGAAGACAACGCGCAAGACCTCGCCGACGCTTTCGTGCTGACCGCCTCCGAAGCCAGCATCGCCATCTGGGAAGCCGAGATCGGCATTCGCGCCGACCCCTCCTCCGAGACGCTCGAATTCCGCCGCAAACGCCTGATCAACCGCTATACCACCAAACCGCCTTTTCCCATCCGCTGGCTCGAACGCCAATTGACGGAATTGCTCGGCGAAGGCTTCCGCAAAGCCACACGCGACGACGATGTCGAGATCCTGTTCGTCCACGCCAATCTCGACTCGTATCCCGTCCTGCGCGAGTTCGATGCCACCGTCGAAATCGTCCTGCCGCTGAGCATGCAGTACGTCAAAGTGCTCTCCGGCTTTCGGGCAATTCCCGCCGCGCTCGTGGCCGCTTCCACCAACGCCGTTCACCTGCACGTCGACATCCGCCCCGCTTGACGCAAGGAGTTTTTTATGGCTTTCGTCACAAGCTACTTGACCGAAAAGGGCCTCGCCCTCGCAACCAAGCTGATCGACTCGTCCCACGCACTTTCGATCACGCGCGTTCTCGGCGGTGATGGCCCCGATCCCGCCACCCCGCCCAGTGAGCGCATCTCCCTTCAACGGGCGACGATCGCTTTCGAGACGAACGGCGGCGCCCATTTCCTCGCCCCCGATCGGATCGAAATCCCGCTCTACTACGAAAACAGCGCTCTCACCGAGACGCTCTTGCTCTCCGAAATCGGCCTTTTTGCCATGGATCCCGACGACGGCGAAATACTCTTTGCGATCGCCGTCAGTTACAATGCGCCGCTCGCACTGCCACGTTTCGCTGAAGGCCGTCTCGAACTGACCTGTCAGTTCATTCTGCAACTCTCCCTCAACCCCGACATCAGCATTAGTTTGCCGTCGAGCGCCGTCTACCTCACCCGACCGGAGGCCGATCAACGATATTGGCGCATCGGCGTGCAATACCCCGCCACCGAAATCGTCGAGTCGATCGGCGAAACGGTCGAAGAACACCAACGCTGGCAGGACGAGAGACTTCATATCATACTCGATACCCTCGCCACCGGCACGCGAAGCACCCAACAGGTCGACGTCGATACGCAAAAGCCGCTCAAGTGGAAAGTCATGAACCACAACGGCTGGTATGACGCGGCCAAAGCCGTCTTCCGAGCTTAGGAGGTTCGAATATGGCAAGTTATACCGATTTGATCCCACTTGGTCTCAAAGCCGGCGACGTCATCACGCTCAACACGGGCGGCACTTACGTCATCCCGACCCACCTCGAACTGCGCGCCCAGGTCTGCGCCGCCCCTGCCGGTCAAGGACAGTCCATTATGTACGCCGTCTCGGAGGGCGGGCATTCCACGGTCGGCACCATTCTGGGCGGCGTCGGTGGCGCGGGCGGCATGGTTGCCTTCCAGCGCACCTTCGAACCGGGCCAGGCCCTCAAGGTCGAACTCGGCGCGGTGGGCGCGCCTTGGTTTCTCTACGCCCTCGCAAAAGGCGAAACCTATCTTGGAAAAACCGGCGTTACCGGTGGCGCGAGCAAGATCTCCATCGACGGCACGCCCTTCGCTTCCGCGACAGGCGGTACCGGCGGCACGGGCGCCAACGTCAGCATGAGCAGCGCGGGCACCTGCCTCGTCTACGCCTACACCGGAACAAAGGGCAAAAACGGCGCCGCTGATCTGTTGCCGAGCGGCGGGACAGCCGGTGTTTCGCCCTACAGCGCCGCCTGTGTCGTGTTGACCGTCATCTCCGCCAACGCTGCACCCAGTGACCCGAAGAACATCCAATACGGATCGCTCCATGCCGCTCGCTCTGTCGATGTGAGCTGGACTGCAGCCAACGACCCCGAAGGCGACGCTCTGACCTATGCGCTCGAGTACCACAGCGATGGCGGCGTTTACAGCACGGTCGCTACGACGAGCGACACACTGGCGACCGTCACCATCCCCGCCGAGGGCAGTACGGGCCAATTCCGCGTCAAGGCCGTCGATGCGCGCGGCGCAGAAAGCGCCTATGCCACCGGCTCCGCCAAACCGATCATCTACAACTTCGACCCCGTCATTTCGGGCAGCGACGCCGACATGGGTGAAGTTTCAAAGCCCTTCGACTACCCATTCTCGGTAGATGACCCCGATCCCGGCGACATCCTCCGACTTACCGCCAAACTCGACGGCGCGACCGTGATCGACGTCCAGAACGCCACACGTAACCAACCCTACAAAATTTCCCTCGCCATGATGGAGGAGATCTGGCAAACGCTGCCCGCCGGAAATCACACGATTACCGTCGAAGCGTATGACGACAACGGCGGAAGCGCCTTGCGCACGGTGCGCTTTCAACGACTTTGCAAAAAGCTGGAAATCGAAACGATCGACGGCATTCTGAGCGACGACCTCGTGAAGACCGTCATGCTCTATTTCAGCTTCAAAGTGCCAGACGACGCGTCCGTCCTCCTTCAGCTGCGCAATGACCCCGCCGCACCATGGGAAAATGTCACGGAGTTCAACGCGAGCAAGAGCATTTACGCGTTTGCAAACGAAACGAAGACTGTCAGCGGCAAAGCCCGCCTCGACGCGCGCGCCGTTTTCACGAAAGGCCAGAGTGGGGGAGAGATCGTTTTTTACGGCGCGACGCTGCTGCTCGACGCGAACGGCGACTCCACCCAGAACTGGGCCAGCCAAGTGCTGCTCAAACCGTCCGACATTGCGCCGGGCGGTTGCCTGACCCCCTCGGATTCCAACGTCATGCGCGCACTCAACACCGTCAGCGTCAAAGCCCAGGCCGCCGGACTTCGCATGCTCGGCAAGTACGCCACGCTTGCCGCACTCAAGGCTGCGCACCCGACCGGCAACGTCGGCGACCTCTACGCCGTCGCGTCCGGCACAGCGACGACCGCTTATCTGTGGGATGGCGCTTCGAATGCTTGGGTGGAAACGCCCGGCATCGCGGGTGTACAGGGCGCGCCCGGCGAACCCGGCGCCAAAGGTGAAACCGGCGCGAAAGGCGACGCGGGTCCCAAAGGCGAAAAAGGCGATCCCGCCGTCATCGAACTGAGCGTCAAGACCTATGCCGAGCTCAAAGCGCTGAAAGACGCCGGAAAACTCGTACCCGGCCTGCGCTATGTCGTCAGCGATTACGCGACGAAGTACCAACAACCCTATAGCGGCAAGATCGTCACTTGTGCTGTCGAAGCGCTCACGCTCACCGCCGAGGCCAACAACCGCTTCGCCCCAACAGCCTGGAGTGCCAGCTATCCCAACGACATCATCACGTACAGCTTCGATGAAAGCAAGTGCGAGGACAACGCCACCGCCCGCAACGGCTTCATCCTGCGCCGCGTCGATCCGACCCGCAACATCGACCTCGCGCACGATTGGCGCGCCATGAAGTGGGCGCGCTTCAAAGCCGACACGTCCGCGATCCCCGCGTGGGAAAGCGGCACCGTCACCAAGGGCAATTTCTACCTCACCGGCACGAGCATATCAAAGGCGCTCCGCAGCGGCACACCTTCCGGCGCCACCGACGGCAGTTATTTCGTCGAAGCCGTCACCGACTACGCCAACAACTACATTCTCTACGACACGGCCTATGGCCTCAATCGGTCGAGCGACTACGCCGAGTTCTTTACGTTCGACTTCAACGGCACGAACGACCACGCGCGTACGACCATTACGAACGTCGTCGTCTCGGGCAACGCCGAGGCCTACCGCTCGCTGGGAAACAACGTCTGGCGCTACACGAGCGCCGGAGAGCGCCCCCGGGCGGTCTTCGCCGCGACGCGCTTCGAGAACAACACCTTCGGCAGCAACAGCTACAACAACACCTTTGCGAGCGGCTGTTACGGCAACGTCGCTGGTTCAGGCTTCCGCCACGTACGCCTCGATTGCTCCTGCTACCAGAACATCTTTGCCAACGACTGCTACGGCAACGCGTTCGCCAGCAACTGCTACGGCAACGTCTTCGGCACGAACTGCCGCTACAACACGTTCGCCTGCAGCGCTTACGGCAACGTGTTCGGCAACAACTGCTACAACAACATGCTCGGTAGTAGCAGCTACAATAACGCTTTTGGAAGCGGCTGCTACGGCATCTCTCTGCTGACCTGCTGCTATAACAACGTTCTCGGCTCCAACTCCTACAACGACACGCTCTACGGCTGCTACAACCTCACCATTGGGAATGAATTCCGCTACAACGAGGTCAAGGAACGCGTCAACGGCAAGGATTTCTCCGGCATCAGCGAGCTGAACAACAAGACCTACAACCACAGCGTGGCACTCAACGCTGGTGGGAAAACCGTCGTCTCATGGCTGGATGCATCCAATGCCATGCAATACCTCATCGTCTAAAGCTACGTCCCTCAACCACGCAGCGCTCTCCACCCGCAGAGAGCGCTGTTTTTTTCTTAGGAGAAACGTTTATGGTGTGTATCGCTCAAAAGGCCGTCGATTTCGCCATCGGCAAGCTCGGCTGCCGTTATTCGCAGGAACGCCGCTGGGAAGACGACGTTTTCGATTGCTCCAGTCTGGTCTACCGCGCTTTTAAAGCGGCAGGCTATGCCTTCAAGTCCGGATCGACCTCCGATACTGAGGTCAACGACACGGAATTCGATCTGCTTTGGCCCCTGTCCGGTCACAAGCAGATCGGCAAAGCGTTCACGAGCGTCGCCACGCTCAAAAAGCAGGGGTATCTCCCTGCGCCCGGCGACCTTCTCTACTTTAATACAAACGCCAACACCTCCCGCGCTAACCAGATCACCCACGTCGCCCTCGTTGAATCCGCCAACAGCATCGTCCACGCCCGCGGAACCCGTTACGGCGTCCGTCGCGATGACATCGACCTCTACGGCTCAAAGGTCGTCGCTGTGACACGCTTTCGCTCCGAAGCAATGGAAGCCTCACCATGCGCTGCCACGTCCGTTTGCAAGACGAGCGTCAACATCCGGGAAACGCCAAACGGTAGCATCCTCGCTGCGGTCGCGAATGGCCACCCACTCGTCGTCTCCGGATGCGGCGAATGGCTCGCCGTCGCGACGATGATCGGCACGAAACCCGTTACAGGCTACATACACGGCGCTTACGTCAGCATTTGTTCGAGGTGATGAGGATGCTTGAATGGGGCGCGATCGTAAGCGTCTTGGCCGCCTTGAGCGGCGTATTGCTCGGCTGGATCGGCTTCGCGCGTACGCAAAAAAACACAGCGCAATCCGATGCCGCGACTGACGCGCTGCTGAAGTCCGACGTAGAATATATAAAGCGCGGTGTCGATGACATTCGCGTCGAACAGAAAACACAAAAACGAGACTTTGACGCGCTTTCCGAACGCGTGACACGCGTGGAGGAATCCGCGAAACAAGCGCTCAAAAGGCTCGATGGTTTGGAAAAATGAGAGGAGACAATCATGAACGAGTTTTTCACTTGGCAGATGCTTGCCACCGAGGGGGGAGCGACGATCGCAACGGCGCTCCTGACGCAGTTGCTCAAAGGGGCGCTGAAATCAATCCCCACGAGGCTGCTATCCTACCTGATCGCGTTGGTGATCATGCTGGCGGCGAACTTCTTCCTGGGTATCTTGAATATTTCAAATACGTTCCTGCTCGCAATCAACGCCGTCGTCGTCAGCCTGGC
The DNA here is from genome assembly GCA_031553675.1 of Eubacteriales bacterium. Taxonomy (GTDB): domain Bacteria; phylum Bacillota; class Clostridia; order Christensenellales; family CALWSW01; genus JAVBLF01. The sequence continues at coordinate 461 of JAVBLF010000015.1, read as the reverse complement.
CAGTAACGGTGGGTACGACGCTTTGTCAGTGGCAAGAACCAAGAAATAAGACTGTATTCCATGACAAGTTTTGGATGATCCATGGGCGGGGCTTGCTGTTCCGCCCGATATTTTTTGATCGGAAATGTCATGAATATCCTGGCTTGTTTCAGATCTGATGCAGTGAGCTTCCCGCAAAAAACACAAAATTTTATTTGAACTGCGAAAAGGCCCGCAAAGCTAATATCTGCGGGCCTTCTGCTTGGTGGGAATGGAGGGACTCGAACCCACGACTTCTACGATGTGAAAGTAGAGTCTGAATTTATGAAAACTCTCTATCTATGTGAGCGTCAAACTGAAAGTACCTTGACAAGCAGAGGGGACGCGAAAAGACTGCCATCCGGCAGCCGAGAATGTGATGCAAGAACTCATTTGGTTTTGGCATAGCAAGAAGACGGCATTGACTTTGACCAAGGCAGCAT
>JAVBLF010000048.1:0-42966 GCA_031553675.1 Eubacteriales bacterium | reverse complement strand
AATGCGAATCAAGGGTTGCAAACCTAACGTATTGCGAGGCCGTTTTGCTGCATCGGGCGATTGATAATCGCCCCTACAGGCGCAGAAACAAGGTTAGCGGGATGTAGGGGCGATTATCAATCGCCCGCGTACCATAAGGATCATCCCATTTTGCCTGAACAAAGTTCAACCCTTGATTGGCGTTATGAATCGCCCGTTCTGAACATGCGAGGTTCAACCCTTGATTCGCATTGATAATCGCCCGCTGCAACAAAACAGCTTTTCGACGCGTTACGTCTTGTAAACCTTTGATTGCGTTATCAACCGCCTGCTGGGCATCCATGCGATTCCGACGCACAAAAAAAGTGGCACATGCCACTTTTTGATCGCGCTTAGGAAGCTTTGCTGGCCAAATAGCTGTTGATCTTGGACATCAACATGATCGGGTCAACGCCGTGCACGAGGGCGGCCTCGCCGATGCTTTCGCCCGAAGCCATCATACAGCCCAGGCAATGCATGCCGGATTCCATCAAAATGTTAGCGATGCCGGGATCTTTCTCCAGCACTTCCGAAATGGTCATTTGGTTGCTTATTTGCGTTTGCAACATGGAACGCTCCTCCTTGGCAAAGACAGTACACAATGGCGCACCTCACCATTAGACTTTTCCATCATACACCTTTTGGGCAATTCGGACAAGATTGCTTTTCGCCAAAACGGATTGTTAATTATTAGGGAGAATCCGGTTTTTCGGCGGAATGCAGGCAGGTGCGATCAGTCTTCGATCCGCTGGAGGATCATGCAGGCATAGGGGCCGAGGGTCATCGGCATCTGGCTGTTTTGGCAGCGGCAATGGCTGTGGTTGAGGCGATCGCGGTACACGCCGTCGAGCTTGGGGAGCGCTTCGGCGTCGGGGCCTTCAAACGCGACGCCAAAGCGGCGGTCTTCCAGTCCCAGCGTCAGCGATCGCCGGTGTTCCGAGCGGTTGAGCGCGACGATGAATACGCCGTTGGCGGTGTGTCCGCCGAACGCGTCTTCTTTGCCGGTGGCAAAGCGGAGGATCACGACGATGTCGGGATGTGGGGCGAGCAGAATCATGCGACCGGTTTGGAGGATGGGCGTCGCGCTACGGAGTTTGCCGAGCGTGGCGACGTGCCTTTGCAGGCAGACGTCCTCTTTGCCCCACGGGAAGGTCGATCGGCAGAAGGGATCCATGAGGCCTTCGACGCCGGCTTCATCGCCGTAATAGACGCTGGGGCAGCCGGGCAGTGCCATTTGCAACGCGACGGCCAAGCGCATTCGGATCAGCCCCAGGGCGCGGGCGGGGACATTCAGCGCAAACTGCGCCTGCTGCTCGCGCGACATGCCGCTGTCCTTGTCCGGCGCGCCGCCCAGCAGGCTGAGCGCGCGCGGCACGTCGTGGCTGGAGATCAAGTTCATGCAGGCGTAGAAGAAGGGCGGCGGATAGTGTTCGCGCAGCACGGAGACGCGATCGATAAAAGCCTTCGCGTCCTGCTTGTGCAGCAAAAAGCGCAGGATCGCGTCGCGCAGGGGGTAGTTCATGGCCGAGTCGAGTTCGCGGCCCATGACGTATTGGCGCTTGACGCCATACGCTTCCTTGTTGCTGACGTCCTCCCAGACTTCGCCGATCAGCAGGGCATCCGACGATTCGGCTTTGATGGCCTGCCGGAGATCTTCGATGAAAGCGTCGGGCAGCTCGTCCGCGACGTCGAGCCGCCAACCCGCAGCGCCTTCTTTGATCCAATGCCGTGCCACGCCGTCTTCCCCGCAAATGAATTCGCGGTAGCTGGGCTCGGTTTCGTTGACGTTGGGGAGCGATTCGAAACCCCACCAGGACTTATACGTCTTGGGAAAGGAATCGAACTGGTACCAGCGCGCGTAGGGTGAGTCGGGCGATTGGTAAGCGCCGACCCCCTCGTAGCGGCCATAGCGGTTGAAGTAAACCGAATCGTCGCCGGTGTGCGAAAACACACCATCCAGCACGACGCGAATGCCGTACTTGGCGGCTTCGCGGCAGAGGGCGCGGAAATTCTCTCCGTCGCCATACACCGGGTCGATCTTCCGATAGTCCGAAGTGTTGTATTTGTGGTTGGAGTCGGCTTCAAAAATCGGATTCAGATAGAGGCAGCTCACGCCGAGCGAGGCGATGTAGGGGAGCTTCTCCGTCAATCCGGCGAGGTCGCCGCCGTAGTAATCGCAGGGGTTGTAGTGGAGCTGGCCGGGGAGGGGTTGGTAGAGGGGCTGGTCCGACCAATCTTCGTGGGCGATGGCCGTCCGGCCGAGCTGGCGGTGGTAGTCGAGGCGGTCGAGCCCGCCGCGCTCACCGGAACGCGCAAAGCGATCGACGAAGATCTGGTAGAGTATGCCCTTGCGCATCCAGGCGGGCGTCTCATAGTCGGGATCGTAGATCGTGACCTGGTAGCGTTCGCCGGTCAGTACGGGGTTCAAGCTGCTCTCGCCGCTCGTGCCCTGGCAATAGTAGATCGACTTTTTGTCGTTGATCAAAAAGTAGTAGTAAAGAAGGCCGGTTTTGCCAGGGGGCAAGGCGATCTGTACTTCGACGAGGCTCGCGCCGCTCTGCGTGCTGACGGGGTCGAGTGGCGCAATGTAAGTGCGTCCGCCGATCTCGTAGCAGACCATGCAAAAGACGTCCGGCATGGCTTCGGACAATTGCAGGCGCAGCGTCAAAGTCGATCCGGCGGTCACAGCGCCTTGCGGCACGCGAAAGTCAGTCAGACGCGAATGGTGGCGGCAATCTTGCGGCAGATAGGGCATGTTCATAGGGATGGGCTCCATTCGTGGGTCAAAAGCAAAGGGGCGGACGCATCACGTTCGTCCGCCCGGTCGGCAATCGGTTCGCTCAGATGCGGAGCTTGTCGAGGTGCCAAATGCGTTTGTTGTAGTCCTCGATCGTGCGGTCGCTGGAGAAGATCCCGCTCATGGCCGTGTTGGCGATGGCCATTTTCGTCCAGGCGGCTTGGTCGCCGTAGTCCTGGTTGATGCGGGCTTGGGTATCGCGATAGGCGGCGAAGTCGGGCAGCACGAGGTAGTTGTCCGCCAGGTCGCCGTTTTCGCCGAAGAGCAACGTCTGGTAGATGTCGCTGAACACGTTGTCGCGGTCGGGCTCGTTCAGCGCGCCGCTGATCAGGTAGTCGAGCAGGTGGCGCAGTTCGCTCTGCGTGCCGTAAAGCTGGCCGGCGCTGTAGGAGCGTTCCTTGTAGATCTCGGCGGTTTGGTCGGCGGTCAGGCCGAAGATGTAGATGTTGTCCGGCCCAACGGCCTGGGAGATCTCGACGTTCGCGCCGTCGAGCGTGCCGATCGTCAGCGCGCCGTTGAGCATGAACTTCATGTTGCCGGTGCCGGACGCTTCCTTGCCGGCGGTCGAGATCTGTTCGGACACGTCGCAGGCCGGGATCAGCATTTCGGCCGTTGTGACGTTGTAGTTTTCGAGGAAGACGACCTTGAGCTTTTCCTTGATGCGCGGCGGTGCTTCGTCGATCTTGCGCGCGATCACGTTGATCAGGCGGATGATCGATTTGGCGATGCTGTAGGCGGCGGAGGCCTTCGCGCCGAAGAGGAAAGTCGTCGGCTGCATGTCGAAGGACGGGTCGGTCATCAACCTGTCGTATAGGTACAGAATATGCAGCGCGTTGAGCAGTTGCCGCTTGTATTCGTGCAGGCGCTTGGCCTGGACGTCGAAGATCGTGTCGGGATCGACGATCGCGCCCTGCTTCTGGGCCAGCCAATCGGCGAAGCGCGCTTTGTTGTCGCGCTTGATGGCGGCAAATTCTTCGACAAAGGCGGCATCGTCGCGGAAATCCATCAATCGCGACAGTTCGTTCAGATCGCGTCGCCAGCCTTGGCCGATCGCTTTGTCAGCGAGGGCGGCGAGTTTCGGGTTGGCGTACATCAGCCAGCGGCGCGGCGTGATGCCGTTCGTGATGCCGATGAACTTCCAGGGCTCGACGATGAAAAAATCGCGGAAGATGTCCTGGCGCAGGATGTCGGCATGCAGCTGCGAGACGCCGTTGACGTGGGCGCTCGCCGCGATGCAGAGGTTCGCCATGCGGATCTGGTTGTAGCCGACGATTGCCATTTGGCCAATGCGCTCCCACTGCCCGGGGTAGTAGCTCCAGAGCTTTTCGCAGTACTTGTCGTTGATCGCCTTTACGATCATGTATATGCGCGGCAAAAGCTCCTTGAACAGTTCTTCTGGCCAGCGCTCCAGCGCTTCCGACATGACGGTGTGGTTCGTGTAGTTGAACACGCCCGTCACGATGCTCCAGGCTTCGTCCCAGCCCTTGCCCTCCTCGTCGATCAGGATGCGCATGAGTTCGGGAATGGCGAGCGACGGGTGGGTGTCGTTGATCTGGATGCAGACCTTCTCTTCCATCTTGCGCAGATCATGACCAAAGCGGCGCTTGTAGTCGGAGATGATGTACTGCACCGTCGCGCTCGTCAGAAAGTAATGCTGCTTCAGCCGGAGGGATTTGCCTTCGCGGTGGCTTTCGTTCGGGTAGAGAACCTTCGAGATCACTTCGGCCAGCTCGCGTTCCTCGGTGGCGCGGGCGTAATTGCCGCTCGAGATCGAGTCCATGTCGAGCCGCTTGGCCGCGACAGCCCGCCACAGCCGCAGCCGTCCGACGTTGTCGGTCTGGTAGCCGGCGATGGGGATGTCGTAGGGGATGGCCTGGACGGTGCTGTAGCCGGTGTGGTTGACGACGAGGCCGCTCTCCGACCATTCCTCCGTCACCGTGCCGCCGAAGCGGACGTCACACGCGTCGTCGCGCATCACGACTTCAAAGGGATAGCTGCCGCCGCATTCATCGAGCCAAGCGTCCGGAATCTCGAACTGGCTGCCGTCGATGATCTTCTGGCGAAAGAGGCCGTATTCGAAGCGGATGCCGCAGCCGATCGCGCGGTAGTTGAGCGTGGCGAGCGACTCCAAAAAACAAGACGCCAAACGTCCCAGGCCGCCGTTCCCTAGGCCGGGATCGGGCTCCATGTCTTCGAGTTCGGAAAGCGAAACGCCCAGCTCTTCGAGCGTTTCGGCGTATAGCTCCATTTCGTCCAGGTTGAGCAGATTGGTCCCCAAAGCGCGGCCTTGCAAAAACTCGACCGACAGATAATACAGGCGCTTGGGTTTTTGCTCCAGCTCGAGCTGCTTGTCATAGGTCCACTTTTCCATCAGCTCGTCGCGGACGGCGTGGCAAACGGCGACGTAGATCTGCGGCTTGCTCGCGGTGTCGATCGTTCTGCCATAGAGCCGCGAGATGTTGCTTTTGATGTCTTGGATGATCTGTTCTTTGCGTTCTCGTTTCGTGATCAATACCAGCACTCCTTTAGCGTCCATAACACAATACCGCGAGGCAGCCGTCCCACAGTCCGCGACGAAGCGAACCGGCGAGCACGGCCAAATTTTCAAACACACCGAATGTGCTTTCGTGTAAGCTCTGCGGCGGGACAGGCGATCGTGCAAAGCCTGACATCCCATACCCTATTTCGCAGCGTGCGAAACGATTCGCAGCGCCGCACTTTTGTCCCCGCAATTATAACACAAACGGGTACTTCTGTCATTTGGGGGAAATTTGTCGAAGGCGCGCGCTTTTCTCGCTTCGCGGAATCGCGCATTCTGTAAACCACCACTTTGCAACATGGGCGATCCGATTTTATCCTATGCGCTGGAGTCGCGCGCTGACCCCCGAACATCTCTCGCGCATAATTGCCGCCCTCCGATTGCAAAATAGCTGTATCGCGCGCCAAGTCGCCGCTTTCCCATGCGATTTAATCCTTGAGATCCCCTGCCCGATGCGGTACACTTATGGGAACGGAAAGCCGTTTGCGATTTAATTCACAATTGATGTTGCGATACATGAATCTTTCATTTTACCGATTTGGAAGGAGTCCGCTATGAAACAATATCTCGAATCGCTGGGCATCATCAACCCCTGCGCCATCCACCGCAACCTCCCGGTCGCTGTGCTGACCGAACGCGCCCTCTGCCGCGGTGAAGGCGTCCTCAGCAAGACCGGTGCCCTCGTCGTCACGACCGGCAAATACACCGGTCGCTCGCCCGACGACAAGTATGTCGTCGATAGCCCCGACATCCACGACGACATCGAATGGGGCAAGGTCAACGTGCCCATGAGCGCCGAGACTTACGACGCGATCTACAAACGCGCCTGCGCCTACCTGCAAAACCGCGAGATCTTTATCTTCGACGGCTTTGCGGGCGCTGACCCGACTTACCGCGAATCCTTCCGCATCATCAACGAATACGCCAGCCAGAACCTCTTTATCCAGCAGCTCTTGCTGCGCCCGACGCAAGAAGAACTGGCTTCCTTCGCGCCCACCTTTAAGATCATCGCGGCGCCCGGCTTCAAGTGCATCCCCGAAATCGACGGCACGCACAGCGAAGCCGCCATCCTCGTCAATTTCTCCAAGCGCGAAGTCCTGATCTGCGGCAGCCAGTATTCCGGCGAGATCAAAAAGAGCGTCTTCTCCGTCATGAACTACATTCTGCCCAAGCGCGGTGTGTTGAGCATGCACTGCTCGGCCAACGTCGGCAAGGACGGCGACGTGGCGGTCTTCTTCGGCCTGTCCGGCACCGGAAAAACCACCCTCTCGGCCGACCCGCTCCGCAGCCTGATCGGCGACGACGAACACGGCTGGTCGGACGACGGCGTCTTCAACATCGAAGGCGGCTGCTATGCCAAGTGCATCAACCTCAGCCAGGAAAACGAACCCCAGATCTGGGACGCCATCCGCTTTGGCGCGCTCGTCGAGAACGTCGTCATGGATCCCGAAACGCGCGTCTTCGACTTCGACGACGACAGCCTGACCGAAAACACCCGCGTCGGCTATCCGGTCGATTACATCCCGAACTGCCTGATCCCCGGTTCGGCCGGCCACCCCAAAACCATCGTCTTCCTGACCGCCGACGCCTTTGGCGTCATGCCGCCGATCAGCAAGCTCGGCCGAGAACAGGCGATGTACCACTTCGTATCGGGCTACACGAGCAAACTCGCCGGCACGGAGCGCGGCATCACCGAGCCCCAGAGCGCCTTCTCGACCTGCTACGGCGCACCCTTCCTTCCCCTGCCCGCCTCGCTCTACGCCGACATGCTCGGCAAAAAGATCGACACCCACAAGACGAACGTCTACCTCGTCAACACCGGCTGGTCCGGCGGCCCCTATGGCGTCGGCAAACGCATGAGCATCAAGAACACCCGCGCCATGGTCACGGCCGCCCTCAACGGCGAGCTCGAAACCGTCGAATACGTCAACGACCCCTTCTTCAACGTCGACGTGCCCAAGTCCTGCCCCGGCGTGCCGAGCGAAGTGCTCAACCCCAAGGACACCTGGGCCGACAAAGCCGAGTACGACAAGGTCGCCCAGAACCTCGCCGACGCCTTCGTCAAGAACTTCGGCAAGTACAAGGATATGCCGCAGTCCATTGTCGAGGCGGGGCCTCGGGGGAAGAGATAACGTTTGATTTTTCTCTCCTTTTCTTGAAAGAAAAGGAGCAAAAGAACTTTCGTCTATCCCACAAATCTTCGATTTGCAGGATGCCTCTCCCAAGAAACAAACCGATCACATTGCACCAAAAAGCCCGCCAAGCGTATGGCGGGCTTTTCTTCGTCAGCGCATCCCCCGAAAAAGCGGCCAAACACGTGGCCGCCTTTTCGAAGCTTTGTCTGAGTGAGCCGCTTTGCCCCTTCGGAAAGCAAACGGTTCGGCGGCATGAAGGCGCGAGCCGCGCATGCCGGGGGGCGGCAAATCGCAGATTTGCGCAAAAGTTCTTTTGTTACTTTTCTTTCAAGAAAAGTAAAATCCCCTCCGAAAGCTCCGCAAATTCCCCAACCCCCAACGCCTCCGCCCGAACCCCCGAATCCAGGCCGATTTTTGTGAGAAGCCCCTGCACGTCCTCCTTGCCGATCGGGAACGCCGCCGCGAGATTGTTGGCCAGCGTCTTGCGGCGCATCGCGAACGAGGCGCGGATGAGCTTGAAGAAAAGCGCCTCGTCCGTCAGCTCGTAGGGCGCGGGGCGCATCGCGAGCTTGACGACGATCGAATCGACGTTGGGCGCGGGCACAAAGCAGGACGCGCCGACCTTTGCGACGGTTTCGATGGCGGCGAAGTGCTGCGCGAAGACCGAGAGGGAGCCGTAGTTCTTTTGGCCGGGGCGGGCTGCCAGGCGGTCGCCGACTTCCTTTTGCAGCAGAAACGTCATCTGTGTGATCGGCAGTTTGGATTCGAGCAGGCGCGTCAGGATCGGCGTGCTGATGTAGTACGGGAGGTTGGCGCAGACCGAAAAGCGGCCGCCTCCCAGCGCACGGTGCAGCGAGGCGAAGTCGGCTTTGAGAAAGTCGGCATGCACGATCGTCACATTGTCGAAGTCGGCCAGGGTTTCGGCGAGGATCGGCAAAAAGCCTTTGTCGATCTCGACGGCCACGACGCGTTTGGCGCGCATGGCGAGCTGTTGCGTCAGCGAGCCCAGTCCCGGCCCGATTTCGAGCACGGCTTCCCCTTCGACGACACCCGCGTCCGCGATCGTTTCGAGTGCGTTCGCGTCGCAAAGAAAGTTCTGGCCGAGCTGTTTGTGCGGCGCGACGCCGTGCTTGTCGAGCAGGGCGCGGACGGCGCGTGGCGCGTGCAGTGTGATCATGTGTCCCCCATTTGTGTTCGCGTGGCGCGGGATGCGATGCTAATCATAGCAGAGTCAGGCCCATCGCACAATGTTTTGCCGCGTTTGGCAGCAAAAAACCCCCTGCGCGGTTTGCAGGGGGTTGCTTGGTGCAGCTTAGATAACGCCTTGTGCCGTCAGCGCATTCGCGACCTTGAGGAAGCCCGCGATGTTCGCGCCCGCAACGTAGTCGCACCCTTTGTTGTATTCCTTGGCGGCGGAGGACATCTGATCGAAGATCTTGAGCATGATGCCCTGGAGTCGCTGATCGACCTCTTCGAAGGACCAGTTCAGGCGCATGCTGTTCTGGCTCATTTCGAGGGCGCTGACCGAGACGCCGCCGGCATTGGCGGCCTTGCCCGGCGCGAAGAGCACGCCCGCGGCCTGGAAAGTCGCGATCGCTTCGGGTGTGCTGGGCATGTTCGCACCCTCGGCGACGGCAATGACGCCGTTGCTGACGAGCGTTTTGGCGTCCGCTTCGAAGAGCTCGTTCTGGGTGGCGCAAGGCATGGCGATGTCGCAGGGGATGCTCCACACGCCGCGGCCTTCGTGGTATTCGGCGCCGGGGCGGCGGGCAGCGTAATCGCTGACGCGCTTGCGTTCGACTTCTTTGACTTGGCGCATGAGCTCGATGTCGATGCCTTCGGGATCGTAGACCCAGCCGGTCGAGTCGCTCATGGTCAGCACCTTGCCGCCGAGCTGCGTGGCCTTGGTAGCGGCGAAGGTCGCGACGTTCCCCGAGCCGCTGATGACGACTTTGCGGCCGTCGAAGCTGCCCTTGTCGTTCTTTTTGAGCATTTCATCGGTCAGGTAGACGGCGCCGAAGCCGGTCGCCTCGGTGCGGGCGAGGGAGCCGCCGTACATGAGGCCCTTGCCGGTGAGCATGCCTTCGTAGCTATTCGTCAGGCGCTTGTACTGGCCGAACATGTAACCGATCTCGCGCGCGCCGGTACCGATGTCGCCGGCGGGGACGTCGATGTTCGCGCCAAGATATTTGTATAGTTCCGTCATGAGGCTCTGGCAAAAAGCCATGACTTCGTTGTCGCTCTTGCCCTTGGGGTCGAAGTCGGCGCCGCCCTTGCCGCCGCCGATCGGGAGGCCCGAGAGCGAGTTTTTGAAGATCTGTTCGAAGCCGAGGAATTTCAGGATGCTGAGGTTGACGCTGGGGTGGAGGCGCATGCCGCCCTTGTACGGGCCGATGGCGTTGGAGAATTGAACGCGGTAGCCACGATTGACCTGGACTTTGCCTTGGTCGTCAACCCAGGGAACGCGGAACATGATCACGCGGTCGGGCTCGACGAGGCGTTCGAGTATGCCGGCCTTTTCGAATTTCGGATTGGCTTCGACGATCGGCTCAAGCGACTCGATGACCTCCGTTGCAGCCTGGATGAATTCGGGCTGGTCGGGGTTTTTCTGCCGGATGCTGTTGAGTACTTCGCTCACGTATGACATGGCAATGACCTCCTAAAAAAGCGAGACTTAGACAGAATTGCTCATTCCAATTATAATCTTCGGAAAAACAAAAGACAAGCAGCAGGGTGGATCCGCAAAAAAAGCATAACAGGTTTTACCAGGTTTGCCCTCCGCGATTGGCCACAAACTAGGGGTGTCACCAGAAGCAAAGATTTTCAGGAGGGCTATACACATGAAAAGCAACCAACACATCCATTGTTCCGTCGCGTCCTGCCAGTACAACGAGCACAACACCGAGTGTGCGCTCGATGCGATCCAGGTCGCGCCCTGTCCGCAAGGCTCGACCGGTCAGCCGGAGGACGAAAGCCTGTGCGCGAGCTATCACGCCAAGAGGTAAACGCCATGAAGAAGATCCAGTGCCATGAGTGCGAATGCGTCCATCATGGTGATGGCACGGCTTGCGAAGCCGAGCACATCCTCGTCCGGCAGGCAGAGGGCGATGCGGCCTGCAACACGTTCGAATCGACGCCGGTCGAAGCCAACACCGCTTCCGAGCGCATGATGGGGGTCGGCAACGGCATGATTGGCGACGGGGAAATGACGCTTGACTACTTTCGGGTCGAGTTTGCCGAGCCGCCCGACGGCACCGAGACGATCGCAAACGCGACCGTTGGCTGCACGGTGTCCGAATGCATCCACAACCACCGTTACGTCTGCAATGCAGGTTCGATCGCGATCGGCACGAGCGGTGAAGCGGCCTACTACAGCACCCGCTGCCAGACCTACGAACCCTTCGACGCGTCGTAAACGCAAAAAGAAGTGGCGAACACGGCCACTTCTTTTTTTGTGCGTCAAAACGAATCGGGGAGCTTGTCGGCGCCGCGTTCGACAGGGGTCAGCGGCAGACCGTTCCATTTCGTTGAAAAGCCGTCGACCTCCGCCGTTTCCTCCGGCGTGATGACGATCTCGGGCACATCGTCCGGCAGCAGCGACATCGTGCTCGGTGTCGCGATCACGAGCAGCAACAGTAGCGCCAACAAGCCGAGAGGGCCACGTATGCGCCGACGGCGGCGGCGCGCGGGGTGGGAGGAGGCGTTCATGGTGCGATCGGCCTTTCGTTTGGGTTTTCCTTGGGGGGTTCCTCTCTACTTTTTTTGCAAAAAAAGTAGCAAAAAAACTTCCGCACACCTGCGGTGCCCCGGCACAGGCCGCAAGATCATGCGGCCTGTGCCAAGCACTGTTTTGCGGGATCCACTGGCTGGGGCTCGTGGATCGGAAGGTGGCGCGGGATGCGTGGCTGCGTTGCGTGGGGCGAGCGTGTGCGCCATTTACTTGGTGTCGCTCGGTTCGGTCTTCTTCTTGCGGGGCGCGCGCGGTTTGCTTGCATTGGGCTCGGCGTCGCCGGTCGCGGCTTTCCGGGAGCGAGGCTTTTTCGCGGGCGCATCAGCCGACGCTTCCGCCACAGCGGCGGCTGCGACATCAGAGGCTTTCGCCCGCTTGGTCGGGGGCTTTTGGGTGCCGGAATCCACATTCGCCTTGCCGGATTTTCGGGTGCGTGGTTTCGGGCTTGGGGCTTCGGAATCGGGCGTCGGCAAAGCGACTTCGTGTAGGGCGGGTGTCGTCTCGCCGTGCATGCCGTCCGGTTCCATGTCGTAGGCGTGTTCCGGCAAAAAGGGCTCGCGGGATTCGTGGTAGGCAGCTTCGGTCAGGGGTTCGGGGCCGCGTTGGCTGACGAGTCCGTCGTAGAGTTCGGCGTAGCGTTTGGCCGAACGGTCCCAACTGAAGTCGGTTTCCATCGCGCGCTTGATCAGGCCGGCCCAGGCGTTTTTGTCGTGGTAGACGCCGATGGCGCGCTGGAGGGTAAAGAGCATTTCGTGGGCGTTGTAATTGGCGAACGAGAAGCCGTTGCCCTCGTTGGTGTACTGATTGTAGGGCTGGACGGAGTCTTTCAGGCCGCCGGTTTCGCGGACGATTGGGATCGTCCCGAAACGCATCGCGAGCATCTGGGTCAGGCCGCAGGGCTCGAACTGTGACGGAATCAACACCATGTCGGCCCCCGCGTAAATGCGGTGAGACATAGGGTTGTTGATCTCGATGCGTGTGGCGAGTCGACCCTGGTAGCGCCAGGATGCCCAGCTAAACAGTTCTTGGTAATGTTCGTCGCCCTTGCCGAGGACGATGAGTTGGATGTCGTTTCGCATGATGTCGTCAAGCACGCACTCGACGAGATCGAGGCCCTTCTGATCGACGAGGCGTGTGACCATGGCGATCACGGGGACATCGGCGCGGACGTCCAGGCCGAGTTCCTGCTGGATGTCGGCTTTGCAGGCGGCCTTGCCATCGAGGTCGCCGATGCTGAAGTGTGCGGGCAGCCACATGTCGTTTTCGGGGTTGTACTCGAGCGGGTCAATGCCGTTGAGTATGCCGGTCAGTTGGTGGCTGCGGGCGCGGATCATGCCGTCGAGTCGCTCGCCGAAGTAAGAGGTTTGGATCTCGGTGGCGTAAGTCGATGAGACGGTCGTGATGTGGTCGGCGAAGACGAGGCCGCCCTTCATGAAGCTGGCACAGCCGTAGTATTCGAGCATGTCCGGTGTAAAGTAGCGGTCGGGCAGCCCGAGCAGGTCGCTCATGAGGCTCCAGGCGAAGATCCCCTGGTAGCGCAGGTTGTGGATGGTGTATATCGTCTTGACGTCCTGGTAAAAGGAGGCGTCGCCGTACTGGATCTTGAGCAGGGCCGGTACCATGCCGGTCTGCCAGTCGTTGCAGTGGATCAGGTCGGGGTGAAATCCGACGTGTGGCAGGCATTCGAGCACGGCGCGGCAAAAGAATCCGAAACGCTCGCCCTCTTCCTGGCCGCTTCCGTAAACGCTGTCCCGGCCGAAGTAGAATTCGTTCTCGATGAAGTAATAGGTGACGTCGTTGCGTTCGAGGTAGTAGATGCCGCAATACTGCCGCCGCCAGCCGAGGTTGACGTGGAAGTAGACGAGGTGCTGCATCTGTTCCTTCCAGTGATCGGGAATGTCGCGGTACTTCGGGACGATGACGCGCACATCCATGCCAAGCTTGGCCAGCGCGTTCGGCAGTGTGCCGATGACGTCGGCCAGACCACCCGTCTTGATGTAGGGCGCGCATTCCGACGCCACAAAGAGGACTTTCATGGGATCGCCCGTCCGTGCGGGTTCATAGGCTGTCGCAATGTTCAATGTGCTTCACCTGCTCTCCTTGTGCTCGTCTATGAGTATAGGCACTTTGTCCCATGCATGCAATTGCTCCGACAAGATTCGTGCTGTTTCGAGCCATTTCTCGCGCAAAACCGTTTCAGTCTATCGTTTCATACGGCCTTCCGGCTCATCCGCAGTCCAGAAGGGGCGATAGTTTTGCTGCAACGGGCGATTGATAATCGCCCCTACAGGCGCTCAAACAAGGTCTACGGGATGTAGGGGCGATTATCAATCGCCCGCCAAATTCCATTTAAGAAATTTTCAGGTCGCGTGTGCCATGCCGCAGCGGTCGATTGAAAATGCGAATCAAGCGGTTACGAACCGCAACGTGTCGAGAGGGCGTTTTGCTACAATGGGCGATTGGTAATGCGAATCAAGGGTTACAAACTAACGTATCGCGAGCCCGTTTGGCTGCAACGGGCGATTGATAATCGCCCCTACAGGCGCTCAAACACGGCTTACGGGATGTAGAGGCGATTATCAATCGCCCGCCTGGAAAACCCCCACTTGTTTCGCCCAAAAAACCTATATAACGGATTGCTTCCGCACCACAACGGCAAAGGACTCGGGTCCCATGAGGCGCTTGGCGCGGCGGACGATGACGTTTTTGTCGAGTATGACGTTTTCGAGGTGAGCGCCTTCCTGGATTTCGCAGCCCTGCATGATGACGCAATTTTTCAGGCGGGCGCCGCTGTGGACGTGGACGCCACGGAAGAGGATGCAGTTTTCGATGTCGCCCTCGATGATGCAGCCGTCGGCGACGAGTACGTTTTTCGAGATGGCGGTCGATTTGTGGAGGGCGGGCACCTCGTCTTTGACCTTGGTATAAATGCGGTTTTCCATGTCGAAGAGGTCGCGGCGCACCTCGGGTTTCAGCAGATCCATGTTGGCCTCGAAGTAAGCCTGGACGCTGGACATACGGGCGACGTAGCCCTTGTAGCGGTAGCCGAAGACGCGGAGGGTGTCGAGTTTTTTCAAAAGAACGTCGCGCGTGAAGTCGGTTTTGCCGTGGGAATAGGCCTCGTCGACGAGGTAATCCAGAAGCTGCTTGTCGATCAGCATGCAGTTCATATACGTGTTCTGGCTGCGGGGGAGGAGGGAGTCGATCTCCATGTCGACAATGCGGCCTTCCTCGTCGAGCATGATGTGGATGTCGTCGAAGTGGTCGCCGAAGATGTCCTCGTGCGCCTGCTCGGACGTGTACATCAGCGTGATGTCCGCGCCGGTGCGGATGTGCTGATCCATCATGTCCTCATAGGTGCTGTTGTAGATCATGTTGGCGTGCTGGAAGATGCAATAGCGGTAGGGCACGCGGGCGATGTAATCGCGGGCGGCGCGAAAGGAATCG
Organism: Eubacteriales bacterium; assembly: GCA_031553675.1. Lineage (GTDB taxonomy): Bacteria > Bacillota > Clostridia > Christensenellales > CALWSW01 > JAVBLF01. The sequence goes on along the minus strand of JAVBLF010000048.1, from coordinate 28,300 downwards.
ACCGTGCCGCGGTAAACGCCGTTTTCGGCGGTCGAAAAGGGAGGCATCACGAAAAGGCCATCGTTCTTGCGGTTGAGATCCCAGCTCACGCCGGAGCCCATGTGGTCCATGAGGGAGGAGTAGTTCTTCTGCGTGATGACGGCGACGCTGGTGACGCCCGAATTGACGAGATTGCTCAGCGGAAAGTCGATCACGCGGTAACGGCCGCCAAACGGCACGGACGCAACGGTGCGTTGGAGCGTCAGGTCCTTGAGGCGCATGTTGTACTCACTGGTGTAGATCAGGCCAAACGCGTTGTTGAGCATGCGGTTCACCTTCTTTTATCGGAATCCGAAACGATCGAAGTGGTCCGGGTCGGCCACGTCAACCTTGGGTCGAATCGAAATGTTTGGAATCCAGCACGGCGCCGCAGGGGATCTGCGCGCCGTCGGGGACGACGATCTCCTCGCCGAGCACGACGATCTCGCAGTTTTCGCTGCAACCCGACGGGTGCTCGCCGATCGAGACGCCCTGGCCGATCTCGGCGCGCTCGCCGATGATCGAGCGGAAGATGCGGGCGTTTTTGCCGATGCGGACGCCCGGCATGATGACCGAGTCCGACACGACGGCGCCCTCATCGATCGTGACGCCCGAAAAGATGACGCTGTGGGTGACCGAGCCCGCGATCTCGGCGCCTTCCGTGACGATCGAGCGCGTGACGAGGGCGGACGAATCGATGTAGTGGGGCGGCAAGACGGGGTTTCGGCTGTAGATGCGCCATTCGGGGTCGTAGAGGTTAAAGGCGAGCGGATCTTCGAGAAGGTCCATGTTGCTTTCCCAGAGGCTCTGGATCGTCCCGACGTCCTTCCAATAGCCGTTGAAGCGGTAGGCGAACATCTTTTGGCCGTCGGCCAGCATGGAGGGAATGATGTCCTTGCCGAAGTCGTGGTTGGTGTCGGGCTTTTCGTCGTCGTCGAGCAGGTAGGCCCGCAGCTTGGCCCAGTTGAAGATATAGATGCCCATCGACGCGAGGTTGCTCTTGGGTTCTTTGGGTTTTTCCTTAAAATCGACGATGCGGCCCGTTTCGTCGGTCTCCATGATGCCGAAGCGAGATGCTTCTTCGATCGGCACGGGGAGCACGGCGATCGTGCAGTCGGCGCCGCGGTCGATGTGGCGGTCGAGCATGGCGGCATAGTCCATCTTGTAGATGTGGTCGCCCGAGAGGATCAGCACGTAGCTGGGGCGGTACTGATCGACAAAGCCGATGTTCTGGCTGATGGCGTTGGCCGTGCCGAGGTACCACTCGCCGACGTCGCCGGTCGCATAGGGGGGCAACACGAATACGCCGCCGTGGTTGCGGTTGAGGTCCCAGGGCGCGCCGTTGCCGATGTAGCTGTTCAGCTCGAGCGGGCGATACTGCGTCAAGACGCCGACTGTGTCGATGTCGGAGTTTGAGCAGTTCGACAGCGGGAAGTCGATGATGCGGTACTTGCCGCCGTAGGGGACCGCGGGCTTGGCGGTTCCGACGGTCAGCACCTGCAAGCGGCTTCCCTGTCCGCCCGCCAGCAGCATAGCGACGATTTTTTTCGCTCTCATGGTCATTCTTCCTCCCCATGTTTCGATTTGGGGGCGCGTGTTTGGGGTTTCGCGGGGGTTATTGCCGAAGTAGCGGCTTTGCGCGGTGACGCGCTTGGTTTCGATGCGGCGCTTGGGGCGGTCTCCGCCTTGGCTTGGACGGCTTTTCGGGCGGGTGCTTTGGGTTTTGTCCGCGCAATCGGCTGTCCGGAGGGCTCTGCCATGGCTTTTTTCTCGGCGGCGGTAAAGGGCGTGTGCTCGAAAAAGACCGCGCCCAAAGGCGGGATGTCGATCACGATGCTCTGCGCCTGGTGGTTCCAGACAATGTCCTCGCTGACGAGGTCGGGGTTGTGCTTGCCGAAGCCGCCGAATTCCGCGGCGTCGGTGCTAAAGACCTCGCGGTAATGGCCGGGAAAGGGCACGCCGACGCGGTAGGATTCGCCGGGGACAGGCGTGAAGTCGAACGCGCAGACGAGGACTTGCTGCTTGCCGTTTTTGCGCTTTTTCGAAAGGCGGGCAAGCGAGAGGATCGATCGCGACGGGTCTTCGAGGCCGAGCCAAGAAAAGCCGCTCCATTCGTCCTCGATCTCGTAGAGCGCCGGGTGTTTGCGGTAAAAGGCGTTCAGCGCGGCGACGAAGCGCTGCAATTGGCGGTGGGCTTCGTATTCGAGCAGATGCCACTCGAGCGGCTCGTAAAAGCGCCACTCGATGAACTCGCCGATCTCGGCGCCCATGAACATGAGCTTTTTGCCGGGGTGGGCGAACATGTAGCTCAAAAAGACGCGCAGGTTGGCGAATTTGGCTTCATAGCCGCCGGGCATTTTGTTGAGCAAAGAAAGTTTGCCGTGGACGACTTCGTCGTGGGACAGCGGCAGTATGAAGTTCTCACTGAAGGCGTAGAACATCGAAAAGGTCAGCTTTTGCTGGTGGTGGGCGCGAAAGTAGGGATCCATGGACATGTAGGCGAGCACGTCGTGCATCCAGCCCATGTTCCACTTGAAGCTAAAGCCCAGCCCGCCGTCGTAGCCGGGGCGGGTGACGAGGGGCCAGCTCGTCGATTCCTCGGCGCAAAAAAGCGCGTCGGGATAGTCGCGGAAGATCATTTCGCTGGTTTTTCGCAAGAACGCGATGGCGGCGAGGTTTTCGAAGCTGCCTTTTTCGTTGGGCAGCCATTGGCCATCCTGCTTGCTGTAGTTCAAGTAGAGCATGCTCGACACAGCGTCGGTGCGCAGGCCGTCGACGTGGAAGACGTCCAGCCAAAAGAGCGCGCTCGACATCAGGAAGCTGACGACTTCGCCTTTTTCAAAGTCGAAGAGCAGCGTGCCCCAATCCGGTTGATCGCTTCGTCGGGGGTCGCTATGTTCAAAGCAGGGGCTGCCGTCGAAGCGGCGGAGGCCCTGGGCGTCGCGCGGGAAATGGGCCGGCACCCAGTCGACGATCACGCCGATGCCGCTCTTGTGGAGTTTGTCGATCAGGTACATCAGGTCTTGGGGCGTGCCGTAACGCGCCGTCGCGGAGAAGAAGCCGGTCACCTGGTAGCCCCACGAGTCGTCGAAAGGGTACTCGGTCAGCGGCATAAACTCGACGTGTGTATAGCCCATCTGTTTGAGATAGGGCGCAAGCTCGTTCGCAATGTCGCGGTAGTTCTTTTCGCCGCGCCAGGAGCCGAGGTGCATTTCATAGATCGAGATCGGCTTTTGAAAGGGAGAGGACGCCTTGCGCTTGGCAAGATAGGCTTCGTCGCGCCAGCCATAGCCTGAAAGGTCCCAAACGCGGGACGCCGTGCCGGGACGCAGCTCGGAATAGAACGCAAAAGGGTCTGCCTTATAAATGATTTCCCCGTCCTCGGATTCGATGCAGTATTTGTACAGCGCTCCGTTTTCGAGGCCGGTGACGACGCCCTGCCATATCCCGCCCGCATCGCGCGCCATGGGATGCACGCCACACACCCAGTCGCAAAAGTCGCCCACGATGGATACGCTTTTGGCGCGCGGCGCCCAAACCGCAAAGCGATGCGCTTTCGCGCCGTTCACTTCGATCGGATGGCAACCGAATGCGCGGTAGCTGTATGCGTTGGCTCCCTCGCAAAAGAGCAGCCGGGCGACATCGTCCAGTTTGTCGATCATGAATGTCCTTCCCGGGACATTGCCCGTGTCGTATCGGCGCCGAAACGAACCCGTCTAGTATACCATTATTTGGCAATATTGTGGGCGACGTTTCGTGAATTCCCACACAAATGAAGCCATGCGTATTGAAACGATACAAAGATGGGGCAAGCGAGTCGCCTGCTTGGAAATGGCTCATTTGTCACCGGTCGCTCGCGGGTGCGACGGTGAAAAGCTTGCTTTTGTGAACCGTTTGTAAGGTATTCTACAAAGCGCTTTGCGATTCCTCCTTTGAACATTTATCGACAAAAGATGCACAATGCCCGCGCCGGAGATCCGCCCATGCACAACCGAAATGGCCCCGACATAGAATGCATCGAGGTGAGATTATGGCTACCGTACTGGTATACAACGATATCAAGCGCCAGATGGAACGTTACGAGCTCGGCGAAAACGATCCGATGCCGTACAACACAGGGCGAACCATGCTCGTCAAGGAATTTCGAGGCCCCTCGCGCGGGCAGTATCTTTGGACCGATCGCCGCGCCATGGATTCTTGGAACCGACAACGCACGATCTGGGGACGGCCGATCTACATAGGCGGTGCCTTCCGACGTCCCTTTGAAGGCGGCTTTGAGCATTTTTCCCAACATTACGCCGGCGTCGCGTTCGACATCGGCAACAACCTCGACGAGCCGACCATGAACGCGCTCGAGTCGAGCTGCCGCACGTCGGGTTTGTGGACCTATGTCCAGCGCAACTCGAATCCGAGCTCGGTCCACGTCGACAAACGCATGGGGCCGGCCTCCTGTCCGCAGGTGCCTTACCCCACGCTGCAACGCGGTTCGGTCAATCACTACGTATGTATCTTGCAAGATTGCATCAATGTCGTCGGCTACCGCCTAGCCCTCGACGGCGTCTTCGGCAAGAGCACCGAAGACGGCGTCAAAGCCTACCAGCGCACCCGCGGCCTTCCTGCGGACGGCGTTTGCGGCTGCAACACCTGGTATGCCCTCATGACCCATGTCGTCGCCGGCGGCCGCACCGCCACGACCTTGCCCTAAACCGCTTCTGACAAAGCTCGCGCTTCGTTAGGATATCCGCTACCCTCCTCCATCTTTCATAGCCGAAGAAGTGGTCTTTCGACCACTTCTTCGCATTTGCTTGCTTTGACCGTATGGCCGGATCTCCCAAAGGCTGCCATTCGTCATATCGGCCATGTGTGGTATAATGTTCGTCGAAATGAAAGCGAGGAGCGATATCGACATGCGCACAGTATTGGGATGTGTCCGGCGGGCGGACGAGCAGTTTCGGATGATCGAGGAAGGCGACCGGGTGGCGGTGGGCTTGTCCGGGGGAAAGGACAGCCTGCTGCTGACCTACGCGCTCAGCCTCTACCGCAAATTTTCGAAGCACCATTTCACCCTCGAGGCGATCACGCTCGGCCTGGGCTTTGAGCCGTTTGACGCCGACTCGCTCGCCCGCTTTTGCGAATCGATCGACGTGCCTTTCACATTCGAACCCACCAACATCAAAGAAGTCGTCTTCGACATCCGCAAGGAAGAAAACCCCTGTGCCCTCTGTGCCAAGCTCAGGCGCGGCGCCCTGAATAACCTCGCCCGCGATCACGGCTGCAACAAGGTTGCGCTCGGCCACCACCGCGAAGACGTGCTCGAAACCTTTCTGATGAGCCTCTTTTTCGAGGCCCGCCTGCACGTCTTCGCCCCGCTGACCTACCTGAGCCGCGCCGACGTGACGGTCATCCGCCCGATGATCTACCTGCCGGAAAAACACGTCATCCACGTTCAGAAAAAGCTCGGCCTCCCCGTCGTGCACAATCCCTGCCCTGCCAACGGCTTTACGAAGCGGCAGGACATGAAGGAACTCCTCAAGACCTTCAATGACATCGTGCCCGACCACGACGCGGCCCACCGCATGATTCGGGCACTTTCCTCCACCGAGCAGTACCAGCTTTGGGACAAGCTCGACCGTAAACCCTAACCGAATACGCGCTTGCCCAAGGATTTCGTCCCCTCAACGTCGTAGACGTAATAGCTCTTCCCGTCGATCTTTTTCGAACGCCCGGGGATGGTTTCAAAGTCGAGGTCGCTCTCTTTCATGCGTTCGAGCACGGTGGCGAGCGCGACGATCTGTTCGAGGTTGAGGTTGGTGCGAACGCGATTTTTCATGCTTTTGTAGAGCGAGGGCACGGTTTTGATCGGGTTCTCGCTTTTGACTTTTTGGGTCATCGCATGGAGAAACTGTTTCTGTCGTTCCGTCCGTCCGAGGTCGCCGCCGTCGCCGACGCCGTGGCGCTTCCGCACGAAGTTCGACGCCGTTTCCCCCTTGAGCAAGACGGTCTCCCCCTTTTTGCCGACGCCCGGCACACTGTCCTCCAGCTTGACCGTCACGCCGCCCACCGCATCGGCCAACGGCCCGATCGAATCCATGTCGATCGACGCGTAATACCGGATGTCCGACCCCAACAGACGATTGACGGCCGCAAGCGCATTCTCATGTCCGTGCAGATCCGGACCACCGCCAAAGGTGTAGGCCGCGTTGATCTTGTCCGTCGTCACGCGCTTGGATTTGCCCTCGTCGTCCAGCTTGTCGATCTTGGCGCGGGTGTCGCGCGGGATGGTCACGGCGGTCGCCTTGTTGTGTTCGACGTCGATCGCGCACGCGATCATGACGTCGGAACGCCATCCCCTGTGCTTTTCTTCGCGATCGGGCGACGTATCGATCCCCAGCAGCAAGACGCCGATCACGTCGCTCTGCTTTTTCCCAAATGCTTCAGAAGCAGGCTTCTTGCTCGCTTTGGGCTTTTCGCTGGACTTGGGGCTTTTGCTCGGCTCCCGCGTCTCCGAAGCGCTTTTTCTCCCCTTTGCCGACGGCGAAGGCGACGCCTCTTCGCTGTCTTTTGGCGACGAAGAAGGGCTCACGCTGTTCTCTGCTTCGATCGCATCGATTGCAGTGGTCGAGCTACGCGGCACCACCGTCGCTGTTGGAACGGGCGTCGCCGTCTTACCGGGCGACGCGCTGGGAGGCAGGCTCGCCGCCAGCACCCACACCTGTTCCGGCTCTCGTTCGTCGTCCCGTCTCGGTTCTGTGGAAAACGCGCGCAATGGATTCTGGCGGACCTGTGAAAAGCGAAGCCCCGCGACACCCACCGCCACGACGGCCACGCAGCCGACGGCAATCCACCCGAACTTCCATGATGAGTTCATGTTTTTCCCCCTTCGCAGACTGTGCAAACTTTTTCTCCTCCTAGCTTGCGCGGCGAACGCACTTTGAACGCAGGGAGTCGTGTACACTTTTTGAGAAAAAGCAGCGCTGCTGGCGGAAAGCAGGCGTTCTCCCCGCTTTTTGCCGGCGCGCGAAGAGGAAAACGCTCAGACTGCATGCAGAAAAACCCCGCCGAAGCGAGGTTTTTCCGTGTAAAGGAGAATGGTGAGTGGTGTGGCAATTTCAAGTAAAAAGCGGATGTGAGCAAACGATGTAGCGAAAGCGACTTTCGCGTGAAGCTCTATCTTTCTGCCGGGCAGAACGCTTTCTACATTTGCTATTCTAGCAGATAACGGGCGGGAATACAAGCACTTTCTTAATCTTTTTATATTAAAAAATTGGGATTGGAGCATTGCAAAATCCGGCTTTTCTATACATAAAATATCTGTTTTCGGGCAAAGGGCTTCCAGAAAGAGCGAGGCCGGAGCTCGCACACTCCCGCCTCGCACATATGTTTACCGAAAATCCCCTGTGCTACGAATAGTTGCCGGTTTCGAAGTAATCGCCGCGGCGGTAGTCGTATACGGCGCCGCGCGAGTAGAAGTCGATGTTTTCGAGGGCCTTGCCCGTGCCGATCGCGACGCAGGAAACCGAGTCGTCGGCGATGTAGCAGGGGACCTTCGTGTGCTCGGAGATAAACTTGTCCATCCCGTAGAGCAGCGCGCCGCCGCCTGTGAGGCAGATGCCGTTGTCGGCGATGTCGGAGGCAAGCTCTGGTGGCGTTTTTTCGAAGATGTTGCGAACGGTTTCGAGGATGAGCTGAAGCGGCTCTTCGAGGGCTTCGATCATCTCGTTCGAACCGACGCTGACCGTCTGTGGCAGGCCGGAGATGAGGTTTCTCCCCTTGACGTTCATGAAGATCTGTTCTTTTCGCGGATAGGCCGAGCCAATGTTGACCTTCATTTCTTCGGCGGTTCTTTCGCCGACGAGGAGGTTGTGCTTTTTGCGCATGTAGCGGATGACAGCGTCGTCGAATTTGTCGCCGGCTACCTTGATCGAGTCGGACAGCACCGAACCGCCCAGCGAGATGACGGCAACGTCTGTGGTGCCGCCGCCGACGTCGACGACCATGCGGCCACAGGGGCTCGCGATGTCGAGGCCGGCGCCGATGGCTGCCGCGATGGGTTCTTCGATGAGGAAGGTATGCCTTGCGCCTGCCTCTTCGGTGGCGTCGATGACGGAGCGTTTTTCCACTTCCGTGACGCCGCTTGGCACGCAGACGATGACGCGCGGTTTAAAGAAGATTCTGCGGCCGACGACCTTCTTGAGGAAGTGGCGCAGCATGCGTTCCGTGATGTCGAAGTTGGAAATGACGCCGTCCTTCAGGGGCCGAATCGACACGATGTTGCCGGGGGTACGGCCGATCATGAGGCGGGCGTCCTCGCCGAAGGTGAGGATGCGGCCCGAGATCTTTTCAACCGCGACGACGGACGGCTCGCGCAGAACGATTCCTTTTCCCTTTACATAGACCAAAACCGTGGAGGTACCAAGGTCGATCCCCACGTCGTTAAATTGAAAAAAGTCAAACAAACCCATGAGCCATTCCCTTTCAAGCGGCCGTCAATTTCTCTTTGGAGCGGCTACGAAAAAACGTGAGCGGCTCCCGGCTGCGGGTCGAGACGGTGCGCCTTTTCACATATGCCTATCATATCATACCGCAAACCCTTCTGTTTTTCAAACTTCTTTTTCGCCAAATTCACTGGATTTCCCCGCTTTTTCGCGCAGAAAACGGGGAAGCGGAAAGGTGCCCAGGTCGATTCCTGGAAATGCTTTTGCAAATACTGGAAGCGAACTAAACCAAATAATACCATTTTATGTGGCTCATTTCCTTCTTTGGCGAAGCCATCCTTGATCCATATATTCCCACGCATTCGACAAAATCCGCCCTAACTGTGTAATCGTGGAAGGACAACCAAGACGAATTGAACAATCTATTAACAAATCCGTGAACGCTTGAAATGCCATTCATGTATGCGATATACTCAAGCCACGATCAAAAAAAAGCGGCGACCAAGCCCTCGCATCGCCGACATAAAGGAGCCAAAACAATCGATGATCGATCTAAAAGCTTGGCCAAAAAACCTTGCGCGCGTCACAGCCGCACTGCTGGCACTCGTCGTTCTCGCGAGCGCCTATGCGTGCGCCGGTCCGAAATCGATCGATATGGATGTGACGGGAAGCGCCCTCACCCAGCACGGCGAAACCAGCCTGTCTGACCACCGCTTGCCGCAAGTTGACGAAGAAACACTGCGGGCGATCTCCCAGCTCGACGGCGTGCCCGACGACGGATCCGAGACGCCGCCCCCCGTCATGAGCCACGGCGAAGACTACGAGCGCGTGCGCTCGAAAAACAAGGATGTCGCCGGATGGATCAGCGTGCCCAACACGCGCATCGAATACCCGGTCGTCCGCGCTGCCGACAACGAATACTATCTCACCCACGACATCGAAAAGAATGCGAGCAAATCCGGCGCCGTCTTCATGGATTTTCGCAACACCGACCCCGAAACGGCCAAACACATCCTCATTTACGGCCACAACATGCGAAACGGATCGATGTTCCACGACCTGAACAGCTACAAGATCAGGGACTTTTTCGACAACAACCGCGACATCACCCTGATCCTCGGCGACAAGACCGTCAAGTATGAAATCTACGCCGCTTTTGTCATCGCCGCCGACCTCAATTTCATGGAGACGCGCTTTGACGACGACGCCACCTTCCTCACGTACATGAACGTTCTCAAAGACATGAGCAAGTTCAGCGCGAAACCCTCTGTCAAGCTCAACGAGAACGATCAAATCCTCACCCTCGTCACCTGCACCTACGAATACGACGATTCGCGTTTCGCCGTGCAGGCCCGCAGAGTCTCCTAGCGATCGCCGACCCCCAAAAACCCCAGCCTTTTCCGAAGTGTCCGATCGGGCACTTCTTTTTTGTTCTTGATCGTGTGTTTCTGCTTGCACACCCCTTCACACACAATGCGTTTCTGAATGAGCGATCTTGTGCACATTGCGCAGGCTTTCGCGCGTTTCTCCTTGCTCAGGCTTTCACATGCGGATGCCTCTTTCCATATACTACACTGTATCGCAACTGCCGATAGGGAGACATTTGCGCATGATATGGGAGGAATGACCATGGCAACCAATATGATCCGCTACGATTTCGAAGTCAAAGAACGCGAACAGCTCGACGTCAAGATCGTCATGCCCCGCGAAGAGCGTGGCGTCGTCCACGGCGTCGTTTTCGACAAGTACGGCCGTCCGATCGAAGACGCTGTCGTCAAGCTTTTCGAAGTCGACTTCAACGACCATTTCGAAAAAGACGGCAAGCCCGAAAGGCGTTATGAACTGAAACCCGTCACGCACGCCTTCACGGACGAATACGGCCAGTTCCTTTTCGGCCCGCTTTGCCCCAAAAAGAAGTACAGCATCAAGTTGTGGTTCAATGATGTCCGTTGCCGCTGCGACGTTTTCCGCGCGCACGCCGACAGGGATTGCCTCAAACCCTGCTGCTACGAACACAAAGACAAGGATCACAAGACCTCCGATTACGCCGATTCCGGGCATGAGGTCGAAATCCGCACCCACCTCGAAGTGCCCGCGCCCGATGAGTTCGAGGACTAAACCCCATCGTGGGTGCCCGCGCATTTCATAGCGTCGAAAAAGTGGCTTCGGCCACTTTTTCGTAGCCCCACCACACCATCGCACCACCGCCCTTCGCCCGACGGCCACTTTTCGTTTGTCCATGCCGTTGTGATTCCCCGCGTGTTATAATAGACCTGTCCGCGAACCCCATTCCGGCATCTTCCGGCTCATTTTCCGTTCTGCCGTGTCAGCGCCTTCTAGCAGAATATCTTCGATTATGCGTCGTCGGCGCTTCCTTGCATAACGAAAAATTCGCTCGGAATTTGACCGAAAGCGGGTTCCCGGACAGGTCTAATGTCTCTAACACACGAAGAACCTGTTTGTCATCTCTTCAAACGAACCCCGAGATGTCCAAGCGGATTCAAGGGAGCTATTGCGGATGTTTGACAGAGAAGAACCGGCCGTCCTGCGGGGCATCGTGCAGGGAATCCGCTTTCGAAACGACGACAACGGCTACACCGTGCTCGACATCGAGTGCGGAGACGCCGCCAAAGAAAGCGATCAATACAGCCTCTTGCAACCCGACTCCTATACGGCCGTCGGGAATTTGGCGTCGATCGCGCCGGGCGAAACCGTGGAACTGTACGGCAACTGGGTCGAACACCCCGAATACGGCCCACAGTTCAAGTTTGTCCGCGGCGTGCCCGTCCTTCCCGAAAGCGCGGACGGCATCGAAAAATACCTCGCCAGCGGTCTGATCGACGGCGTTGGGCCCGCAACGGCCAAAAACATCGTCAAAGCCTTCGGCGACGACACCCTGCGCGTCCTCGAACACGAACCCGCATTGCTCGCCACCGTCAAGGGCATCGGCAAGCGCCGCGCCATCACCATCGCCGAGAGTTTCGCCGAAAAGAGCGCCGCCCGCTCGACCGTCATCGCCCTGCAAAGCCTCGGCATCACGACCGGACAAGCCGTCAAGCTCTACCAAAGCTACGGCCCCGACGCCTATGCCCTCATCCACGAAAACCCCTACCGCCTGATCGAGGAAGTAGACGGCATCGGCTTTGCCCGCGCCGACCAGATCGCGCTCGCCTGCGGCCTCGACGAATGCTCCGCCGATCGACAACGCGCCGCCCTGATCTACACCCTCCAGCGCGCCCAGCAGGAGGGCGGCCATACCTGCTATCCCTTCCACAAGTGCTGTGAAGAAGCCGCCGACCTCCTTCACCTGGAAGAAATCACCTCCCTCGAAGCCCTCCTGACCGACATGGCGATCGAGAAGCGCGTCGTCACGCAGTTCATCGGCGAAACCGAAATGATCTTCCTCCCCTGGCTTTGCCAGCAAGAACAGGCCTGCGCCCGCGCTCTTTTGGAGCTGAAACGCCAACCCACAAGCGTCGATCCCGTCGAGCTCGAAATGCAACTCGACGCACTCGAACGCGAGTCCAAACTCCACCTCGACGACGAACAGCGCCGCGCCGTGCTCATGGCTTTCGAAAGCGGCGTACTCGTCATCACAGGCGGCCCCGGTACCGGCAAAACCACGATCCTCAACTTCATCCTCCGCCTGATGGAAAAGCTCGACTGGGACGCCCTACTTTGCGCCCCGACCGGACGCGCCGCCAAACGCCTTTCCGAAGCCGCCGACGACGAAGCCGCCACCATCCACCGTCTGCTCGGCTTCAGCGGCGAACACTTCGAATGCGACCAAAATAACCCCCTCGAATGCGACGCGCTGATCGTCGATGAAATGAGCATGGTCGACGTCTGGCTCTTCTACCACCTTTTGAATGCCATCCCCCCGGGCACCCGCCTCATCCTCGTCGGCGACGAAGATCAGTTGCCGTCCGTCGGCGCCGGTTCCGTCCTCGCCGACATCATCAAAAGCGACACGGTCCCCGTCGTTCGCCTTACGCAGGTCTTCCGTCAGGGCGCCCGCAGCCGCATCATCGAAAACGCCCACCGCATCAATGCCGGCGACATGCCCCTTCTCGACTACACCGAAGACTTCGCCTTTCAGCAAATCGGCTCCCCCACCGACATCCTCCGGCGCGTGATCGGCATCTGTACCGCCGGTAAGCTCGGCGACCCTTGGAGCGAAATCCAGGTCATGACCCCGATCAAAAAGGGCCCCCTCGGCGTCCACGTCCTCAACGCCGAGCTACAACGCGCCCTCAACCCCCCGCAGCGCAACGTCCGCGAAGTCACCAACGGCGAACGCGTCTTTCGTGTCGGCGACAAGATCATGCAGACCAAAAACAACTACCGTCTCGAATGGACGCGTCCCGGCCTCCACTTTGGTCACGCGGGCACCGGCGTCTACAATGGCGACCTCGGCACGATCATGAAGATCTACCCCGAGGACCGCACCGTCGAACTGCTCTTTGACGACGAACGCACCGCCTTTTACGAATTCAAGATGCTCGACCAGATCGACCTCGCCTACGCGATCACCATCCACAAAAGCCAGGGCAGCGAATTCCCCATCGTCCTCATCCCCCTCGTCGATGGCCCTCCGATGCTCTACACCCGCAACCTCCTCTACACCGCCGTCACCCGCGCGCGGCATTGTGTCGTGATCATCGGCCGCCAATCGGCGATCTCTTTCATGGTGCAAAACGCCCAGGAGCGCGAGCGTTTCTCCTTCCTCGACGAGAGCCTGCGACGCCTCGCCCCCTTATTTTAATTTTCCTCTCACCCTGCCGCCACCACCCAAGTCACCAGCAAGGTTGCGAAGCCTTGCACTTTCTGTCCTCCCACACCAAAACCACTTTGTGCCGGCGACAGCCGCAGCCGAGATCGATGACTTCGCCGTCGCGCCGTTTTCAAAACTCGTTTGGCGGGGTTTCGAAAGGGGGCGGCAGAGCCCCCTTCGCGGGGTCACAGGGGCGAGCGCCCCTGAAAGAAACTCTGAGTGTCAACGCCCTCCTCCGAAACCCCTACAATCGCTAGAGAGTACCCCGCCCCATCAAAAAAAGTGACCTCTTCGGCCACTTTTTTTAGTCCAACATGCCTAAACACTGATCCACGACATCTGTTTTTGCGATCGCAGCACGGCGTTGCAGATCGTCATCGCGCGCAGCCCATCCGCAAAGGTCGGATAGTTCACGCTTTCGCGGATGCGGTCCTTTCCTTCGAGGATATGCCCGTAAACCGCCCGAAACAGTTGCCGCATCGTATCTTCGTACCCCTCGACATGACCGCCCGGAAGATGCGAGATCTCCCGCGCGCTCATCGTCATCAGCGACGGATCCCGCAGCAACATCTCGTTCGGTTTGTCTCGGTTTCCCATCCAAAGCTCGCCCGGGCGCTCGCTGTCAAAGCACAGCGATTTCTTGGACCCATACACTTCGACGAGCATGCGGTTCTTTCGCCCAGCCGCACACTGCGACAGCGATACCGTACCATGCGCGCCGTTGTCCATGCGGAACACCGCGCTCGCATAATCCTCCGTCCGCACACCGACGCGCTCGCATTCATTGTCCGCCACATACGTCTCTTTGCTCTGAAAGGTCTGCACATGCTGCAAGGGCTTTTTCCGCGTCCGATGAAAGATCGCGATGTCGGCACAAAGCTGTTCGACACACGCACCCGTCACGAATTCCACACAGTCGAACCAATGCGATCCGATGTCTCCGATCACCCTGGACGGCCCTGCATGTTCCGGCTCGACGCGCCAGTTGTAGTCGGAATCGTAGAGCATCCAATCCTGGTGATAGCTCCCGCTCACCGAAAGAATTTCCCCCAGCACCCCGCTCTGAACCATGTCCCGCGCCTGGTGCAGCAAAGGATAATACCGAATGCAAAAATTGATCGCATTCACAATGCCCGTTCGATCGGCGATGTCGGCCAGCTCTCTCGCATCCTCCATCCCGATCGCGAGCGGTTTTTCACAGACGACGTGTTTTCCTGCCAACATCGCCCCTTTTGCAATGTCATGGTGCAGCGCATTCGGCGTACAAATGTGCACTGCCTCGACCTTCGGGTCGGCCAGCAGTTCGCGATAGTCTCCATACGCCTTGGGAATGCCCATTTCCCTTGCTTTTGCCTCCGCCACATCAAGGGTGCTGTGCGATACCGCAATGACCTCTGCCAAACCCGTCGCGCGAATGGCTTGGATGTGTACCGGCCCGATGTAACCCAGGCCGACCACCGCTGTTTTCACCGTTTTCAATGCAGTCACTCTCCCTACCTATCCACAATGTCAACACGCAATGCAATATTGGGAACCTCCATTCTATTTGTACTTTATCTCCCTGCATACGTCAAGCTTTTTCCTCGTCGCACGCTTCCAGCTGCCATCTGAACGCACTCTGCACCTACCAACTCGCCGCGAATAAAACACACATACCCCATTGCTCCGGCTCATACACATGTACAAAGCCAAGGCAAGGGGGTAAGAAGCTTGCAGGAATACATCAAAGAGCGTTGCCAGACGATTGGCGCGTACATCGTTGAGACCGGGGCGACTGTGCGGCAGGCCGCCACGCGCTTTGGCGTGTCGAAGTCCAGTGTACACAAAGACATGGTGGAGCGTCTGCCGCAGGCCAACGCCGCATTGGCGACCGAAGTGCGCGCCGTTTTGGAGCTCAATAAAGCGCAGCGCCACATTCGAGGCGGGCAAGCCACGCTGATGAAATACAAAAGAGCGTCGTCCCAGCCCGAATAAGGCGTTTTGCCATTGCCCACCGACGCCGCTTTGGCAGCGGACGCGAAAGAAGAAGCCAGCGCCCAGCGATCGGAAGACGGGCGCTGTTTTTTGTGGTGCGAACGTGTTTCACGTGGAACGGCGAAAAGCGACAAAGATTGTTTGATATGCCGGTCAAGGGTCGCGAACACGGTTGGACGGGCGATTGGATTGTCAACCGCCCCCTCTATCGTGCAAAAAAAAATTCTCGAAACCATGATGAAGACCCCCAAAAACGATCGCAACCCCACGAATGATATGGCAACACCCAAGAAAGCAAGATGCCATAGGCAAGGAGGTTTTCATCATGAAGCAAAACACAAGCAAGCAACAAACCTGGATTCGTCGCATTTCCATGACACTAGCCGCATTGTCGCTGATGACGGTTTTGGCGGCGGCCCCCGCGATGGCGGCAGAACGCAAGGTCATCGGCTCCACGAAAGCCAAGCAGATCGCCCTGAAGCGCGCGGGTGGCAAAGGCAGGGTTGTGAAATGCCACCTCGAATACGATGACGGCACGCGCGTCTACGACATCGAGATCCGCAACGGACGCCACGAATACGAGATCGAGATCAACGCCTACAGCGGCAAGGTGCGCGAGTACGATCACGAGTATGAAGACGATCATTACGATCACGACTGACCCTTAGACCTGTCCGGAAACCCCATTCCGACATCTATCCGGCAAATATTCCGCTTTGCCGCGTCAGCGCCTCCTAGCAGAATTTCTTCGATTATGCGTCGTCGGCGCTTCCTTGCATAACGAAAGATTTGCTCGGATACCTCCCGAAAGCGGGTTTCCGGACGGGTCTCTTGTTTTTCGGAAGGGACGTTCACGGAACGTCCTTTTTTGATCCCCAGATGTCAATCTCACTTTACACCAGATGTAAAGCGTGCTATACTATACGTAAAGCTAGCTTAACATTTTTGAAGGGAGGACTTTCATTGCGAACGCGCATCCAAGAACTTCGAAAAGCCCGCGGCCTCTCCCAAGCCGAACTCGCCGACGCGCTCGAAGTTTCGCGTCAAACGATCATCTCGCTCGAAAACGGGCGCTACAACGCGTCGCTCTTTCTTGCTTATAAGATCGCTCGCTTTTTCGACCTCCGCATCGAATCCGTCTTTTTGTTTGAAGAGGAGAATTGACATGAAATTCGATTTTTTCCTGCACATGCCCTTTTCCACGAAAATCAAACTCCGCCTCGCGGCCTCCCTCTTGAGCGCCCTGATCGGCATCGCCGGCCTGATCGTTTCCCAACACGTCGCTTTCGCCAGCGAGCATGTGAAGGGCTTTTACGAAGGCTTTTCGACCGGCTTGATCGGTGCGGGCATTGCCGTCTCCATCCTGCAAATCCGCTTTCTGATCGACAAAAAAGCCCAGAAGAAACGCGAAATCGAAGAAGGCGACGAGCGCAACCGATTCATCTATAAGCAAACGGTCTTCTACGCATGGATGATCGGCATGTTCGGCCTCTGCATCGCCATGCCGATCTCCGCCTGGTATAGCGAAGTCATTCTCATGACCCTCTACACCGTGTTCTTCGCCCAGCTCGCGCTCTACCTGATCCTCTATGCCGTCCTCAAACGCATCCGCTGACATCCCCGCATACCCCTTCCATGGAGCGCGGACCTGGCACGCATGCAACGCCCGACCCGCGCTTTTCATTTGCGCCCTGGTATGGTATGATAGTTGAAACCGCGACATTTAGGGACTTTCGGAGGGCAGCACCCCGATTTGTCCCCCAAAAAACAGGAGGTGAACGGAGATTGGCAGTCATTTCGTTTGACGATTGGAAGCGCAAAAAAGCCCAGCAGTCCGCCTTGAACGCCCGCGGCGGTTTGCGCGAAGACGTCGCCCTACGCGAAGAATATGGCTTCGATCTCTGCGTCTTCATCTCGGAGGAAAACAACGCCCTCGACCCCGACGAAGCGCATACCGAGCAGCTCTGGCAGGATCTTCGCACGCTGATACAAGAACTCCCCCACGAGCATGCCTATTTTTATTTCAAAGCCTTCGACGCTTTCTGCGAAAACGACGAAGCAAACTTCATCAAGTACTTCGACCTTTTTCTGGAAAGCGAACAGCGCCTGAACCAAGAAATCCTCCCCTGCGACTGGTGGATCGACCATTTCATCTGGGTCTTTACCCCGCCCTTCCCCGGCATGTACGGCCGTTGTAGCGAGCTCTTTTTTCAACACTGGCCCCTCTGCGCGATGGGCTGGTGCTGTGAAGCCCTCGAGCAGAGCGACGCCGCTGACGAAAACCTCGAACACGAGCTCGATCTTCTCATGCTCGCCATCCAGTCCGATCCCGACTGCTACCTCGCGCAATACCTCGTCGCATCGATCTTTTACGACCAACGCCAATGGAAAAGCGCGCTTCCCTATTTTGAGAAAGCCGCCCGTTCCGCCATGTACGGCGAGGACGCCGCGTTTTATTTCGATTACGCTTGGGCCGCCCAAAAGGCCAGCAAACTCTCCCTGTCGATGCAGCTCTACCAACGTTGCCTCGCGCTCGACGAACGCTACCCCTGCGCGATCAACAACCTCGGCTGCGTCTACCTCCGTCTCGAACGCTACGACGAAGCGATCAAGGAATTCAAGCGCGCGATCTCGCTCGGCCTTGACGGCCCTCTTCCCTTCCGAAACATCGTCGCCGCGCTCGAACGCCAAGAGAAATATGACGAGTGCATCGCTTTCATCGAGCAAAACGTCGCCCGCCTCGGCCAGCGCTACGAGATCGAGCTCGAACGCCTCAAAAGTTTCTCCCTCGGCCTTGAGCGCACACTCGCCACCGCGATCGGTTGGTCGGAGGCCCTCCCCGACAGCGCCGACGAGGATCGCGAAGAACAGAGCTTTGCCAAACGCATGCTCGAAGACTGGCTCGAAGGTTGCATCGAGCGCAAAGAACTCCTCTTTGGCCGACGCCTGCGCATCTACGAAGACGAAAACGGCTATGGCCGCCAATACTACGTTGCGGGCGCCGGACGGATCGACGTCCTCTGCGTCGACGAGGACACCCGCGAACTGTGCGTGCTCGCCGTCCACAACGGGCGCGCCTCGGAACGCGCCCTGCTCGCCATTTGGCAGCAGATCGCCGCCGTCCGCAAAGGTCTCGCCAAGCGCTGGCAAAAGATCCGCGGCTTCATCATCTGTGCCGAAGCCAACGAAACACTCCGCACCAGCGTCAAGACGATCAAGCATGAAGCCGTCGAACTCTACGAGTACCGTTTCATGCTCCAAAAAAAATAATTGCAACTCCCGTCCACACAAAAAGAGCCGGATTGCCATCCAGCTCTTTTTTTCATCCTACGGCGTTTGTGCCACCGTCGCGTAGTCAGTCAAGTTGTAGCGCTGGTAGAGCCTTGCCATCCTCCCGTCCGCCCGCATCGCAGCGAAGAGCTGGCTGGCGAAGGCCACATACGCATCGTTCCCCGGCAGGGCGACGACGCTGTAAGGAAGCGCGCCCAGCGCCGTCGGAAGCGCTTTCATCTTCTCCTCGTTGAAGTAGCGCCCCAGCAACGCGCTTTCCATTGCCAGCCCCAGAATCCGCTCCCGCTCCAGCGCCTCGAACATATCGGGCGCGTCGGAATAGGCGACGGTCTGAATCTCAGCTTGATGCTCGCGGGTGTAGGTCTGTAGCACCGTCATGGCGCCCTGGTTGGCGAGCGTCGTCTCGCTAACGCCGCTCGGCCTCGTGATCGCGCCGACATAGGCCCCCTGCAAACCCGTGAGCGACTGCGGCCCGTCTTTGAGGACGATCGCGACGACGGCGTCGGTATAGTAGGGCTCCGAATAGAGGAAAGAGGAGGAATACCCTTGCGGACTCAGCGCGATCAATACGTCCACGAGCCCTGCCTTCAGCTTGATGTGGCGGGTCGTAAAGTCGACCGGCACGAAGTCCACCGCCTCCGGATCCCCAAAGATGGCGTTCGCCATCTCGCGCGCGATGTCGGTCTCCAGCCCTGTCCAATCGACTGTCCCGTCGGCTCGCTCGACTTGCGTCGCAAAGTTCGGTATGTCCGTCCGCACGCCGACGCGGATCGCGCCCCGCTCCCGCACCCGATCAAACACCGGATCGTTGATCGGATCGGGCTCCGGACGCGTGGCAGCCCAAAAAATCCCCCCGGCAATTGCGAGGATCACGAGCGCGATCGAAATCCAGATCCCCGGCGTCGTGTGCTCGAAAACCGACTTTCGCCACTGCGCGAACCGGGTGTAGCGTGTGCCCATGTGCATACCTTGGGGAAGCTCGGGGGACTCTGTCCCCCAACCCCCCTGCTGAAGGGACAAGTCCCTTCAGAATCCCTATTCTGAAGATTTGTCGTACAAGTAGGTTAGGAGCGCGATGGCTCGATCCGATCGCAGCGCATGTAGTGCGTCAGCGCGTCGGGAAGACAAATACTGCCGTCAGCTTGCTGGTAGTTTTCGAGCACGGCGGCAACCGTGCGGCCCACCGCGACACCGCTCCCATTGAGCGTATGCGCAAACTGCGCCTTTTCCTTGGGCGCGGGGCGGTACTTGATCGAAGCCCGATGCGCCTGAAAGTCCTCGCAGTTCGAGCAGCTCGAGATCTCGACGTAGCGGTTGTAGCTGGGCATCCACACTTCGAGGTCGTAAGTCTTGGCCGAACTAAACCCCATATCCCCCGTGCAGAGCAGCACGACGCGGTAGGGAAGTCCCAGCTTTTGCAGCACGCTTTCGGCCTCGGCCGTCATCGATTCCAGCTCGTCATACGAAGTCTCCGGATCGCTCACCTTGACCAGCTCGACTTTGTTGAACTGGTGCTGGCGGATCAAGCCCCTCGTATCGCGTCCGGCACTGCCCGCCTCGGCGCGGAAACACGCGCTGTACGCGCAGTGGTGGATCGGCAGCTCTTCACGCGCGAGGATCGTGTCGCGGTAGAGGTTGGTCACCGACACCTCGGCCGTCGGGATCAAGTAGTAATCCGATTGTTCCACGTGAAACATGTCCTCGGCAAACTTCGGGAGCTGCCCTGTGCCGCGCATCGAGGCGGCATTCGCGAGGAAGGGCGTCAGCACTTCGGTATAGCCTGCATCGACGTGGGTATTCAGGAAGAAGTTGATGATCGAGCGTTCGAGCCGCGCGCCCAATCCGCGGTAGACGGTGAAGCGCGCGCCGGTGATCTTGGTAGCCGCCTCGAAATCGAGTATGCCGAGGTCGGTGCCGAGGTCCCAATGCGCCTTGGGCTCGAAGTCGAAGCGGGTCGGTTCGCCCCAAGTGCGGACGACGACGTTGGCCGACTCGTCAGGGCCGACGGGCACGCTCTCATGCGGGATGTTCGGGATGGCGAGCAGGATTTCGTCCTGCTTTTCGTCGTAGGCGCGGATCTGATCGTCGAGGGCCTTGATCTCGTTGCCGAGTTCTTTCATCTCCGCGGTGAGGGCCGATGTATCGGCGCCTTCTTTTTTCAGCTTGGGCACCTCGGCCGAAACCTGGTTGCGTCGGGCTTTCATGCTCTCGACGCGGGCCATGATCTCGCGCCTTTTTTCGTCGATGTCGAGCAGCTCGTCGACGGGGGCGGCGTCCTTGTTGCGGTTTTGCAGCGCGCGTTTCAACGCATCCGGATTTTGGCGTATTCGTTTGATATCCAACATGGCCTTTCTCCATTCTATTTCGAAAACAAGTCCTGCGGACATATTTTCGCGCTTTTCTCAACTTTTCTCGCCCCTTGCCTTCGGCTCGAAACTTCGAAAAGTCGCAGAGAGTCGGCAGCGGCCGTCCAAGCCGGCTTTGCCGACGGATTGGAATGTCTTTCTTGCGTTTACATGCGTTCGGGCGCGGCGATGCCGATCAGATAAAGACCGTTGGCGATCGTCTGCCGGGCGGCGTCGGTCAGTGCCAAGCGGGCGGCGCGGGTGGAGGGGGGCGCGTCGAGTATGCGCTGCTCGAAGTAGAACTTGTTGTAGGCCTGGGCGATCTCGGTGACGGCGCGCGTCACGACAAAGGGTTCATTCTCGGCGCAGGCGCGCTGCACAGCCTCCGGAAACGCGGCGATCAGCTTGATCAGAGCTTGCGCGTAGTCGTCGGACAGCTCCGCATAATCGACTTCTGCGGGAAGCGTCTCGGCCTTGCGCAGCACGGAACATGCGCGAGCGTGTGTATACTGGCAATAGGGTCCGGTTTCGCCCTCGAAGTTGAGCGTGCGATCCCAGGAGAAGTTGATGTCCTTGATGCGGCTGGCGCTCAGCGTACCGTAGACGAGCGCACCGACGCCGATCTGGGCGGCGACTTCCCGCTTGTTTTCGAGATCGGGGCTCTTCTCCTCGATCAGCTCGAGCGCCTTTTCAGTCGCTTTTTCGAACACATCCTGCAAGAAGAGCACCCGCCCGCTCCGCGTTGAGAGCGTGCCTTCCTCGATCGACACCATGCCGAACGCGACGTGTTCCATGTCTTTGGCCCAGTCGTAGCCCATCATGCCGACGACGCGGAAAAGCTGTTTGAAATGCAGGTTCTGTTGGTAGGCGACGATGTATAGCGACTTGTAAAAGTCGTAATGTTCTTTGCGGTAGAGCGCGGCTGCGATGTCGCGCGTGATGTAGAGGGAAGCGCCGTCGGCCTTTCGGACGAGGCAGGGTGGCATGTGATCTTTCTCGGGAAAGTTGACGACCCAAGCGCCCTGGTCGAGCACGAGCAAACCCGATTTTTCGAGTTCATCGACGACGCGATCCATCTTGTCGTTGTAAAAGCTCTCGCCCGCATAGGAGTCGAACACGATGCCGAGCACGTCGTAGATCTTCCCGACATCGCGAAGCGTGATGTCTTTGAACCACTGAAAGAGGGTCAACGCTTCGGGATCGCCGTCCTCGATGCGCTTGAAGGCGGCGCGGGCCTCGTCGTTGAGCGCATCGTCCTTCTCGGCCTCGTCGTGGAACCTGACGTAGATCGTGAGCAGCTCCTTGATGCCGCCCGCCTCGATCGCGTCCTTGTCCCCCCAGCGCTGGAAGGCGACGATCAGCTTTCCGAACTGCGTGCCCCAGTCGCCCAGGTGGTTGATGCCGATCGGCTTGTAGCCCAAAAACCCGTAGATGCGGTAGAGCGAATGTCCGATCACCGTCGAACTCAAATGCCCGATATGGAAGGGTTTGGCGATGTTGATCGACGAATAGTCCATGCAAACCACGCGCCCTTGCCCTTCGTCGGACGCACCGTAACGGCTGCCCGCCGACGCGACCGAACGCAGCGTTTCACGCGCGACGGCTTCTGCGTCGAGAAAGACGTTCACATAGCCGGACACCGCCTCGACGCGCGCGATGCCGTCTTGCAGCGGAAAGCGCCCTGCAATGTCCTGCGCGATCACAGGCGGCGCTTTTCGGAGCGTTTTGGCCAGCGAAAAGCACGGAAACGCGAAGTCGCCCATGTCGCGCTTGGGAGGCACTTCGATCAGGGGAAGCAATGTCGGAACGTCTATGCCGGTCAATGCACTGAGCAGTTCGGCCGTGTTGCGCTTGAAATTCATCGGAATCCAACCTCGTCTCATCGTTGGGAAAGATACCGAACGATTATATCACATTTTTGAGGAAAACGACAAATCGCCCCTGCGCAGCGCCTTTTTTTCGAAATTCATACCCGCCGAAAACTGCCCCCGACAAAACCGTCGCGCCTTGTCAAATCTTGTCGAAAGCGAATTGATGTGCTGAAAAGTCTGGTGTTTTCAAAGGCTTCGTCATATAATGTCATCTAGCTATGTTCTTTTTTCGAAATTTTGTTACGAGAAAAAGAGGTTCATATGACGATTTTGCAGGCCATCATACTGGGGCTGGTGCAGGGCTTGTGCGAATTCCTCCCTGTCAGCAGCTCGGGGCATCTTGTTCTGTTGCAGAATGTCTTTGGCATTCAAGCCGACGCCATCTTCTTCGACGTCATGCTGCACATCGGAACGCTGATCGCCGTGCTGTTCGCGTTTCGAACCACCATCGGAAAGATGCTTCGCAACCCGCTGAACAAATACCCCGTTTACATCGTATTGGCGACGATCCCGACCGTGATCATCGCCCTCCTCCTGGGAGACTGGATCGAGTCGATGTTCAGCGGCGCATTTTTGGGCTTTGCTTTCCTGATTACGGCCCTCGTCCTCTTCACCTCCACCCGCATCGCGCAGCAGCAAAAGACGATCCGCGACATGACCCCGTTGGAGGCGATCGCGATCGGCACCGCGCAGGGCATCGCGATCGTGCCGGGCATCTCCCGCTCCGGTTCGACGATCGCCGCAGGGCTCTTTGTGGGCCTGGAGCCCGCGTTCGCGGCAGAGTTCTCCTTCCTGATGTCGATCCCCGCCATCCTCGGCTCACTCGTGCTGCAAGTGCTCAAAATCGCGAAGGGCGATCTCGCGATCGGCAGCATCCCGATCGCCCCAACGATCGTCGGAACGATCGTCGCCGCCATCTCCGGCCTCTTCGCGATCCAGGTCATGATGCGCGTCATCAAAAAGGGCAAGCTCGCCTACTTCGCGATCTACGTCGCGGTCTTGGGGGTACTCGTGCTAATCGACCAGAATTTCACGCACTTCTTCTTATAGGAGGGGTTCTTGTACTTTTCTTACAAGAAAAGTACCAAAAGAACTTCCACCGCCTTCGGCTCCCCCGGCATGCGCGACTCCGTCACGCGTGCCGTTGTTTTGTGTTCTGGGGGGAGCGTTGTGTCAGAATCCGTTTTGTGCTATGATCCAACGAGACTTTTGCTTTCCGAATGGAGAGACAAACGATGAAGCGATTCATGTAAGGATGTGACGATATGAAGCTGGGGGTTGTCGGTCTGCCGAATGTCGGCAAGAGCACACTGTTCAACGCGATCACGCAGGCCGGCGCACAGGCCGCGAATTACCCGTTTTGCACGATTGAGCCCAATGTCGGCATCGTGGCCGTTCCCGACGAGCGCCTTGACGCCCTCGCCGCGATCTACAAGCCCGAAAAATACACGCCCGCAACGATCGAGTTTGTCGATATCGCGGGCTTGGTCAGGGGCGCGTCAAAGGGCGAGGGGCTGGGGAACAAGTTTTTGTCCCACATTCGCGAAGTCGATGCCATCGTCCACGTCGTGCGCTGTTTCGAAGACGTCAACGTCGTGCACGTCGACGGCGACATCGACCCCGTTCGCGACGCGCAGACGATCAACCTCGAGCTGATCCTCGCCGACATCGAGACGGCCGAAAAACGCATGGCCAAGGCGCAGAAAAACGCCCGCACGGACAAGACGGTTGCCGCCGAACTCGCGCTCTTGCAGCGGCTTCTCCCCCATCTCGAAAGCGAGCAGCCCGCGCGGACGCTCGACTGCGACGACAACGAGCGCGACTTGATGCGCTCCTTCTTCCTGTTGACGAGCAAGCCCGTCATCTACGCCGCCAACGTCGCCGAAGACGAGATCGCGACGCCCAACGAGACGGTTCAACGGCTCGAAGCTTTGGCCGCAGCAGAAGGTGCGGCGGTTGTGATCGTCTCCGCCAAGGTCGAAGAGGAGATCGCCTCCCTCGACCCCGACGAAAAGGCCGAATTCCTGGCCGAACTCGGTTTGGCAAAAAGCGGCCTCGATCGTCTCGTACAAGCCAGCTACGCGCTGCTCGGTCTGATCAGTTACCTGACCGCCGGGCCGAAGGAAGTCCGGGCTTGGACGATCGAAAAGGGCACCAAAGCGCCCCAGGCCGCCGGCAAGATCCATTCCGATTTCGAGCGCGGCTTCATCCGCGCTGAGATCGTCGCCTACGACAAGCTCATGGAAAACGGCGGCAGCATGGCTACCGCCAAGGAAAAGGGTCTCGTTCGCTCCGAAGGCAAGGATTACGTCGTCGCCGACGGTGATGTCGTCCTCTTCCGCTTCAACGTGTAGCGTTACAAAGCCATCGCGTCGAGCGAAGAGGGGCATCTTCCGAGAAGAAGCAAAATGACCCGCCGATGAAGCGGGTCATTTTTGATGGCAAATATTACCATTTTGTGGTATCCTATGATTTGGCGATCGTCGTTGCAGCGGTGGTTGCGTCACCCCCTAATCTTGACGTAGAAGGAGGTGACGCCATGGATCTTATCGCTTTGGTGATCTACGGAGTTTTGTGCTTCGGTTTGATCATCATTGACCTAAGAAACAAGTAAACCGCCCTGCTCGTACCAAGGCGGTTTGCAGGAAATAGCTGCACTCCGGTGAGGCAACCACCGACATGGAACGACGATCGTCCTCTACGTCTATTCTAGCACCGAAAAAGCATAGAGGCAAGGCGTGCGCCTTGAAGAAAGCTCTACAGGCAGATCTCCGCGATCGCCGAAGCGATGAGCTTGGTGTTCAGGATCAGCTCATCGAGATCCACGCGCTCGTTGGCCTGGTGGGCGAGGTCAGGACGACCGGGAAACTGGCAGCCAAACGTGACAGCATTGTCGATGGCGCGCGCGTAGGTACCGCCGCCGATCGAGAAGCATTCGCCCTTCTGTCCGGTTTCGAGTTCGTAGACGCGCAGCAGCGCCTGGACGAGATCGCTTTGGGGGCTGACGAAGTGCGGGTCCTGGCCGTTTTTGATGCGGACATGCAGCTTGATCTGATCACCCAGCAGGCGGAGAAGCATGTCGGCGCTCGAGCTGACGGGGTAGCGGATGTCGACGACGGCTGTGAGCGCTTCCGGTTTGAAGTCGATCAAGCCGAGGTTGGCGGTCAGCGGGCCGGAGATCTGGTCCTGGCAGGCGATGCCGACATGGTGGCCGTTGTAGTCGTCGAAGGGGAAAGCGGCATGCAGGCGTCCGAGCGCGGCATGGGCTTCCGTAGCGTCGAGCGGCAGGGCGGCGAACACTTCGAGCAAGGCTTCGATCGCGTTTTTGCCGACTTCGGGCTGCATGGCGTGGGCAGCGAGGCCGATGGCGTGGAGCGTGACGGCTTCGGCGCTTTCGGAGGCGTCGATCGTGACTCCGTACTTCGTCGCGACAGCCTGCGACGCGGCCTGTACGTCGGCGAACGAAACGCCTTCGAGCGTCGCGAAGGCTTCGGCCGGCACGACGTTGGCGCGGGTGCCGCCGGTCAGGCTGACGACGCGGGCTGTGGCGTTCTCCTTGCGGAAACTGCCCGTGATCTCGGTGTGGGCAATGCCCTTTTCGGCGTTGATGACGGGGTACTCGGCGTCGGGCGAGATCGCGAGGTCGGGCAGGGCTTCTTTTGACTTGTAGTAGCGGATGTCGTCCCAGCCACTCTCTTCGTCGCAGCCGAAGATCAGCTTTACTTTTTTGTTCAGCTTTTTGCCGGTGGCCTGCACGGCAGCCAGCGCGAAGAGCGACGCGACGGCGGGGCCTTTGTCGTCCATCGTGCCGCGGCCATACATCTCGTTGCCGACAATCGCGCCGGAAAAAGGCGGCTGATCCCAGCCGTCGCTGACGGGCACGACGTCGAGATGGGTCAGGACGCCAAAGCAGGGATCGTCATCGCCCGCCTCGCAGGTTCCGACGTAGTTTTCGTGGTTCTTCGTCTTGAAGCCCATCGATGCCGCTTTGTCGAGCAGAAAAGCCAGCGCGTCGGCGCAATCCTGCCCAAACGGCGCACCCGGAGCGGGCTCGGCTTTGATGCTCGGGATGCGGATCAATCCTTGCAGGGTATCGATGATCTCTTGGCGGTGCGCGTCGACATACTCGTGCATGAGCGCCCTGTCTTCTTGCTTCATATCCAGCCTCCTGCGGTCGTTCTGGGGTTCGTCCCGGTTTGCCCTACCAGTTTACCACAATCGCATCGCGATTCGAAGGGCGAATCGCTGCGCGGGAAAAGATCGCGGCAGTGGCACCGGCGCAATGGGCGGCAAAAGATCACCGTGCGGGAAGGAGTCGGCGCAAAAGGCGGCGAAATGTGTTGTCGAGGTGAATGCATTGCATGAAGGACATCGACAGCGCCTTCGCCGCCGCCTGCGCGACACGGGCGAAGACGCCTTCGAAGACCACGAGCTTCTCGAACTCCTGCTGACCTACGCGATCCCGCGCGCCAACGTCAACCCGCTTGCGCACACTTTGATCGCGCACTTTGGGAGCTTTTCGGACGTCATGAACGCTGACGTCCACGAACTTGAGCGCGTGCCCGGCATGGGCGAGACGAGCGCCGTGCTTTTCGCCTTGGTGCGTGCGCTGCACAAACGCTTCGCGCTGGCCGACCACGGCAAACGCCCTGTGCTCAAGACGCCGCGCGCAGCTGTTTCCTATGCGAAAGAGCTCTTCCGTGGCCGCCGCACCGAGGCCTTTTACGTCCTGATGCTCGACCCGCACCACCGCCTGATCACCGCCCACCTGATCAGCGAGGGGACGCCCAACGAGACGGCCGTCCTGCCGCGCACCGTCGTCGAAGCCGCATTTTTGCACAAGGCAAGCGCGGTCATCCTCGCGCACAACCATCCGAGTGGCGAGCTTCGCCCCTCCCGCGAAGACATCGAATTGACGAATACGCTCTGTCAGGCGTTTTCCCTGCTGGGCATCTGCTGCAACGAACACGTCATCGTCGGTCCGGTCGGCGCCTATGCTATGCTCACCCGGCACGAATACGATCTGTCCCAGCTTCAGGAGCAGGATTTCGCCCCCGAACGCCGCGACAACCCGCATGAACTCCTAAGCCGCATACGCGCCCTCGATCGCGAATCGCTCGGCATCCTGATCCAAGACATGCAGTCGGACGATCTGCCCCTGTAGCGGCCCGCACCGCACAAAAAAAATGGCCTGTCGGCCACTTTTTTTCTCTTTTTCTATTCTCTTTTTTCGTTTTTCTCTATTTTTTCTCTGATTTTCATCCTTAGATCATGCGCGAAAACTGTTCCAGCGCGGCGTTGAGGTCTTGCAGCGCCTGATCGCCGTCGCCCTGACGCGCGGCATCGACGACACAGTGTTCGATGTGCCCTTTGAGCACCGTCAAGCCGACTTTGTGCAAGGCAGCTTTGGCGGCGCTGATCTGGATGATGATATCCGAGCATTCCTCGTCGCGTTCGAGCATGCCCTCGATCCCGCGCACCTGCCCTTCGATCCGCTTCAAACGGGCGATCAAGGCCTTGTTGTCCTCGCCGTCGCGGCATGTGTGCTGGTGTGAGTGTCCTGGATGTCCGTGCATGCTGACCTCCTTGGCG
>JAVBLF010000054.1:0-12498 GCA_031553675.1 Eubacteriales bacterium | reverse complement strand
AAACGACCGTTGCGCCATTGTCAAACTTCACCACTGAGGTAGGAGAAATGAGCAGTGAATTGATCTTCTCTTGCGATATGTCTGTCGAATCATCTGTTGGGACATCAATTGGAACATCGATTGGGACATCTGTTGGGGGGTATATCGCGATACACGTCGGGTCAATTGTCGGGTCACAAGTCGCGTTCAGCGTCGGATCACATGTCGCGTTCAGTGTCGGGTCACAAATTGGGTTCTCGATCGAGCCATCTTCTGTTTCGCCAGGTGCCGTGGCACAGGCCGGCAAAACGGTCACTTGTTGAATGTCATTCTCCGCGGTATTTCCCGTCGGCAAGGCTGCAAAGCTAGTTGAGGCAAAGAAAAGCGCAATTACGAGCGCTGCGGCTCGCCGGCCGAGAAATCTGGGGTTTTTCATGATGTCCTCCTTGCAGGAAAGCGTCAGCATGATCGATGCATGGGAAATGAACAGACGTCACTCTTCCGCGGAGATTTTCCCATGGCATCGCCCCGTTATTCGGGACGAGGAAGCCCGTTTGTCCGTAGCGACGCGCACTTTTGGCGCGCCGCGCAAACACCTCCCTTCTCAATGGTAAGCCTATACCATATCTATATTATAGGAAGTATACAATATTTCCAATC
The DNA here is from genome assembly GCA_031553675.1 of Eubacteriales bacterium. GTDB lineage: Bacteria > Bacillota > Clostridia > Christensenellales > CALWSW01 > JAVBLF01. Next base: position 11,859 of record JAVBLF010000054.1, on the reverse strand, counting down.
CAACGTCAAGGCGCACCGCAGATAAAAACAATTCCTATTTTCCCGCGATGGCCAAGCAAACGCAAAAGGCGGCCTCTCGGCCACCTTTCGTTCCCCAAAGCGGAGAACAGAACTCAAAACACTTTGATGCAAAACTCGGAACAGACCGCCGCGCAGTATCCGCAAAGCACGCATCGTGCCGCGTCCACCTCTGCTCTGCCGTTTTCGATTCGGATCGCGTCTTGCTGGCAGCGCGCCTGGCACGCGCCGCATCCTTGGCACCAGGACTCGATCAGCAGCTTTCTGGGCTGGATCGCGATCGCATGCTCATAGCGCGTCACATCTTCTCCTGCAAAAAGCGCACAGGCATACGCGACCTCGGCAGGCGACTGCATGCCGAGCGCCACCGCATCGACATCCGGCGCTTGCATCGCATACGCGAGCGCCTTTTCCCGCTCCGGAATCAGGTGTCCGCCGCCCAAAGGCTTCATCGCGACGATGCCGCGACCCGCCGCGTGGCAATCGCTGACGGCCGCTTCCATCTCTTGGCGCGTCCCATCCACCACCCCCAGACCCGCGATGTTGCGAATCGGATGGACGACCTCGATCAGCGGGTGAGCGATCGCGGCTCGTACGCCCGCCACGAAATGCGTTGACATCCCGATCACGCCGATCGCGCCTTGGTCACGAGCCCTGGCGAAGGTTTCTAGCGCCTCGGTATGCCCTCGGAGCGTGTGCTCGCTCTCCTGCTCGTGCAACATGAAGATCTCGATCCGATCCCGCTTCAAGCGCTGCAATGCCTTGTCGAGGCTCCGCAACGCACCTTCTCTGTCGTAGGCATAGCATTTTGTCTCGACGACGATCGGCTGCCCATGCCACTGTGAAAGCGCCAAGCCGATCGCCTCGTAATTGTCGTAAAATTCCGCCGTGTCAAGGAAGTTGACCCCCTGCTCAAAGGCCAGCAAAAGCAGATCGGCTGCCTCTTGCGGCGGCAGATTGCGCTGCAAGGGACTCAAAGTCAGCGTCCCAAAACAAAGGCGCGACACCACAAACGGCGTCTTTCCCAGTTTTGCGCTTTTCATGACGCCTCACCCGACGGGTCGTCGGTCGGCGCATCCGGATCGGGCGCGTCCCGAATGATCCGCATCTGGTGCCGGTAGGTGATCGACGCGATCAAAGCGCCTATGCATGCCGCCAGCATGGCCGACAACAAAAAGGCGGGACTCAGCGGATCGGTGAGCGGCACACCCCGCAGCGTCAGCGAGAACACGATCATGTTGGTCGCGATGACGACTGTCGAAAGGTAAGCCAAGACAAAGGTGAATACCCGTCTCGACGCGCGCAGCCCCTTCTTTCGCGCCGCCCCCGCGAGGCGCACGCTGAAAACCGCAATCAAAATGATATCCATAGTGCCCTCCGTCTGATTCTATCACCCCATTATACCACAAGAACAAAGCGACTCAACGCCGACGCAAAAACGGCAAACCCGCGCTGGTCACAGCGGGTTTGCCGGTCCGCAGCCTATCCCCACAAATCGAAGATTTGGGGGTGGCGAAAGTTCTTTTGGTCCTTTTCTCTCAAGAAAAGGACAGAAAAAAGCGCAAAGCCCTGTGCCCTAAGCCTCTTTCTGGCTGCCCAGGTAGGCCTCCTGGATCTTGGGGTTCTGCATGATCTCGCGTGCAGGGCCCGTCATCGTAATTTGTCCCTGCTCGAGAACGTAAGCCCTGTCGGCCACCGAGAGCGCCTTGTAGGCGTTCTGCTCGACCAAGAGCATGGTTTTTCCCATCTTCTTGATGTCGAGTATGATGTCGAATATCGTCTTGACGATGATGGGCGCAAGGCCCAGCGACGGCTCGTCGAGCATGACGAGTTCGGGGCTGGACATCAGGCCGCGGCCCATGGCGAGCATCTGCTGTTCGCCGCCGGACATCGTGCCCGCGATCTGGTTTTCGCGTTCTTTGAGGCGCGGAAAGAGCGTATACACGCGTTCGAGGTCGTCGGCAATGCCCTGCTTGTCTTTGCGCAGGTAGGCCCCCAGCAAGAGGTTGTCGTGGACGGTCAGGTTGATGAAGACCAAGCGCCCTTCCGGTATGTGGCAAATGCCCTGCTTGACGACGTTATGCGGCGGCAGGTTGAGCTTTTGCCCGCGGTAGACGATGTTGCCCTCTTTGGGCTTTAAGAAGCCCGAGATCGTGTTGAGCAGTGTCGATTTGCCCGCGCCGTTCGAACCGATGATCGTCACGATCTCCCCTTCGTTGACCTCGATGTTGACGCCGCGCAGGGCGTGAATGCCGCCGTAGTAGATGTGAAGGTTTTCCACTTTAAGCATTTGGAGTTTCCTCCTCGCCCAGGTAGGCTTCTTTCACGATCGGATTGTTCTGGATCGCATTGGCGTCGCCCTCGGCAATTTTGGCGCCGAAGTTCAGGACGACGATCTTGTCGCAAATGCCCATGACCAAGTCCATGTGGTGCTCGATCAAAAGCACCGTGAGATGGAACTGCTTGCGAATGTCGCCGATCAAATGCATGAGCCGCTCGGTCTCGTCGGGGTTCATGCCGGCGGCCGGTTCGTCGAGCAGCAGAAGCTTCGGCTTCAGCGCGAGCGCGCGCGCGATTTCGAGGCGCCGCTGCAAACCATATGGCAAGTTGTTCGCCTTGAAGTCTCTCCTGTCGGTCAGATCCATCATGTCGAGAAGCTGCTCTGTCTCCTCGTGGATCTGCCGTTCTTCGCGTCCATAACGGCTGCCGGCAGCGAGCTTTTTGGGCAGCGCACCAAAGACGATCGCCTCCGCGAGGTTGTAAGTCGCCGTCTTGTGGCAGGCCGTGTAGATGTTTTCGTACACGGACAGCTTTTTGAAGAGGCGAATGTTCTGGAAGGTACGGGTGACGCCCATGTTGGCGATCACGTGGGGCGGCATGTCTTTGATGCTCTTCCCGTTGTACTTGATCTCGCCCGAGGTCGTCTTGTACACGCCCGTCACGAGGTTAAAAAGCGTCGTTTTGCCCGCGCCGTTTGGGCCGATCAAACCGAGGATTTCGTTCTCCTCGAGCTGAAAACTCACGTGGTCCACGGCGGTCAGGCCGCCGAATTGCTTGGTCAATCCATCGAGTTGCAGTACCGACATGCCGTCACGCCTCCTTCCGGCTTGTATCTTTGCCGTGCGTCTGTTTGCGTTTTTTGAACCAGCGGAACACGTCGCCGATCTCGCGGCCACCCATGAGCCCTTCCGGTCTCGCGATCATGATGAATACGACGATCGCGCCGTAGAAGACGAGGCGCCAGTTGGCGACTTCGCGGAGCAACTCGGGCAGCGATACCAGCACCAGCGTACCGATCACTGTGCCGCTGATCGAACCCAGCCCGCCAAAGATGACCATGATCGTCAGCTCGGTCGATTTGACCATGGCGAACATCTTGGGCTGGAGGAAGGTCATGTAGGTACCCAGCAGACCGCCCGAGATCGCCGCGTAAAACGCGCTGATCATCAGCGACATGACCTTGTAGCGGAAGACGTCCACGCCGATGACGCGGCTGGCCAGTTCTTCCTCGCGAATCGCGATCATGTTGCGCCCCTGTTTGGACTTGACGATGCTGCGCATGACGATGATCGCGATGATGTCGATGACGACGACGATCAGAAGCGTCGTCTTTTGCGGGATGTTCGGCCATCCGCGCGCGCCGCCGAAATACTGCACGTTGTCGAAGATCAGGCGGATCGCCTCGCCGAAACCCAGCGTCGCGATACAGAAGTAGTCGCCCTTGAGATTGAGCGTCAGGCGTCCGATCAAAAAGGCCACACAGCTCGTGATCGCTGCCCCCAAGACGAGCGCCAACAGGAAGGGGACGTGGAAATTCACCATGAGCATGGCGGTCATGTAACCGCCGATCGCCATGAAAGCGGCGTGCCCAAAGGAAAACAATCCGGTGAAGCCCGTCAAAAGCGAGAGGCCCAGCGCCGAGATCATGTAGATGCCGACCAGCGTCAAAATGCCCTGCACATAATACCAACTCATGCCGACACCCCCTTTACGCTTTGTCTTCCGTCGCCTTGCCCATCAGGCCGGTCGGACGGAAGATCAGCACGAAGATCAGCAGCGCGAAGGATATGAGGTCGCGATATTGGCTCGACAGGTAGCCCGACGTCAAAGTCTCGATCACACCCAGCAAGACCGAACCGATCACGGCGCCCTGTACGCTGCCCAGGCCACCGAAAACCGCCGCGATGAAAGACTTCGTCGTAATGTTGCCGATCTGCGGGTAGACGGTGTACTTCATGCCGAAGAGCATGCCCGCCGCGCCGGCCAAAAGACCGCCGATCAAAAAGACCAGAAAGACGATCATATCCGTGTTGATCCCCATCAGCGCGCTGCCCTTCATGTTGAAGGCCGTCGCCTGGATCGCTTTGCCGATTTTCGTGTAGTCGATGATGAAAATGAGGATGCCGAGGCAGACGGTCGATATGACGAACATGACGATGTCGATGCGGCCGATGGTCAGCGCACCGAGGTGAAAAGGCGTCTCTCCGAAGATGTTCGGATAGGTGCGAAAGGTCGGGCCGATCGTGGCGATGACGATGTTTTCGAGGAAGATCGAAACGCCCATCGCCGAGATGATGAAGTAGAGGAAGGGTGCGCGCCGGTTGCGCAGAGGCCGGTAGGCTGTGCGCTCGACGAGCACCGCGAGAAGCCCGGCCAGCACCGTCGCGCCGAGAAACGCAACGGGAAACGGCAAGTGAAACAGCGTCATGAGAAAGAACCCGAAGTAGGAACCAAACATGATGACGCCGCCGTGGGCAAAGTTAGAAAAGTTCATGATGCTGTAGACCAGCGAGTAGCCGACCGCCATCAGCGCGTAGACGCTGCCGATGGACAGGCCGTTGATCAGTTGTTGCACGAAATTGAGCATGAGTTCCTCCTTGTGCGCGGAGTACTTTTGTGCGCGAAACACTTCGATCCGACGGGCGACCGCAATGTCATTGCATGCAAATGCGCAAAGCGGAGGGGCGAAAAGTCGAAAAAGTGTGCAGAGCACACTTTTTCGAAATTTCCCGGATGTTTGATTTCGGCATTGTCTCTTTATGTTATCGAATCGAATGCTGCAATTGAAATGACGTGTTTATTCGGGTTTGTATTTCTGAACGAACTGGTAGCCGCCGTCTTTGATCTGGATGATCGCGGCGTCTTTGTTCTCGGGGTTGTGGGTGTCAGCGCCGATTTTGATCTGGCCGGTGATGCCCTTGAAGTCGGTTTCGGTCATGGCCTTCTGGATGGCTTCGGGATCGAAGCTGTTGGCCTTTTTGATCGCTTCGACGAGCATGGTGCAGGCGTCCCAAGCGAGGTAAGTGTTGATCTCGCCTTCTTTGCCGAATTTGTCTTTGTACTTGTTCTTCAATTCCTGGACGTCGGGATCGGCATAGTCGAGGTGGTTGACGATGTAGGAGCCGTCAACGGCGTCGGCCGCCATTTCGAGGAGCTGTTCGCTCGGCCAGGTATCCGTGCCGATCATCGTCGCCGTGATGCCCAGTTCGCGGGCCTGCTTGGCCGAGAGCGCGACTTCCTTGTAGGAGAAGGGCATGAAGATGACGTCGGGGGCAGCTTCTTTGATCTTGGTGAGCTGGGCGCGGAACTCGACGTCGCCGGTCTTAAAGGCTACTTTTGCGACGATCTGGCCGCCCTTTTTGACGAAGTATTCTTCGAAGAACTGCGAAATGCCCTGCGAGTAGTCGTCACCGACGTCATAGAGGATGGCAGCCTTCTTCGCGCCGAGCACGTCGAAGGAGAAGCCGGCCGCGACCGAACCCTGGTGGGGGTCGATGAAGCAAACGCGGAAGTTGTAGGGCTTGACAGAACCGTCGTCGTTGAGCGTAACCTTGGGGTTCGTCGCAACGGTGGCGATGTCACAGACTTTGGTTTCTTCGAGAACCGGGGAGAGCGGGATGGCCTGGCCGCTGGAGTTCGGGCCGATGATGGCAACGACTTTGTCCTGGGTGGTGAGACGCTTGACGACCGTCACGGCTTCGGTGGCGTCGCCCTTGGTGTCCTGGGCCACGACTTCGAATTTTTTGCCGAGCAAGCCACCGCTTTCGTTCAGTTCGTCGAAGAACATCTTGACGGTTTGCGATTCGCAGGTGCCCCAGACCGCTTGGTCACCGGTCAGAGAGCCGATCCAGCCGACCTTGACGACATCGCTGTTGGCCGCTCCGCCGCCACCGCAGCCGACCATTGAGAGACCCAGAAGAGTGCATAAAACCAATGCAGAGATCTTTTTGAACACAACGGTACCCCCCTTGATAATAATGCACCTATTGTATTATACGAAAGGGCCTTTGTCAACACGGTTAGCGCCTGCTCGCGTCGCATATTCATGCAAACCGACGCAAAATTTATAAATTTCTGGCGCGGTATGTACAACAGAAAATCGATTAAGAGTTCCCAAATCCCATTCCGAACGCGCGTCGGCCAAGCGCATCCGTCACTAGCCCTCACATCACAAACGCCATCGTCACCTATGCCACATGGGTGTGCGTCTTCACCCCGCACCATTCGAAATGAGAAGTGAAAGGTATGTTATATTGTGAAACATGAGCGCTTACACGTACGCGAGCCGATGGCGATGGAAACGGTGCATTGCCTGAAGCAGGGGGATCCACTCGCCTTCGACACACCATCGCAGAGGCGGGAGGGACATTTTTGCGCTGAGAACTTGTACCCAACGCCCGCAATTCGACAGTCCTTTTTTGTCGAACGCAAAATAAAACGATTCTGAGTGGTATGTGGTTTTTTTTGTCGTGACGAGAGCTTGCCTACTGTTTGCCAAACAAAATTGACAACCGAAAGAGCGGGATCTATGATTGAGAAAAAAGGAGGGTCTTTGGCCTTGTTGACACAAGTGGAACGATCGGGAGAATGGGAAAGTGCCGTCACGCTGCGGCACGAGTTGCACGCACACCCCGAACTCTCCAACTGCGAAAGCTGGACGAAAACACACCTCATGGCTTACCTCAGGGCGCACACCGACCTGGAAATCGTCGATCGCGGCTTATGGTTTTATGCCCGATACCGCTCCGGACAGCCCGGCCCCGGCATCGCGTTTCGCGCCGACATGGACGCGATCGCCTTTGACGAAAACGACGCCCTCCCCTACCATTCGCTGTGTCCGGGCGCGGCCCACAAGTGCGGACACGAAGGCCACTGCGCCTCCTTGGCTGCGTTTGCGACCGCGATCGCGCGGGAAGGCGCGCCTCGCGACGTGTATTTTCTCTTCCAGCACGCCGAAGAAACCGGTGACGGCGCCAAAGAATGCTGCGATCTGCTGCGCGAACAAGACATCGCCGCCATCTATGGCTACCACAACCTGCCCGCCGCACCGCTGGGACAGGTTTTCGTGCGCGAAGGCACGATCATGTGCGCTTCGAAAGGCATGGCGATTCGCTTCCACGGCGCGCCCACCCATGCCAGCATCCCCGAAAACGGCAAAAACCCCGCGCTCGCCATCGCGGAGTCCATCGCCGCGCTCCCGGCCATCTTCGCGCCCGAAACCCGCCGCGGCCTCGTTCTCTGCACGGTCGTCCACATTTGGATGGGCGAAAAGGCCTTCGGCGTATCGCCCGGCGAGGCGGAACTCTGCCTGACTTGCCGCGCGCAATACGAAGACGAGCTGGAAGAACTCTGCGCAGCGATCGAAGCGACCGTCGCCCAACGCTGCGACGCCCACGATTTGCGCTACGACATCGCGATCCACGACGCCTTCCCCGAAACCTTCAACCATACGGAAAACGTCGAAGCGATTCGCCGCGTCTGCGCCGCCAACGGACGGCCTTGCGTTGATCTCGTCGATCCGATCCGCAGTTCGGAAGACTTCGGCCACTACACGAAGCTCGTCCCCGGCGCGTTTTTCTTCCTCGGCGCGGGCGACGTGTCGGGCTGGCACACACACGATTTCGACTTTAGCGACGCACTGATCGGCGTCGCCGTGGAAGTGTTCCGTGGACTTGTCCATGACGCTTCGTCGACGAATGTTTGATTTCGAATGCGAATCAAGGGTACCAACCTAACGTATCGCGAGGCTGTATTGCTGCAACGGGCGATTGATAATCGCCCCTTCAAGCGCACAAACAAGGCTATCGGGATGTAGGGGCGATTATGAATGCGAATCAAGGGTGCGAACCTAACGTATTGCGAGGCCGTTTTGCTGCATCGGGCGATTAATAATCGCCCCTACAGGCGCACAAACAAGGTTATCGGGATGTAGGGGCGATTATCAATCGCCCGCGTACCACGCGTACCATAAGGATCATTCCATTTTTGCCTGAACAAAGTTCAACTCTTGATTCGCATGAAACCCGTATCCATACGACCGACACCCAATTGGAGGATGCCCATGAAAACCCGCAATGCCCTGGTCGCCCTGGGGGGAGGCCCGTCACCCGTGATCAACGCTTCGCTCTTCGGCGTCGTCGATGGATGCGCGCGCACCATGGAATCGGGCGGTACGCTCTTTGCCGCGCTGCACGGCGTCGAAGGGATCCTGACCGAACGTTTCGCCGATCTCTACGCCGAAGATCCCGCCGAGCTCTCCAAGCTCCGCCACACGCCGGCGTCGGGCGCGATCGGCACCTGCCGGTACAAGCTCCAGCCGGACGCGCAGGAAGACTTTTCGCGCATCGTCGATGTGCTGCATGCGCACGACATCGGCACGTTTTTCTACATCGGCGGCAACGATTCGATGGACACGGCGCACAAGGTCGAGCAGCTCGCGCGATCCCAAGGCTACGACCTCACCGTCATGGGAATTCCCAAGACGATCGACAACGACCTTGGCGACGAGGCCCGCACCTTGATCGACCACACGCCGGGCTATGGCAGCGTCGCGCGCTACTGGGCCATGCTGATGCAGGACGTCGAGGAGGAGAACCGCGGCATGTGTGTCAGCGAGCCGGTGTCGGTCGTGCAGGCTATGGGGCGCAAATCCGGCTTCATCACGGCGGCGGCGCGTCTGGCCGACCCCGAACGCCAAACGCCGATGCTCCTGCTCTTCGCCGAATCTCACACGCCGATGGAACGGGTCTTCGATGCTGTCGACGACCGTCTGCGCCGCTTTGGTCGCTGCAAGATCGTCGTCAACGAGGGCTTCGAGACGGGCGAGGACATCGGTGCGCGGGTCGATGGCTTCGGCCACACCGAATACGGCGCGAGCGAGATTTCCGTCGCCCAGCAGCTCGTCAACGCGCTCAACCGCCGCGGCATGCCGGCCCGCGGCACGGCGACCGGACAGCTTCCCGGCGTGCTCCAGCGGGCGACATCGGTCTGCCGTTCCCCGATCGACGTCGAAGAAGCGGTCCAAGTCGCGCGCCACGCCGTCGAACAGGCCTTTTTGGGCGTCAGCGGGCAGATGGCGACCATCCTGCGCGACGAAAGCGCCCCCGCCTATCGCGCATACTTTGACACAGTACCGCTCGATGTGATCGCGAATTCGGAGCGCTTCCTCCCGCCAACATGGATCGCGCCGGACGGTATGGACGTGACGGACGACTTCGTCGCCTACGCGCGGCCTTTGATCGGCGACGCGATGAGCGCGATCCCGCTGGTCAACGGTCTGCAAGACTTCGCGCGGCTTCGGCTGCAAGCGGTCGAAGCGCGCTGCCCCACCTATGTCCCGATGAATTTCCGCACGTCATGAGGAAGCGAGGAGGCGCGGCATGAAACTGCTTTTGGCACCCGATTCCTTCAAAGGATCGCTCGACGCTGCCGAAGTCGCCGCCCTTTTGGAAGCACAGGCGCGGATCGTCTTTCCGGACTGTGTTTGCGTCTCCCTCCCCCTGGCAGACGGCGGAGAAGGCACGATGGATGTGCTGCTCGCCGCGCTGGGCGGACGTTCGGTTTGCGTCGACGTTGCGGGGCCGCGTTTTGCCCCAGTCGAAGCCCGCTATGCCATCCTCGAGGGCGGAACGGCCGTGATCGAAATGGCGCAGGCGTCCGGCCTGCCCTTGCTCCCGCCTGACCAACGCGACCCCACCCAGACCACGACCTTCGGCACCGGCCAGCTCATCGCGCATGCCCTCGACGCGGGACTGCGGCGCTTCATCCTGGGCGTCGGCGGGAGCGCGACGAACGACGGCGGCATCGGCGCGATGGCAGCGCTGGGGGTTCGCTTCCTCGATGTGGCGGGAAACGCAGTGGAAGCGGTCGGCGCTTCGCTCGGTCGGATTGCGCGCATCGACACGAGCGGCCTGCATCCGGCGATCCGCGAATCGACGTTCACCGTGATCTGCGACATCGACAACCCGCTTTGCGGCGAGCGAGGCGCGACTTACGTGTATGGCCCGCAAAAGGGCGGCAGGCCTGAGCAGCTCGACGCACTCGAACGCGGCATGCAGCACTACGCCGAATTGCTCCAAACGATGAGCGGCATCGACCTCCAGACTGTCCCGGGCAGCGGCGCGGCGGGCGGCTTGAGCGCGGCTTACCGCGTATTTCTGGACGGCAAACTCCAATCGGGCATCCAAACCGTACTCGACATTTGCGACTTCGACGCCCGCTTGGAGGGAGTTGACCTCGTCGTCACCGGCGAGGGCCGCGCCGACGCGCAGTCGGCCTGTGGCAAGGTGCTCTACGGCGTCGGGATGGCCTGCAAACGACTGGGGATCCCCGCTGTCGCCGTCGTCGGCGGCATGGGAGCGGGCGCCGAAGCCCTCTACGACTGTGGCATCTCCTCGATCCTACCCGCGATCAACGGCGTCATGACGATCGAAAACGCCATGGCGAACGCCGCCGCGCTCGTCTCGGATGCCGCCTACCGCCTGTTCCGGCTCATCGCGCTGGGCCAGAGCATGACAACCCCAAGTTAGCGCGATGCCCGATCGCCCGCGAAATCTCCATGCAAAAAAGAGTGGTCTTTGCGGCCACTCTCTTTTTGCGCAGAACAAATCTACTTCATCTCGATCAGCTCGATGATGCAGCCGTCCTTTTTCACGAAGCAAAGGTAGCTGTCGCCGTTGTCCATCTTGGGCACGATCGTCTCGTCGGCGAGAGCGGCGTAGTGGTCGATGCTGTCGACCTTGGCGGCGACGTGAACGTCGTAATGCATGCACTCCGGAAATACAGTGCCGGGCAGGAAGCGGACATACTCGATGGCAAAGGGCGATTGTTCGGGTTCGGTGATGAAGATTTTAGCGCCTTCGATGTGGATTTCGCCGGGCTTTTCCTGGGTGGTCGGGATGCCGATGTGGACGATTTCGAACATGGCGATTCCTCCGTTTTAAGCTTGTTTCGCGCAATGCATGCGCGGTTTACTTGACGCTCTTTTCGTAGGCCGTGCGAAGCGTGACGGTGATCCAGCCCCAAACGAGGCCAAAGAGGCAGTAGAAAAGCTCGACGAGGGCAAAGGGAACGAAAGCGCCCGCGTGCGCCGTGGTGGGCGAGATATAGCCCATGATACCGAAGTAAGCGCCGGCACCGATGAAGAGCGCGGGCACATAGCTCGTGATCTCGGCGCGCTCGAGGCAGATGCAAGGGATGACGATCAGGAGGATGGCGATCGGTACGCCGAAGAAGCCGCCGAAAGCGCCGCCCAGCACCATGATCAGGATCGAGGCCGCGATGCCGAGTGCGTAGGAAATGAAACCCTTGACGCCGCCGTGGACGTTGCAGCCGCCGAGGAAGTAGACGGCCCAGGCCTGGAAGGCGATCCACGAGCCGCCGCCCGCGAGATAATCGCCGATCGGCGTGTGCGCGGCGAGAAGTTGGTCGAAGATCTGCATGATGCAGGCGAGGACGGCGATGATGATGGGGATCACGATAAACTTGCTGAATTTCAAAGTGATTCCTCCTTACCCAATGGGATCGTGAAACGAGCGGAAAACGGCGCGCGGATTGACAGCC
>JAVBLF010000003.1:0-14214 GCA_031553675.1 Eubacteriales bacterium | reverse complement strand
TTTGTTCAGGCAAAAAGGGGATGATCCTTATGGGGCGGGGGCGATTGATAATCGCCCCTAAATCCCGATAGCCTTGTTTATGCGCCTGTAGGGGCGATTATCAATCGCCCGCGCACCATAAGGATCATCCCATTTTTGCCTGAACAAAGTTCAACCCTTGATTGGCGTTGATATCCACGCAGATCGGCACCAGACCGGAAAACATTCAATACCTGAAACATGCGACACCAAAACAAGGGCATGAAAAAAGCCCATAATCTCGATAGATTAGGGCTTTGTGGCGGAGAGGGGGAGATTCGAACTCCCGGTACGTTATTCGCGTACACCCGCTTTCCAGGCGAGCACCTTAGACCACTCAGACACCTCTCCGAATGGATTGCGGCGACACCGCAACGAAACTATTATAGAGTACGTGCAATGGCTTGTCAAGGCGAAGTTCGCGCGCATCGCCGCTTTTGCAGCAGCCAATCCTTTAGAGTCTGTTTCGCATCTCCACTTTGCGCCTTTTTGGTGGGATTTCCGCCATGCTTTGTCGGCGCTTCCTCGCCCGACAAAAATCCCACGCGAAAATCCATCAAAGGCGAGTTACTAAACAGGCTCTTAGCGCCGGAAGACGACGAGCAAACTCAGCACATAATTGAGCACGACCACGATCACGTTGGAAACGATCTTTGTTCCTTGTTTGTGGGCGTGCATGACATTGACGCCAACGAGCATGATGGCCATATCGACGAGGCCAGTGGCGACGCGCGCAGCGAAGAAGAGGGCGATTTCCAGCATGAGTTCCGCCGTCGTTGCAGTCGCACTCTCGAACACCCAGATCTTGTTCGTCACGTAGGCAAACAACACGGCGAGAAACCATGCGATGCCGTTGGCGATCATCGTCACGCCTTTGGGATCGAGGGCGGTTTTCGACAGGCGGCGATCCAAGACCGTATAGGCGACGATGTTGATCAGGGTCGTCAACCCACCGAAAAAGAGGTAGAGTATGATCCCTTTGTACTGCACCAACAGGTCGATCAGCATGGTGTATTCCTTTCGGCAAACGCGCTCCGAAGAGTATATCAAGCGCTCTGGCCCGCGGTCAAGACAAGGATAATCCATTCCCGCAGACGCCGAAAAAGCTGACGAAGCGGCGCTCTTTTTTCTTTGCAAAATCCCGGCAAACTCTGTATAATAAGGACGAATTGCAATATACTATGAGCAAAGCGCAGATGGGGACAGTAGCGACGGGGAAGCCAAAAGCGAGCCGCGAGAGGGTGTGAGCGTGGCGGGCGGAACCGAGGGCAAAGATCACCCCGGAGCGCCGGTATGAAAGCGTTTTCGCGAGTAATTCCGGCCGAGTCGCCCCCGTTACGGGCTGGAGGACATGTCGTTTGCGACGCGTCGAAAATAGGTGGTACCGCGGTCATTCGCCCTATGGAGCGAATGGCTTTTTTGTTGGGTACGCGCTGGATACGCGCTTTTTGAAAAAAGCTGCGCAAAAACTTTCGTTTCTCCCCGGGATGGCTCGCTCGACGCAAGCCACCCCGATGAACGCAGAACAGAACAAACTTGCAAGCGTAGCCGAACAACGAGCGCATTCAAAACAACGGAACGCACGCCATGAAGGTGGCGTGCATTCCGGGGATGCCGCAGGCATGTGAAAAGTTCTTTTGTTTCTTTTCTTTCAAGAAAAGAAAGGAAAAAATGGAGGTCGTCATGTATCAGAAAGTCAACCCCGATCTCAACTTCGTCCCCCGCGAAGAGGACGTGATCCGCTTTTGGGAGGACAACGAGATCTTCCAAAAGAGCGTCGCCAAGAACAAAGGCAAGACACCGTATACCTTCTACGACGGTCCGCCGACCGCCAACGGGAAGCCCCACATCGGGCACATCCTCACGCGCTGCGTCAAAGACCTGATTCCGCGCCACCGCGCCATGAAGGGCTACGACGTCCTGCGAAAGGCCGGCTGGGACACGCACGGGCTGCCCGTCGAGCTGGAGGTCGAAAAACAGCTCGGTCTCGACGGCAAGGAACAGATCGAAGAATACGGCGTCGAAGCCTTCATCGTAAAATGCAAGGAATCGGTCTGGAAGTACACCAATGAATGGGAGCGCATGACCAAGCGGGTCGGCTTTTGGGTCGACATGAACGACCCCTACGTCACCTATGAGGACAACTACATTGAGTCCGAATGGTGGGCGATCAAGCGCATCGACGAACAGGGCCTGCTCTACCAGGGCCACAAAACCGTGCCCTATTGCCCCCGCTGCGGCACGGCGCTCTCCAGCCACGAGGTCGCCCAGGGCTACAAGGACGTCGTCGAGACGTCGTTGATCGCTTGTTTTCGCGCCCTCGATGCCGAGAATACCTACTTCCTCGGCTGGACGACGACGCCCTGGACGCTGCCGAGCAACGTTGCGCTCTGCGTCAGTCCGGACGCCGACTACGACACGGTCGAGCACCAAGGGAAGCGCTACATCCTCGCGCACGCACTCGTCGAGAGCGTGTTCGGCGAAGCGCTGCCCGCGATCGAAACACGCAAAGGCAGCGATCTCGGCGGGCTCGCGTATGAGCCGCTCTTCGACTTCACTGCCGCCCACGCCAACGACAAAAAGGGCTGGTACCTCACCGTCGACAGTTACGTCACGACGGAGGACGGCACCGGCATCGTCCACATCGCGCCCGCTTTCGGCGAGGACGACGGACGCATCGGCAAAAAGTACGACCTGCCTTTCATCCAGCTCGTCGATCCGGCCGGCAAGCTTTGGGGCGGCACGCCTTGGGACGGCCTTTTCGTCAAGGACGCCGATCCCAAGATCGAGGAAGCGCTGCGGGAGTCCGGAAAGCTCTTCAAAGCGCTGCCCTACGAGCACAGCTATCCCTTCTGCTGGCGCTGTGACACGCCGCTGATCTACTACGCCCGCGCGAGCTGGTTCATCGAGATGACCAAGGTGAAGGAAAAGCTCCTCCGCTTCAACGAATCGGTCAACTGGCTCCCCGACAACATCAAACACGGGCGCATGGGCAATTTCCTCGAAAACGTGATCGACTGGAGCCTCTCGCGCGAACGCTACTGGGGAACCCCGCTCCCCGTTTGGTTCTGCGACGACTGCGGAAAGCGCCACGTCGTCGGCAGCCGCGAAGAGCTGCGCGCCATGAGCCCCGACATGCCCGAAACGCTCGAACTCCACAAGCCCCACATCGACCGTGTGCATCTGACCTGCCCTGACTGCGGCGGCCAGATGACCCGCGTGCCCGAGGTGATCGACTGCTGGTTCGATTCGGGTTCCATGCCCTTTGCGCAATGGCACTATCCTTTTGAGAACCAAGAGCAGTTCGCCGCGCGTTACCCCGCCAATTTCATTTCAGAGGCCGTAGACCAGACGCGAGGCTGGTTCTACACCCTGCTCGCGATCTCGACCCTGCTGATGGACGAGGCCAGCTTCCAAAACTGCATCGTCATGGGCCACGTACTCGATCAAGACGGCCGCAAAATGTCCAAGCACGTCGGCAACGTCGTCGATCCCTGGGTGGTATTCGACGCGCAGGGCGCCGACGCCGTCCGCTGGTACTTCTTCACGGCGTCCGCCCCGTGGTTGCCCAGCCGCTTCGGCCCGGGCAACGTCAGCGAAATGCAGCGCAAGTTCATGGGCACCTATTGGAACACCTACGCCTTCTATGCGCTTTACGCCGAGATCGATTCCTTCAACCCCGCCCTCCACGAATTGCGCGACGACAAGCTGACCGAGATGGATCGCTGGGTTCTGTCGCGCCTGCATTCGACCGTCCGTTTCGTCGATGGCGAACTCGAAGTGCTTCACATCACGGAAGCCGCCCGCGCTCTGCAAGATTTCGTCGATGAACTGAGCAACTGGTACGTCCGCCGCTGTCGGGAACGCTTCTGGGGGCCGGATATGACCGACGACAAAGAAGCCGCCTACATGACGCTCTTTACGGTGCTCGAAACACTAGGCCGCCTGTCCGCGCCCTTTGTACCCTTCATGACCGAAGCCATCTACCAGAACATCGTTCGACCTGTCCTGCCCGACGCACCCGAATCGATCCACCTGTGCGACTACCCGACCGCCGACGAAAGGCGCATCGACAAAGCGCTCGAAGAGAGCATGGCCAATACGCTCGACATCGTCGTGCTCGGACGCGCGGCGCGCAGCACATCCGGCCTGAAAAACCGCCAGCCATTGGCCGTCATGTACGTTTCGGGCGCCGAAGCGGGCGCCGCCCACCTCGCCGTCATCGCGGACGAACTCAACGTCAAGCGCGTCGTCTTCACGGACGACACGACGGCTTTCACCACCTACGAGATCAAACCGCAGCTTCGCACGATGGGCCCCAAGTACGGCAAGGTACTCGGCCAAATCTCGGCCTACCTGAAAACCGTCGACGGCAACGCCGTGGTCGATCGCTTCCGTCGCGGCGAAGCTTTCGAGTTCGAGCTGGAGGGCCAGGTCGTCCGCATGGAGGAATCCGACGCCCTCTACGAAATGACCCAGAAGCCCGGTTTCATCGCGCAAGCCGATCGCGGCGTCACGGTCGTGCTCGACGGCAACCTCACCGACGCGCTGATCGAGGAAGGCTTCGTCCGCGAAATCATCTCGAAAGTGCAGACCCTCCGCAAAGAGGCCGATTTCGACGTGACCGATCACATCGTCCTCTCGCACGAAGGCAACGACGCGATCGCCGCCATCCTCGACAAGCATCAGGACGTGATCTGCCGCGCCACGCTGTCCGATGCGATCGCCAGCCCCGCCGATGGTTTCACAAAGGCGTGGAACATCAACGGCGAAACAGTCACGCTGGGCGTCAAAAAGAGATAAGCGCAGCAAGACCTGCTTCGCAAAATGGAAGCACGCGCCGCGGCAACGATCCATCGCAAGACCGAGATCCCGATTGGACTCACAAAGAAACGAGCACGCTGCCGAATGGGGTGCTCGTTTCTTTTGGTCGGAATGCGACGGGAGCGACGCCTTCGCGAAAGCAAAGTTTTGGCGCTTGTGCTGACGAAGGATCGAAGCAAGACGACAAAATACGCCGCTTTTTGCGCTTTTTCAGGCGAACCCGACACCATTGCATTCGCTAATTTGGAGCACTTAAAATGCAAAAAAACGCAATTTGTCCCATTTTTATTGCGTTCTTAAAATTTGGAACGCCCGAAATTCGGACTAATTAGAACACATAAAATCAATATGAATGGTTGAAATTTGGCTTATTTTCATGCTATGATGTTTGTATGTTAACCTCATCCAATTATTTGTGGGGAGTGTGTGCACATGAGGAGCATTCAAAAGGCGATGGCGTTTGCGCTTTTGTTGTGTTTGGCGATCGCGTCGGCCATCCAGGCGCCCAGGGCGCTGGCGACACAGGGAAATGCCAAACTCAGCACGGATGTCTCCCACATCGGGAACGACGTCTTTCGCGTGCAGTTGTCGTTGGAGGCAGAAGACATCGCAAGCCCTGCAAGCGGGTCGATCACGCCGGGCAGCGTTGATGTCGTCGTCGTGATCGACGCGTCGGACAGCATGAAAACAGCCGTTGCGGGCGGGAGAACCCGCTGGGATCTGGCCTTGGAGGGCGCGATCGAGACGGGACAAATCCTGCTCGATCCACAGCGCAACCCCAACGGTGCGGCGGGTGCGGCGCATTCGCGCGTCGCTTTCGTGTGTTTTGACTACTTTGCGGCCGACGATCCTGACGCGCCGCCCCAACCGAACGGTCAAGGTTTCTATACGCAGAACGAACTTGCGCGCCTCGAACAAGACTTGTCGGCGCTGGCAGGCGGCGGCTACGAACCCAAGCACGCGACACACCTGGCTTCGGGGCTCATGCCGGCCTACCAAATCCTGCGCGGTTCGAACGCGGCGCATAAGTTCGTCATCCTGCTCACCGATGGCGGCGACTTTTTCGGCGAAGGAAACGGTCCAACCGAAAACGCCATGCGCTGCGACGCGCTCATGATCGCCAAGGCGATCAAAGCAGATCCGGGCGAGAGCTTTGCCGCCTATTCCCTTGCGTCGCCGAACGCGGTCGGCAGCATCGCGGGCTTTGACTCTCGGATCTTGGGGCACTCCAGCCACCCCGCCTACACATCGACACTCGGCAACGGCTTGGGCGCGCAGCTCTGGGTGATCGGACTTGGCCTCGACAACGCCTATGGCGGCGATCCGAAGCAGGGCGCTCTGTCCGGCGAGATCGCCATGCGCAGTTACGATCCGAAGACCGGCTTTCCCCAGAGCGAAGCCATCGCCGAGGAATACGCCGTCGCGATCGCCGCCCCTTACGACACGCTGGCGGGCAACACAGCCGCATCCTGGGGGCCGTCACCTGGCTGGTCGGGCGCAACGGCGTACTACGGCAGCGCGATCGAAGAGTTCCGCAAAGCCTGCCAATCGCCTACCGCGATCCGTTACCTGAGCAGCGGCGGGGCCAACCTCGTGCCGATCTTCCGGGGCTATGCCGGGCAAATCGCCGCGCTCTCCGGTATCGCCGCCCAAGTGTGGGGCAAAGTGGGGCCGATGTATTCGGTCGTGCAGTACGGGCAGCAGCCGATCATGGATACGAGCGTACCCAATGCCGCGCTCGATGCCGGCTACGTTACCGGCTCGGGACGCGACTGGAAGTGGAAGATCACGACGGTGCAGGCGGACGAAAACTACCAACTCGCCTACTACGTCAAACTCGATGCCACAGCTCTCAGGGCGCCCGGCGTCTTTCATCCCGCTCTGGAGAGTGCCCGGTTGACGATGGATGTCAGCGATGGCAGCGCGACGACGGCGCTGTCGAAGGACTACGATATCCCCTTTATGAACGCATATGGCCAGACGACGATCCGGAGTTACTTTGCGCCGCCGCTCGCCACGCCGACGCCGCAAGCCACGCTCAAGCCTGCTCCGACATCCACACCGACGCCCACGCCCACGCCCACACCAACGCCCACACCGACGCCCACACCAACACCGACGCCGACACCAACACCGACGCCCACACCTACACCGACACCGACGCCCACACCCACGCCGACGCCCATACCCATGCCGCTCCCAACGCCCACACCCATACCCTACGCGTCGATCATACGGCCGCCAGCCGCAGGTGTGCGCATCATAAACCTTACCGCCACACAGCGCCCCGGCGCGATACCGCCCCCCATCGTTGAAGTAGAAGCCGTGCGTCTCGAAGAGGCGACGACCGACGTGCCCTTGACCGGCATCGCCGGACCGGTATGCGGCGCGCTTGTCATATTGGGTGCGGCGGGGTTCGCAACGCGCAAGGGGATTTTCCGCAAAACTGAATAGGTACTTTGCCAATGCCACTTCACAATGCATTCTAGCGATCATACGCTTTTTGCGCTATAATGATCGTGAAAGAAAGGAATGTCATATGAAGCTTTTGCATAACGCAAAACTGTTTGACGGTCACGCGTTTTTGCTGGCCGACGCCCTGGCGATCGATGCGGGGCATATCGTGCGCGTAGGGTGCCGAGACGACATTTTGACGGAGGACGCTGAAATCATCGACATGGAAGGGCAGATCGTCGCGCCCGGCTTTGTCGATACGCACATACACGGCTGCATGGGCCACGGCTGCATGCAGCCCGGCGGTACGTTGGCGATGGCAGAGCAGCTGCCGCGCTTTGGCGTGACTTCGTTTTGTCCCAGCGCGGTCAGCAGCGGTGTCGAAGAGACACAGGCTTTTCTGCGCGACGTCAAAGATGCCATGCCCCGCGAGCAAGGAAGCCGCATCGTCGGCGCCCACCTGGAAGGCCCCTTTTTGGCGCCGGATGCGCGCGGCATCCACCGAGAAGCCGCCTTGTGCCTGCCGTCCGAGGAGGCATACCGCTCGCTGACCGATGGGTGCGAAGACGTCGTCGTGCGCGTGACGATCGCGCCGGAGCTTCCGGGCGCTATGGACCTGATCGAGCGCCTCGCCACCGAACGCATCGTCGTGTCGCTGGGTCACACGTCGGCCGACGCGCTGACCTGCCGCGCCGCCATCGAACGCGGCGCTTCCTTGGCAACACACATGTTCAATGCCATGCCGCCTCTCCACCACCGCGACGCAAACGCGACGGTCGAAATGCTGACGAACGACGCCATCCGCTGCGAATTCGTCTGCGACGGCATACACGTCCACCCGCTGATGGCGAAGCTGCTGCTTCGAAGCAAGGGCGATGGCCTCGGTTTCGTTTGCACAGACGCCATGCCGGGCGCGGGCATGCCCGACGGACGCTACATGATGGACGGCACAGGCATCGACGTTCGCGACGGACAAGCAAAAATCGGCGATCGACTGGCCGGCAGCACAGCGACGATGGACGCTGCGCTGCGTAACCTCGTCACGCTGCTCAAGGTGCCGCTCGAGCGGGCGCTCGCCATGCTCAGTTACATTCCCGCGCAGGTGCTCGGCCTCGAAGACGAGATCGGCCGCATCGCGCGCGGCTACCAGGCGGACCTCGTGGTGCTCGACGACGCCCTCGACGTGCAGGCCTGCTACGTGCGGGGCGCGCTCGCCTGGACGAAGTAAAGAAGCAAATGCGATCAAAAAGGGACCGACGGTTTCGCCGGTCCCTTTTTCAATCTCATTTGTGGGAACGCGAGCGGCGCTTTGCGGGCGTCGAACGGAGGGTCATGCGTTGGAGCAGCCAGAACAGCGATGCTCCGGCGAGTACCGCCGCGACGATGGCAGGGGCTTTTGCGTTGTTTTTCGTCCCGACAGTCATATCGACCATGGGGATTTTTCCGGCGATCGCCTTGGCTTCTTCGGGCGACTTTTCGTCGAACTGCGCGACGACGTTCGCGACGGCGTCCACCAAATCTTCCGAGATCGGCGGCATTTTGATTCCGCTCAAGGTCTTGGTATCGCCATTCGCAAAGGCGCGCAACGCGTTCGTCTTGATGACCAAGAGCGCGTAGCCGTCCTTCATTTCATAGAGGAACATTTGGGAATCGGCTTTCGCGTTCGCCCCTTCTTCCTCGCCTTGCGTGGAGATGCCCGTCCGGTACAAAACGGCGGGATCGACCGAGATGCGCACCGTCGGCGTCACGGCCTCATTGACGGCGATCAGCTTGGCCTGAGACGTGATCACGCGCGGGAATGCGGCCAAGAAGAAATACATGAAGGCCCCCAGCGCGATCACCAGGCAGATCAGCGGCGGGAAGATGGTTTTTTCCTTGGGCTTGTCGGGCTTTTTCGGTTTCGGCTTTTCGGGCGCAGGCGCCTTTGTCGCGTCGAGCATGGGCGCATCCGGATCAAGCACGCTTTCCGCTTCGAACCCTTCCACGCCTTCGCGCAGGCCGTCTGCATCCTTGCCGATGTCGATGGTTACTTCGTCGCCCAAACCCGTTTCACGCATATCTTTGTCATTTGTATCCATAAACGCTCCTCATTCGGTCGCAACAAGATGAATCCTCAACGATACTACCACATTCACCACAAGATGACAACGGCGCAAATGCGGCAAAATGGAGGCATTTGGGGAGATTTAATCCCCCCAACCCCCAACCGAAGAGACAAGTCCCCTTTGGAATCCCTATCTGAAAAGAGGGTTTCGATAAATTGGGTTGGAGATGAATGAAAAAGGGCGGCAGATACGCCTGCCACCCTTTGCAGTGTTGAGCTAAACGAAAGGGATTCCAAAGGGTCCCTGACCCTTTGGCGGGGCTTGGGGCAGAGCCCCAACGTCTCCCCCTTACTCGGTAGCCGCGAGCTTTTCGAGCTCGGCGCGCTTGGCGACCGATTCTTCGGCGGCGCGCTTGGCGAGTTCGGCGGCGGTTTCGGGGAAGAGCTTGGCGAGCGAGGTGTAGCGCACTTCGCCCATCAGGAAGTCTTCGTAGGACGCCGTCGCAGCCTTGCTGTCGAGCTGGAAGGGATTTTCGCCTTTTTCCTTGCGGCGCGGGTCGTAGCGGAAGCAGTTCCAATAACCCGCTTCGACGGCGCTCTTGGCTTCCTGCTGGGCCTTGCCCATGTTGATGCCGTGGTTGATGCAAGGTGCGTAGGCGATGATCAGCGACGGGCCTTTGTAGCTCTCGGCTTCGGTGACGGCCTTGATGAGCTGGTTGGGGTCGTAGCCCATGTTGACCGACGCGACGTAGACGTAGCCATAGCTGGTCGCCATCAGGCCGAGATCTTTTTTGCGGACGCGCTTGCCGGCCGAGGCAAACTTCGCGACGGCGCCGAGCGGGGTCGATTTGGAGGACTGACCGCCGGTGTTCGAGTAGACTTCGGTGTCGAGGACGAGGATGTTGACGTCCTCGCCCGAGGCGATCACGTGATCGAGGCCGCCGTAACCGATGTCGTAGGCCCAACCGTCGCCGCCGAAGATCCAGACGCTCTTTTTGGTGTAGAGGTCTTTCATGTCCTTGGCTTCGGCGTAAAGGGCGTCGGCTTCGCAGCCGCACGT
The DNA here is from genome assembly GCA_031553675.1 of Eubacteriales bacterium. Lineage (GTDB taxonomy): Bacteria > Bacillota > Clostridia > Christensenellales > CALWSW01 > JAVBLF01. The sequence goes on along the minus strand of JAVBLF010000003.1, from coordinate 3,814 downwards.
GCCGCACGCGGCGATGGCTTTGTCAAGCGCAGCGTCGAGCGCTTCGCCGGCCTTGCGGGAGGCGTCGGGATCGTCCTTGCCGTCGAGCCAGGCGTGGGCTGCGTCCTTCAGGCCCCATTCAGCGGGCTGTTCCATCGCTTCGAGCGCGGTCATGATGTCGGACAGGCGTTCGCGGCGTTGCTTGAGCGCGAGGTGGATGCCCAGACCGAATTCGGCGTTGTCTTCGAAGAGGCTGTTGGCCCAGGCAGGGCCGTGGCCTTTTTCGTTCGTCGTGTAGGGGCAGGTGGGGGAGGAACCGCCGTAAATGCTCGAGCAGCCCGTCGCGTTGGCGATGACCATGCGATCGCCGTAGAGCTGGGTGATGAGCTTGATGTAGGGTGTTTCGCCACAGCCCGCACAAGCGCCCGAGAACTCGAAGAGCGGCTGGAGGAACTGGCTATTTTTGATCGTGCCCTTGTTGACGTCCGAGAGATCGGCGAGCTGGAGTTTCTGTGCGTAGGCCCAGTTGGCCGATTCGCTCGCTTCGACTTCGGCGAGCGGCTTCATCTGAAGCGTTCCCTTGGCCTTCGTCGGGCAAACCTCGACGCAGTTGCCGCAGCCCGTGCAATCGAGCGGAGCGATCTGCATGCGAAACTGTTTGCCTTCGAATTCTTTGCCGTTGGCCTTCTTGTAGCTGAACGAAGCAGGCGCATCTTTTACTTCGTCTTCCGTGAAGAGGAAGGGGCGCTGCGTGGCGTGCGGGCAGACCAGGGCGCAGCGGTTGCACTGCACGCAGGTTTCCGCCTGCCAAACCGGCACTTCGACGGCGATGCCACGTTTTTCGTACTTCGACGTGCCGACCGGAACGGTGCCGTCGGGCGTGAAGGCCGAGACGGGCAGGCTGTCGCCGTCCTGCGCGAGGATCGGGCGGACCACATCGTCAAAGTAAGGCGTCGCTTCGACGTGCATCGGCTCGGCACCTGTCGTGGCGTTCGCCCAATCGGCGGGAACGTCGATCTTCTGGAGCGCGGCTGTCGAGGCGTCGATCGCTTCGTAGTTCTTCTGCACGACGGCGTCGCCCTTTTTGCCGTAAGTCTTCTTGGCGGCCTGCTTCATGTAGTCGATCGCCTGCTCTTTGGGGATGACGTTGGCGACTTCGAAGAAGGCGGCCTGCATGACGGTGTTGATGCGGTTGCCCATGCCGGTCTCGCGCGCGACGGCCACGGCGTCGATGTTGTAGAAGCGGAGATTCTTCTTCGCGATTGTCTGTTTCATGCGGGCGGGCAGGTTGGCGGAAAGCTCCTCGATGCTCTTCCAGGGGCTGTTGAGCAGGAAGACGCCGCCGTCCTTGATGCCGCCGAGAATGTTGTAACGCGTGACATAGCTGGCGTTGTGGCAGGCGATGAGGTCGGCATTGTTGATCAGGTAAGGGCTCTGGATCGGCTGCTTGCCGAAGCGCAGATGCGAGACCGTAAAGCCGCCGGACTTTTTCGAGTCGTAGGCGAAGTAGCCCTGGGCGTACATGTCGGTGTGGTCGCCGATGATCTTGATCGAGTTCTTGTTCGCGCCGACCGTGCCGTCCGAGCCGAGGCCGAAGAACTTGCACTCATAGGTGCCCTCGGGCGCCGAGAAGATCTCTTCGTTGATCGCGAGCGAGGTGTTCGACACGTCGTCGACGATGCCGACCGTAAAGTGGTTCTTGCCTTCGCCGGCCAGGTTGTCGTAGACCGCCTTGACGTGCGACGGGGTGAACTCCTTCGAGCCCAGGCCATAGCGTCCGGCCAAGACGCGGATGTCGCCGCGTCCGGCGTCCATGAGCACGCTGCAGATATCGACGTAGAGCGGCTCGCCGAAGGAACCGGCTTCTTTCGTGCGGTCGAGCACAGCGATGCGCTTGACGCTCTTCGGAATGGCGGCCAAGAAAGCTTCGGCGCTGAAAGGACGGTAAAGGCGGACCTTGATCGCGCCGACTTTGCCACCCTTGGCGTTGAGGTAATTGACCGTTTCTTCGATGCAGTCGCAGCTCGAGCCCATCGAGATGATGATGTCGGTGGCGTCGGGCGCACCGACGTAGTCGAAGAGGTGATAGGCGCGTCCGGTCAGCTTGGCGACCTTGTCCATGCAGCCCTGCACGATGGCAGGCACGGCGGCATAGGCCGTGTTGCAGGCTTCGCGGTTCTGGAAGTAGACGTCGGGGTTCTGCGCCGTGCCGCGCTGGTGGGGATGCTCGGGGTTCAGGCTGCGCGCGCGGAAGGCGGCGACCTTTTCGCGATCGAGCAGGGGCAGCAGTTCGTCGTATTCGGTCTGCTGCATCTTCTGGATCTCGTGCGAGCTGCGGAAACCGTCGAAGAAGTGGACAAAAGGCACATTCGATTCGAGCGTCGCCATGTGCGCGACGATGGCGAGGTCGTTGATCTCCTGCACAGAGGCGCTCGAGAGCAGGGCAAATCCGGTCTGGCGTGTGGCCATCACGTCGGCGTGATCGCCGAAGATGCTCAGGGCATGCGCTGCCAGGGCGCGGGCCGAAACGTGGAAGACGCAGGGCATCTGTTCGCCCGCGATCTTGTACATGTTGGGGATCATGAGCAGCAAGCCCTGCGAGGCCGTGAAGGTGGTCGTCAGTGCGCCCGCGGCCAAAGAGCCGTGTACCGCGCCCGCCGCGCCTGCCTCGGACTGCATTTCGACGACGCGAACCGGCTGCCCAAAGAGGTTTTTCTGGCCATTGGCGGCCCAGTCGTCGGCGACTTCCGCCATGTTCGACGAAGGCGTGATCGGGTAAATGGCGGCGACATCGCTAAACGCGTAAGCGATGTGGGCGGCAGCGGTATTGCCGTCCGTGGTGATGGTTCTTGCCATGATGGTCCTCCCTGGTGATGTGCTAATGGATTGGGAAACTCGAACGCACAAACGCCCGACAGGTGCTGAAACACGGTGAAGGTGCCGCCTGACGGAATCGATTCGTACGGTTGCGACGTCAATGGGGGCAAACTGCCACGATTGCGATACCATTATAGAGGAGTGGAGAAAGCTCGTCAAGGCGGGGGACAATGGGCTGCAAGCCTTTAAAATAGGCACATTGCATATTCTCGCGATGGCCGTTGCAAATCCCCCAGGGAAAGGAATGCTCCGATGGGCTTTTGCCGCAATTCTGCAATTTGCCCCCGAAGAATATGCACGATCGCGCTCTCTTTCGCGCAGTGAATTGCGTTTTTTTTTAAAAACACTTACAATAAAAAAACAAGGGGGTAGAGCCATGACGATCCGCCACGCATGCATCGACGACCTGCCCGCGCTTCAGGCGCTCCGCAACCATTACATCGCCGAAACCGACTTTCTCTGGCAGACCCAAGCCATGACCGACGACGACGCGCGCGCCTGGTGGAAGGATCACGACTCGCCCCGAAGCCCCATCGTCGTCGCGATCGACAACGTCGGCACGCTTGCGGGCTATGCCAGCCTGTCGCGCTTTCGCACATGGCCGGGCTATCGCTTCACGGCGGAGCTCTCGATCTACGTCGCGCCCGACAAGCTCGCCCACGGCATCGGCCCGCAACTGATGGACGGCCTCTTCGCCGCCGCGCGCAAAAGCGGCCTACGTTGCATCGTCTCGTGGATCGCGGGCGGCAACGAAAAGAGCGTCCGCTTTCACGAACGCTTCGGCTTCACCCATGTCGGCGTCTTTCGCGGCGTCGGGGAAAAGTGGGGCGTGATGCGCGACGTGATCGTCATGCAAAAGCAACTCGACGACAGCGAAGAAGCGTAAAGGAGACAAGATGCGCGATTTTAGCCGCCGAAACCCCATCGCTTTCGTACTCGCCTTTTACCTCGTCTGCTT